>PBRG01000077.1 GCA_002726615.1 Marinobacter sp.
ATCATGGATGGTAACAATCGCTGGGCAAAGGCACGGCGACTGAAAGGCGTCGCGGGCCACAAGGCCGGTGTAAAGGCGGTGAAGTCGGTGGTTGAAACCTGTGCCCGGCAAGGGGTGGAGGTGCTTACCCTGTTCGCGTTCTCCAGCGAAAACTGGCGCCGCCCGGAAGACGAAGTGTCGGCCCTGATGCGCCTGTTTCTGTTTGCACTGGAGCGGGAAGTGAAAAAACTGCATCGCAACGACATTTGCTTGCGCATTGTCGGCGATCGCTCTGCGTTCAGCGCCGACCTGCAGGAGCATATGGAGCGCGCAGAGGCGCTTACTCGCGACAACACCCGGATGACGTTGGTCATTGCCGCCAATTATGGTGGGCACTGGGACATCACCCAGGCCAGCCGTAAAGTGGCTGAGAAGGTTCGTTCCGGAGAACTGGCGCCCTCCGATATCACCGATGACCTTATCCAGCAGCACCTCTCCATTGGCGACCTGCCTATGCCGGATCTGATGATTCGTACGGCTGGTGAGCAAC
This sequence comes from Marinobacter sp., assembly GCA_002726615.1. Lineage (GTDB taxonomy): Bacteria > Pseudomonadota > Gammaproteobacteria > Pseudomonadales > Oleiphilaceae > Marinobacter. The sequence goes on from PBRG01000077.1 coordinate 530, forward strand.
GCATCAGCAATTTTATGCTTTGGCACCTGGCTTATACCGAACTGTATTTTTCTCCCGTTTACTGGCCCGATTTCCAAGAGCAGGAAATGAGTCAGGCACTACAGGCATATGCGGGCCGGAAACGCCGTTTTGGTCAGACCGATGACCAGATTGCCAGCGTTTCGTCAGAACAATAACGACAAGATAGCGAACGATATCGTGCTAAAAACCCGTATTATTACCGCGCTTATCCTGGCTCCCATCGCCATTGGCGGAATTTTCTTCCTGCCGCCCTTGGGGTTTGCCCTGTTTACCGGGGGTATTATCACCATTGGTGCCTGGGAATGGGCCAATATGTCCGGCCTGGCTGCGCCAGCAGCTCGTGTTGTGTACGCCATTGTGGTCGCGATGGTGTTATACGGACTGCTGAACGTTCCGGCTGTTGCGGTACTATGGCTGGCATTGTTCTGGTGGGTGCTGAGTTTCCTTCTGGTAAGAAATTACCCCAGCGGTTCTGAGCGCTGGGGCGGTGTACCTGCCCGCGCCCTGATGGGCTTGTTGGTGCTGGTTCCCGCGTGGGTAGGGCTGAACCATCTTCGTACCGGCGGTTTTCAGTTCGGTGACAGTGCCAACAACCTGCTGCTTATTCTCTATGTGTTCTGCGTCGTCTGGGTGGCTGATATCGGCGCCTATTTTGCCGGCCGTGCGTTTGGCAAGGCGAAGCTCGCGCCCCGGGTCAGTCCGGGAAAATCCTGGGCGGGGGTCTGGGGTGGCCTGGTGGCAGTCGCGGTCTTCGCGATTATCATCAGTGCGCTGGCCTCAGCCAGCACCATGCAGTTGCTGCTACTGGTTGTTGCGAGCCTGATCACTGGTGCAGTTTCCGTACTTGGCGATCTGCTGGAAAGTATGCTGAAGCGTTTCAGGGGTATTAAGGATAGCAGTCAGCTATTGCCGGGCCATGGCGGTATCATGGACAGAATTGACAGCCTGACGGCTGCCATTCCGGTATTCGCCCTGATTATTACCCTGATGGGGTGGTTGACGACGGGGCAGTGGTGACTATTGTGAAACGTCGCGTTTCGATACTTGGGGCGACTGGCTCCATTGGCCTGAGTACGCTTGATGTCATTCGCCGCCATCCGGACCGGTTTTCGGTTTCAGCGTTAACCGCCAGTACCAGTGTCGACAGCATGGTGGAGCTGTGCCATGAGTTTCGTCCAAGGTACGCGGTCATGGCCGATGAAAATGCGGCTACTGCGTTGTCTCGTGCGTTGAGTGATCTGCCTTCCGTGATGGTTCTCGGCGGCTCGGAAGCGCTATGCCAGGTCGCGGGCGATGGTGATTCCGATACGGTCATGGCGGCGATCGTTGGAGCCGTGGGATTGCCGCCCACGCTTGCTGCCGTGCGGGCGGGCAAACGTGTTTTGCTTGCCAACAAGGAAGCGCTGGTTATGTCGGGCAAGCTGTTTATGGATGCGGTTCTGGCGTCGGGTGCAGAGGTTCTGCCAATCGACAGCGAACATAACGCTATCTTTCAATGTATGCCGCCGGACAAGATCCGGGATACCCGTGGCGCGGGTATTACTCGTATTCTGCTTACTGCCTCCGGTGGGCCGTTTCGTACTCACTCGGCCGAATCCCTGCGCAACGTGTTGCCTGCCGAGGCCTGCAATCATCCGAACTGGTCGATGGGGCAGAAGATTTCGGTGGATTCGGCAACCCTGATGAACAAGGGGTTGGAACTGATAGAAGCATGCTGGCTGTTCAACACCACGCCGGAAATGATTGAGGTGCATGTTCATCCGGAGAGTATCATTCATTCGATGGTAGAGTATGCTGACGGGTCCGTCCTGGCGCAGCTTGGTAGTCCCGACATGCGCACACCTATAGCCAACGGTCTGGCCTGGCCCGAAAGGATTGAGGCCGGCGTCGCCCCGCTGGACCTGTTTCGTATCGGGCAATTCCACTTTGAGCGTCCGGACCTGGAGCGCTTTCCCTGCTTGAGGTTGGCAGCCGAGGCGTTTCATAAGGGCGGAACGGCACCTGCGGTTATGAATGCCGCGAACGAAGAGGCTGTATCGGCCTTTCTGTCCGGTAACCTGTGTTTTGCGGATATTCCCCTTATCATAGAGCGTGCGTTGGCAGCCATTGAGGTTGTGCCGGCGGACAGTTTCGATACCATCTTCGCAAAGGATGCCGAAGGCCGGCTCGTCGCAGGGGAACAGATACGGGCGCTGTCTGTCTGAAACAGGCGAGCCCTGAGAGCCAGGTACCTCATCACCAATAGAGAGCATTATGCAGATAGTTGAAACCGTATTGGCGTTGATACTAACGCTGGGCATTCTGGTGACGCTCCATGAAGCTGGTCACTTTTGGGTGGCTCGCCGCTGCGGTGTCAAGGTTTTGCGGTTTTCTGTTGGTTTCGGGAAGCCTCTGTTTTCGTGGTACGACCGGCAGGGGACCGAGTTTGCGGTTGCGGCTATCCCTCTCGGTGGCTACGTGAAAATGCTGGATGAGCGGGAAGGGCCGGTACCCGAAGAGCTCAAGAGTCAGGCATTCAATGCCAAACCCCCCTCGAAACGTATCGCTATTGCTGCCGCAGGGCCCGTAGCGAATTTCCTGTTTGCCATTGCTGCCTACTGGGTGCTCAGCGTGGTTGGCTTCACCACGGTTGCGCCCATTGTGGGCGAAGTCAGTCAGGGCAGCGTCGCGGAACGGGTGGGGCTCACCAGCGGCATGGAAATCCACCAGGTCGACGGCCGTCGTGTGACGTCATGGCGCGACGTGAACATGCGCTTGCTTGAGCGCACGGGGGAGTTTGGTGAAGTCACCATCGATGTCTCTCAGAACGGTAACCGTGGGATACTGCGGGGGGCTCTGGATGGGTGGAGTCTTAGTGAGGACACACCGAACCCGTTGAATGAGTTTGGTGTGACGCCCTGGCGGCCCGATGTGCCGGCAGTACTGGGGGAGATATCACCAGGGGGCCGGGCTGAGGCCGGCGGGTTGAAGTCCGGCGACCGGGTGGCTGAAGTGGACGGCAAGCCAGTAGCGGACTGGTTCGAACTGGTGGCGTTCATACGCGAGGCGCCCGAAACGCCCCTGGAGCTGACAGTCGAACGTGGTGGTCGCATGGAAAAAGTCCGTGTGACACCCGCACAAAGAACAGCAGACGATGGCAGTGTTACCGGTTTCGTGGGTGCAGGTGTCAGCGAGGTAACCTGGCCTGATCATGTGCTCAGGGATGTCAGTTATGGTCCGCTGGCAGCGATTCCCAACGCGGTCTCCGAAACCTGGGGTGACACTCGTTTGACCCTGGTCGCGATCAAAAAAATGGTGACCGGATTGCTTTCTCCCACTAACCTTAGTGGCCCGATTACCATTGCCAGAATAGCAGAAGCCAGTGTAAGTTCCGGTTTCGAAGACTTTATTCGTTTTCTTGCCTACCTCAGTGTCAGTCTTGGGGTGCTGAACCTTCTGCCAATACCGGTTCTTGATGGTGGGCATATTGTCTATTACACCATTGAAGCCATCCGCCGGAAGCCTTTGTCAGAGCAGGCCCAGGCATTCGGACTGCGTATTGGAATGGCAATGATCCTTACATTAATGGTGTTCGCACTTTACAACGACCTGATGCGGTTGTGAGAATTGCGAACTCCGTACGCGCATCAACAGGCGAAATTATTGAATGAGACGTTCTCTTCTGGGTATAGCTGTAGGCTTGGTAGTCGCCACCTCAACCATAAAACCGGCACTGGCTGATGAATTCACCGTATCCGATATCGAGGTAGAAGGCCTTCAGCGGGTATCCGCAGGGACGGTATTTTCCGCATTTCCCGTTTCGATCGGGGAGCCGGTCGATGAGGTGGAGTTGTCCGACGCCATCAAAGATCTGTTCCGTACCGGCCTGTTTACCGATATCAAGGCTAGCCGTGATGGTGGTGTGCTGATCCTTACGGTCCAGGAGCGACCTTCGATCACGTCCATAGAGATTGAGGGCAACAAGAACATCGAAACCCCCATGCTAATGGATGCGCTATCCGGAGCCGGACTCCAGGAAGGACAGGTATTTCGCCGGGCAACCCTGGAGCGGCTGGAGCTTGAGATTCTTCGGTCTTACATCAGCCAGGGTCGTTACAACGCGCGGGTGAAAGCCACCGCAGAGGACCTTCCCCGCAATCGCGTTGCCATCAAGTTGGACATTAACGAAGGCACGGTTGCGGCTATCCAGCACCTCAATATTGTGGGTAATGACGCGTTTGACGACGAGACGCTGCTGGATCTGTTTGAGCTCCAGACCACCAGCTGGTGGAATTCCATCACCAGCGCCGACAAATACGCCCGGGAGCGCCTGAGCGGCGACCTGGAGTCACTGCGGTCGTTCTACCTTGATCGCGGCTACATCGACTTTACGGTAGAGTCCAGCCAGGTCTCGATTTCTCCCGACAAGAAACAGGTTTTTATTGCTATCTCGCTGAATGAGGGACCGCAGTACACGGTATCGGACGTCAACCTGCGCGGCGAGCTGATCGTGCCCGAGGAAGAACTACGGGAGCTTATTCCCATTGAAGAGGGCGACGTGTTCTCCCGTTCCCGCATGACGGCGATTTCGGAAGCGCTTTCCCGTCGCCTTGGCCGCGAAGGCTATGCGTTTGCAAACGTGAATGCGGTGCCGGAGCCTGCCGACGACAATACAGCTTCGGTGACCTTCTTTGTGGAGCCCGGTAAGCGGGCGTATGTCCGACGCATTAATTTTGATGGCAACGTGTCCACCCGGGACGATGTGTTACGCCAGGAAATGACCCAGATGGAAGGTGGTGTTGCCTCTACCGACCGGATTGAATTCTCGAAAACAAAGCTGGAGCGGCTCGGTTTCTTTGAAACTGTCGATGTGGAGACGGTTCCTGTCCCCGGTACCGATGACTTGGTGGACGTTAACTATTCCGTTGCGGAACAGGCAACGGGTAGTCTGTCAGCGTCTGTCGGCTTTTCGCAGGCTTCCGGGGTAATCCTGGGCGCCAACGTGTCTGAGAACAACTTCTTTGGCAGCGGCAAGCGTGTCTCCTTTGGCGTCAACGTCAGCGATTCCATCAAGAGCGCCAATTTCTCCTACCAGGACCCATACTACACCGTGGATGGCGTTAGCCGTGGTTTCAGCGTGTTTGCCCGTGAAACCGACTTTGAAGAGCAGGATATTTCATCCTACCTGCTGGATGAGTACGGTGGCCGCCTCACTTTCGGCTATCCCACTGACAACATTACCCGCCTCAATTTCGGGCTTGGTTATACGCTGTCCAAGGTGAAGGCGGGTGCATTCACCTCAGAGGAAGTCAAAACCTTCATTGATGAGGAAGGCAACGATTTCAACAATTATTTCCTGTTCGGTTCGTGGCGGCGTAGCACGTTGAATAGGGGTGTTCTGCCGACGGACGGCTACAGCCTGTCGCTATCTGCCGATGTGGCCGTACCAGGCAGTGATCTGACGTTCTACAAGCTGAACCAGAAAACCGAGTTCTATCAACCGTTGAACGAGAATCAGACCTGGGTATTCAGGGCGCGTTCAGAGATTGGCTACGGGGACGGCTACAATGGCCGAAGCGTGATGCCGTTCTACGAGCACTTCTATGCCGGTGGCTATGGTTCGGTGCGCGGGTATGAGGCAAACTCTCTTGGTCCGCTTGCCACCAATGCGCCGAATGACTTCTCCGATCCGGATCCCTTCGGTGGTAGCTTGTTGACGGAAGGCAGCCTGGAACTGATTTTCCCCACACCGTTTGCCGGGGATACCCGTTCCATGAGAACTGCGTTTTTCGTGGATGCGGGGCAGGTTTTTGACGCCGATCGGAATTTTGATCCGGCCCTGGATGAAATTCGCCTGTCAGCCGGTGTAGGATTTCAATGGATCACGGCCGTCGGGCCGTTGGCGTTCAGTCTTGCCAAACCCTTGAATGACAAGAGCGGTGATGACACTCAGATATTCCAGTTCTCCCTCGGCCAGACCTTCTGATCGTCAGGGGTTCAGAGAGTGCGAAAGACAATGATAAACAGGAGAAACAACATGTTCCGATATTCCGTTGTAGCGGTTCTGGCAGCGCTACTGGTCGCATTACCGGCCGCAGCCGAAACCAGGATAGGCGTGGTTGATCTTCGTCAGGCCTTGTTCTCGTCCAGCGATGCGCGGGCGTTCAGCGAGACGCTGCAGAAGGATTTTGCGGGCGAGGAAGCCAAGGTGCGTGAAGCCCAGGATGCCGCCCGCAAGCTCAAGGAGCGTCTTGAGAAAGATGGTGCGATGATGAATGACTCCGAGCGCCAACAGATGGCGGCTGAGTTCCAGGAGAAGGTAAAGGAATTCAATTTCCTTAAGCAGCGCCTGGACTCCACGGTGGCCAATCGCAAGCAACAGTTCCTCGAAGAAGCCCGTCCGGAGGTAGACGCGGCGGTTAAGGAGCTTCTGGAAGAGAACAACCTCGACATGATCCTGCCCAGTGAGGCGGTAGTGTATGTCAAGCCTGAAATGAATCTGACAGCAGAGTTGCTAGAGAAACTGGATCGCTGATACCGCGGGCCGGATAATGGCCAGCCCGGATAAACTTTGTGGAGCTGACAATGACAAAGCGTTCGTACCGGCTGGGCGACATTGCTTCGGAGCTTGGCGCGGAGCTCAAGGGCAATCCAGATACGGAAATCAACGGGCTTGCGACGCTTCAGGCGGCTTCTCCGGGCCAGATAGCCTTCCTGGCCAATCCGTCGTACGGACGCTACCTGGCGGAGACCAGCGCTTCAGCGGTTATAATCTCGCAGTCGATTGCGGACCAGTGTCCTACCAATGCCTTATTACTGGATAACCCCTACCTCGGCTATGCTCGCCTGAGCCATTGGTTTGATCCTGCGCCGGTTGCGGCGCCAGGTATTCACCCGTCGGCCGTCGTGGCGTCTTCTGCAATCGTGTCTGATACGGCCTGCATAGGGCCGCAGGCTGTTGTTGAAGCCGGGGCCGTCGTAGGCGAAAACGTCGTCGTGGGCGC
>PBRG01000078.1 GCA_002726615.1 Marinobacter sp.
AGCGTATGGAGGAGAGAGCCCGCGGGTAGTCGTGGAAGGAAACTGCGCGGCTTATCGCGGCAAACCACTGGCGCTCAAACGATGCCTGGGTAACCTGGTGGACAACGCCGTCAAGTATGGGGACTCTGCGACCATCAGTGTGGAGGACTCTCCAGAGCAGTTGACGATCCACGTCCGGGATTACGGGCCGGGTATTCCGGAGGCCGAACTTGGACGAATTTTCGAGCCCTACTACCGTCTGGGCCAGGAACACCGGCGGGGGCATGGGCTTGGTCTCGGCATAGCCCGTAACATTGCCCAAAGCCATGGTGGCGACCTTGAAATCGCGAATTGGCCAGGCGGTGGCCTGGACGTCACCCTCACGCTGCCCCGACATTGAGGTGGCATGTAACAACCGTGTTACATCGGCCTTTCAGTTTGATACGTTCCTCCCCGAGGTATTGCCATAGACTCCGATATTGCTAATACAACAAAAACAAGGAGTCATTATGAATACCCATAAAACGTATCATTCTGCCCAGACCATGGGCTTCAGGCCTCTTCACAGACTGACTGCCGCCGTAGGCGTGGCGTCGTTGGGGTTGTTTGCCGGCCAGACGCACGCCCAGGAGAGCGTGGAAGAACGCCTGTCCGCCCTGGAGCAACAACTGGCAGAAGTTGAGCCCCATGCCCGCGGTGAGCAGGGCTTCTCCTTCAACACCTATGCCCGTTCCGGACTGCTGCTCAACAGCGATGGTAAAAGTGCTCCCGGAGGCCCCTACCTGACCCCCGCCGGTTCCGTTGGCGGTGCTGTGGGCCGGTTGGGGAACGAACCGGACACCTACCTTGAGGCCATCCTCAATTACAAAACGGTGGCGGATAACGGCACCAGGGCCCATTACCGCTTGATGATTGCCGATGCTACAACCTCCAGCAACGACTGGACTGCCGATGATGGCTCCCTGAGCGTGCGTCAGGCCTATGTCCAGTTCAGTAACCTGGCCAGCTTCACGGGTATCTTTGAGGACGCTTCGATCTGGGCCGGTAAGCGATTTGACCGCGACCTGGATTTCAACATCCACTGGCTCGACAGCGATATCGTCTTTCTCGGAGGCACCGGCGCCGGTATCTACGACGTAACCTTCAGCGAGTCGGTGACGTCCAACTTCTCTCTATACGGGCGCAGCTTCCTGGACTTCCCGTCCGACCTCAACACCACGGACGGCACCTCGGACACCGATAACCTGATCCTTACCGCCAATAACTATTTTGGCAGCGTGCAGTGGCTGATCAACGGTATGTCTGCCGCAGACAACGATGAGCGTGTTGTCGGGGGTGTTATGGAGGCGGCCGACAGCGGTGTGCAAACCATGCTGGCGTACCACGGCGACAGCTTTTTCGGGGTCTCCGCGGGCAGCTTCAAAGTGGCGTTGCTTCACGGCCAGGGTCTGGGTGCTGAGGTCAAGAACATCGGCGCCGATGGCAATCTGCACGAAGATGCCGTCAGCACCCGAATAGCGGCCTACGGTACCACTCGACTGGGCGACAGTTGGCGAATCGCCCCGGCAATCATGGCGGAAACCAGCAAGGACCGTTATGTAGAAGGGGACGAGTACCAATGGCTGACCTTTGACACCCGCCTGGCCAACGAACTGGGCGCCAACTTTGAGATGCAGTACGAAGCCTCCTGGCAGGTGATGGACCTTCAAACCGAAGGCTATGAAGGTCGTGGTGACGTGGAAGGCGACTACGCCCGCTTTACTATCGCACCGACGTTCAAACCTCAGGTCGGCGGCTTCTGGAACCGCCCGGAAATCCGTGTCTTCGCCAGCTACTCCACCTGGGACGATGAGCAGAACCGCTACGACGGCGGCGATGCCCTGGGATAGGAAGACTTTGGCGGCAGCCAATGGACCTTTGGTACCCAGATGGAAGTCTGGTTCTGAGCCTGACAAACGTCTCCACGACAAGAATAAGGAGTCATTATATGAAATCGTTCAAGCGTCATCTTACGGCCCTGGCGGTCTCTGCCGCCCTGATGCCAACAGCGGCCGTTCAGGCCGGTGAAGTCGAGGTTCTCCACTGGTGGACCGCTGGCGGTGAAGCGCGCGCTGCGGCCGCCCTCAAGAAAATGATGGAAGAGCAGGGCCACACCTGGAAGGACTTTGCGGTGGCCGGTGGCGGTGGTGAAGCCGCCATGACCGTCCTTAAAACCCGCGCCGTCTCTGGCAACCCGCCCGCCGCGGCTCAGATCAAAGGCCTGGACATTCGTGAATGGGCGGAACTGGGGTTTCTGACCAGCCTGGACAGCGTCGCTGACGCTGAGAATTGGGATCAGCTTATACCTCCGATGATTTCCGACGTTATGAAGTATGAAGGCGAGTACGTGGCCGTGCCGGTTAACGTACACCGGGTAAACTGGCTGTGGGTCAACCCGGAGGTCATGAAGGATGTCGGTGTCGAGGTGCCCACCACATTGGACGAGTTCTTCGAAGTGGCCGACAAGCTCAAGGCCGAGGGGTATATTCCCCTGGCGCATGGTGGCCAGCCGTGGCAGGACGCAACCGTTTTCGATGCCGTGGCACTTGCCGAGCTTGGCCCCGATGATTACCGCAAGGCGTTTGTCGACCACGACATGGATGTGATCAACAGCGCCAAAATGGAAGAAGTCTTCGCACAGTTTGCCAGGGTCATGAGTTATGTCGATGATGATGCGGCGGGCCGTGACTGGAACACCGCCACTGGCATGGTGATTCGCGGTGAGGCGGCCATGCAGATCATGGGCGACTGGGCCAAGGGCGAATTCACCGCCGCAGGCCTGACGCCGGGAGAGGATTACGTGTGTGCGCCCGCTCCGGGCACAACCGGGCAGTTCACCTTCAACGTGGACTCGTTTGCGATGTTCACGCTGTCCGAGGAGGAAGACATCAAGGCCCAGAAGGACCTCGCCCGAACCATTCTGGAACCGGAGTTCCAGACCCTGTTCAACCAGAACAAGGGCTCAATCCCGGTTCGTACCGACATGGACATGAGTGATTTCGATACCTGTGCCCAGGCATCGATGGAAACCTTCAAGTCCAGTGCCGACGATGGTGGTCTGGTTCCGAGCTTCTCCCACGGGCTGGCTACCACCAGCTACATCCAGGGCCAGATCTTCGATGTGGTCACCAACTTCGTAAACTCCAACAACCCGGACCCGGCAAAAACCACGGACCAGCTGGCAGCCGCCATCCAGTCCGCCATGTAATGCCGTATCAGGCCGCCCGGTGGGCGGCCTTCGGGTTTCTTCAGGGGATTCCTCATGGAACACACTCAACGTCGCCCCGCCGGGGTGGCCAGGGCATTGTCTGGCCTGATGGATGGCCTGCAGCGCTGGTTACCAAAATTGGTGGTGGCCCCGACCTTCCTGCTGGTTGGTATCGGGATCTATGGCTACATGCTATGGACGGGCGTGCTGTCATTTACCAATTCCAGCTTCCTGCCCAGTTACAATTTCGTTGGCCTTGAGCAATACGCCAAGCTGATGGAGAGCGAGCGCTGGATCGTCGCTTCATGGAATCTGGCGATCTTTGGTGGGCTCTTTATCGGCATCTGCCTGTTGATCGGTGTGGTGCTGGCGATATTCCTGGATCAGCGTATCCGCCAGGAAGGCGCGATCCGAACGATTTATCTCTACCCCATGGCACTGTCCATGATTGTCACCGGCACCGTATGGCGCTGGATTCTTAACCCTCGCCTGGGTCTGGAAAAACTGATGCACGACTGGGGCTGGACGTCCTTCAGCTTCGACTGGTTGGTGAACTCCGACTTTGCCATCTACACCATCGTGATGGCTGCAGTCTGGCAGGCTTCCGGCTTTGTTATGGCGCTGTTTCTGGCCGGGCTGCGGGGCGTCGACTCGTCGATTATCCGTGCTGCTCGGGTGGATGGCGCCAGCCTGCCGGTGATCTACTGGAAGATCATCCTGCCGTCCCTGCGGCCGGTGTTTTTCAGCTCTGTGATGGTACTGGCCCACATCGCCATCAAGAGTTTTGACCTGGTAATGGCCATGACGGCGGGTGGCCCAGGCTATTCCACCGATCTGCCGGCGGTGTTCATGTACGCCCATACCTTTACCCGTGGCCAGATGGGGCTGGGTTCTGCCAGCGCCATGCTGATGCTGGGGGCCATCCTCGCGTTGCTGGTGCCCTACTTGTATTCCGAACTGAGGGAGAAACGCCATGACTGATATAGTTCGTACCGGCTTTCGTCCCAGCCGCATCGCCATCTATGGGGTGCTGCTCCTGGCCTGCCTGGTGTATCTGGTTCCGCTGATCGTGATGTTGATCACCAGTTTCAAGACGCCCATGGATATCCGGTCCGGCAACCTGCTGGCACTGCCCACCGACTGGACAACCATCGGTTGGACCAAGGCCTGGTCCGAGGCTTGTACCGGTGTGCAGTGTGAAGGCGTAAAAGGCTATTTCTGGAACTCGTTCAAGATGACGGTGCCGGCGGTGATGATTTCCACCTTGCTGGGCGCCTTTAACGGTTACGTGCTGTCGAAGTGGAAATTCAAGGGCTCAGACTTGTTGTTCGGCATGTTGCTCTTCGGCTGTTTTGTGCCGTTTCAGGTGGTGCTGCTGCCCATGGCAGCTACTCTGGGCAAGCTGGGCATGGCCAATACCACCGCTGGATTGGTACTGGTCCACGTGATCTACGGGGTGGCCTTCACCACGCTGTTTTTCCGCAACTATTACGTGGCCATTCCCGACGCTTTGGTAAAGGCAGCCCGGCTCGACGGCGCCGGCTTTTTCACCATCTTCTTCCGCATCTTTCTGCCCATGTCCACTCCCATCTTCATGGTGTCGCTGATCTGGCAGTTCACCCAGATCTGGAACGATTTCCTGTTTGGCGTGGTGTTCGCCAGTGGCGACAGTCAGCCGATAACGGTCGCCCTGAATAACCTGGTGAACACCAGTACCGGGGTGAAGGAATACAACGTGGATATGGCCGCCGCCATGATTGCCGCCCTGCCAACGCTGGTGGTCTATATCGTGGCCGGAAAGTACTTTATACGCGGCCTGACGGCCGGCTCGGTTAAAGGGTAAAACAACATGTCACAACTTGAACTGCGGGACATCCGCAAAACCTATCCTGGGGCTCTCGATGAGACTCTCAAAGGTATCAACATTGACATCGCCTCCGGTGAGTTCCTGACCCTGGTCGGGCCCTCGGGTTGCGGCAAGTCAACACTGATGAACAGCATCGCCGGCCTGGAGTCTATTACCGGTGGGTCGATTGTGGTGGAAGGCAAGGATATATCCACCATGGAGCCGAAGGTCCGGGACATCGCCATGGTGTTCCAGTCCTACGCGCTGTACCCCACGATGTCGGTGCGCGAGAACATTGCCTTCGGCCTGAAAATCCGTGGTATGCCAAAAGACGAGATCCAGCAGGAAGTGGAGCGGGTCGCCGATCTGCTGCAGATTTCCGCGTTGCTGGACAAGAAACCGGCGCGGCTTTCAGGCGGTCAGCAACAGCGGGTCGCCATGGGGCGCGCGCTGGCTCGCAAGCCGAAGATTTATCTGTTCGACGAGCCGCTGTCCAACCTGGACGCCAAGCTGCGGGTGGAAATGCGCACCGAAATCAAAAAGCTGCATCAGCGTCTGAAAACCACCATCGTGTACGTCACCCACGACCAGATCGAAGCCATGACCCTGGCGGACCGGATAGCGGTGCTTAAAGACGGCGAACTGCAGCAACTGGGTACACCGAAGGAAGTCTACGACACCCCGGAAAACCTGTTTGTCGCCGGTTTTATGGGCTCGCCGTCCATGAGTTTTATTAACGTGACGGTAGAGCAGGAAGGGCCGGGTCTGGTGGTTAACGTTGAGGGCAGCGATGGTCGGAAGCTTGCCCTGCCAGTGCCGGATTACCTGCAGGGTTGGGTCGGTAAACAGGTGGTGCTGGGTATCCGCCCGGAGCATATAAGCCAGCCGGACGAACAGAAAAGGGATAGCGAGATGGTGGCCGAAGCCCGTTTTACGGTGGAAGTGACTGAACCCACCGGGCCGGACATCCTCGCCGTTATTCGCCTCAATAATGTTGATGTGCAGTGCCGACTGGACGCGGAACACCCGGTGAACTGGGGGGAAGAGGCAGAGCTGATGTTCGACATGAGAAAGGTCGTGTTTTTCGATCCCGACAGCGAGAAGCGCATTCGCCCATAGTCGCCACAGCCCCTCTCTTTGTTCAGAGCTGCTCCAGATGTGCCAGCAAGTCGTCGGCACGCCGGAGCAGCGCCTCCCGCCGCTCCGGTTTTTGTTTGTCCCAGTTGCGGTACATCATGCCCATGCGCGGATTGTTGGCAAAGTCGTCCCGGTGGCGGTTGATGAAATGCCAGTAGAGTGCGTTGAAGGGGCAGGCGTCTTCTTCCGTGGCCTTGTTGACCTTGTAGTGGCAGTTACTGCAGTGGTCCGACATGCGCTGGATATACTTGCCGCTGGCGGCATAGGGTTTCGACCCGAGGTAGCCACCGTCTGCGTGCATCACCATGCCCAGCACGTTGGGTAGCTCCACCCAGTCGTAGGCGTCCGCGTACACCGCCAGGTACCAGTCGCAGATTTCCTCGGGTTTGACGCCGGCCAGCAACGCGAAATTACCGGTCACCATCAGCCGCTGGATATGGTGTGCATAGGCGTTGCGGCGGGTAGCATCAATGGCTTTGTGCATACAGCGCATTTTGGTGTCCCCGGTCCAGTAGAACCAGGGCAGGGAACGGGTATTGCCAAGCCGGTTTTCCCGTGCGTAACCCGGCATGTGCAGCCAATAGATTCCGCGCACAAACTCGCGCCAGCCCAGGATCTGGCGAACAAAACCCTCCACAGCATTAATCGGCGCACGCCCCGAATACCAGGCCTGTGCCGCTGCTTCGCAGACGGCCAGTGGATCCAGCAAACCGCAATTGATGTAGGGCGAAAGGATGGAGTGAAACAGCCAGTCTTCATTGTCGGACATGGCATCCTGAAAGTCGCCGAAACAGGGCAGGGCGAAATCGATGAAGTACGCCAGCGCCTGCTCCGCGTCCTCGTGGGTGACGGCAAAGTGAAAATCCTCCGTGGTGCCGAAGTGTTCGGTAAAGTGTTGCTCTACCAGCTCAATCACCTGCTGAGTCACCTTGTCGGGCTCAACGCGAAAGGAGGCCGGGGCCGCCGGTTTTCCCGTCCACTTGCGGCGGTTGTCGGCGTCGAAATTCCATTCGCCGCCCTCAGGCGTGCTATCTGGTGTCATCAATAAGCCGGTTTTTCGTCGCATTTCCCGGTAGAAGAATTCCATTCGCAGCTGCTTACGTCCCTCTGCCCAGTCCGAAAACTCCTGTTTGCTGGCGATAAAACGTGTATCTGGCCGGATCTCCACCGGCACACCCAGGCGCTCATGCCACTGGCTGATCAGCTCGTGTAATCTCCACTCGCCGCACTCTGTGGTGATCACTTTGTCAGTGCCTGTCTCTTTGAGCTGATTGGCGATGACAGCCTCGAGACTTTGGGATTCGTTGTCGGGGTGGTAGGTCTGGTAGTGGACCCGCCAGCCGTCAGCCTCCAGCCGCTGGGCAAAATGCCGCATGGCGCTGAACAGCAGAATCAGTTTCTTCTTGTGGTGATTGGTGTAGCTGGCTTCGTCATGGACTTCCGCCATTACCACCACGTCCTGATCCCTGTCAGCGTCACCAAGTGCGCTGATATCCGTTGTCAGTTGGTCGCCGAGTATCAGAATCAGGTTCGCCATAGTTTCGGTGACTTCTCTCTCCAAGGGGGGAAGCAGAATACGCCATGAAGACAAGGGTGGTTCAGGTGGCAGGTTGATAAAGGCTGGTGATCGGTGAACTGATCCGCATCAAGATGCCTGGGGAGCAGTTCTTATAAACTGGTCGCAACCCTTGGCTTGACCAATCCTTTGACGTTCAGAGTTCTAACTATGGCTTCCATTCCCGCACGTGCATCCACTGAATCCATTCTCCCAGAATTCATTTGGGATGAAGCGCTCATCCGGCGTTATGATCTCAGTGGCCCGCGCTACACGTCCTATCCGACGGCGGTGGAGTTCAACCAGCATTACCCGGTGAAGGACATGTTCAAAGCGGCAGCCCGCAGCAAGGCCAGTGGCAGGCCGCTGTCTCTTTATACGCATCTGCCTTTTTGCGCACATCTTTGCTACTACTGTGCCTGCAACAAAGTGATTACCAGAAAGCGCCACAAGGCGATTCCATACGTGGAAAGGTTGCTGAAGGAGGCTGCGATACAAGCCCGGTTTTTCGGGGCAGACCGGCCTGTGAAGCAATTGCATTGGGGCGGGGGTACGCCCACCTTTCTGCCGAGCGATGTCATGGCACACCTGATGGCCGGTTATGGCGAACTATTCAACCTGCAGACCGATGAAGATCGCGACTACAGCGTGGAAATTGACCCGCGAGAGGTCGACCTGGACACCCTGCCTACGCTCCGGGAGCTGGGTTTTAACCGTATCAGCCTGGGTGTGCAGGATGTGAATCTCCAGGTTCAGCAAGCGGTCAATCGCATTCAGCCTCGCGAGATGACCGAGTTGGTATTGAATGAAGCCCGCCGTATCGGCTTCCGCTCCAT
>PBRG01000079.1 GCA_002726615.1 Marinobacter sp.
AGGTGCCGCGAAACAACGGTTTCACGCATGCCGTCCTTTCTCAGTAGCACTCCGTCAGGGAGCCCTCCATTCCAGATCTGCAGCTGGTTCAGGTGGAAATCCGCCTGGATCATGGCCGCACAACAGAACATGCCGGTGGGTAGTATCCGACCCAGCTTCTGGTTGATCTCCCTGAGTACATCGCTACCACTAAACCCCTTGCTGGTCATGCCATAGAATATTTCCGCCACAGGCATGGCCCCGATGGCGGCAGGCAGACCATGACCGGTGAAATCCCCAATCAGTATTTGCATGCCGCCAGCCGGGCGCGGACAGGCAAACAGCACGTCGCCGTTGAAAATTGACATCGGCGACGCGTGGAAGCGGATATTGGGCGCATCCAGGCAGCCGGTATGGGCAACGTTGTCAAACACCCGCTTGGCAATCTCCTGCTCTTCCAGTAGCTTGCTATTGCGTTCCCGGATCAGATCCCGGTGATGGCTGAGGGTACGGTGCATCAGCCGCATGCGATTGAAAGCGTTGATCTTGGCTTCAATGATGATGCGATTGTAGGGTTTGGTCAGAAAATCGTCACCGCCAGCCTCCAGACAACGAGCCAACGCGACGGCGTCCGACAGTGATGTGAGGAAAATCAGGGGGACCAACTGCTCTCCCGCCAGCACCTTGATCTGGCGGGCCGCTTCCATCCCGTCCATGACCGGCATCAGTGCATCCAGCAGAACGATGTCTGGCGCAGACTTGCGGAAAATATTGACCGCTTCCAGTCCGTTTTCGGCGTCTTCAACCTTGTGGCCAAGGCGACGTAACAGGGTTTTGAGAATCAGGCGATCACTGTCGCTGTCATCGGCAATGAGAATCCGGAGTGGCCGGTTTTCTGGGAGTGGATCGTCCACATCGGGCCTCCGTGACGTCTTCCTCAGGTGATTCAGCGAATCGCGAACAATTGTTCAAAATTGGAAATTGACAAAATACGACGCACATCGCTGTTGCAGTTATCGATGCGTATCCGTGCACGATCCCCCCCCGCGTAGTCACGCAGCAACAGCAGCATGCCAAGGGCGGAACTGTCGAGGTAGGTGGTGTCCGAGAGATCGACGATAAAGCTGTCCACGTTTTCGTCGCCGTGCTCGTACGCATCGCGAAACGCCTGATGGGTGCTGAAATCGAAACGCCCTTCAATTTTTATAGTCAGGGTCTGGCCATCGTCACTGCGATGCGTATGAATCGGCATTCCGGAACCTCCATGGTATGCGTGCCGTATAACGGGAAATGACAGGCGTGCCCAAGACACCCTGAAGTAAAGGATAGCTCACGACACCGAATTTGCACCCGCGGTTTGCTTTCCCATGACATTCTCAACGCCGCCTCGCCAGTATCCGCCCGGCGGCTTCGTCCATCTGTTTCTGCTCACTGAGGTCCTGCTCACGCTGTTCGTGCCGGCGGCAGGTTTCTATGTACTTCTCCATGCCCCGGCGCCGCTCCCAGGCATTCTGCCATTCTTCCCGGCACACCTGAAGCCGTTCCTCCGCCTGCGTCAGCAGTTTCTGTTGCTGTACGATAACCTGATCCAGTTGGGCGATAAACGCCTGCCAACCCTGAAGCCGGGCAACGGAGACCACACCGTGCTGGCTGCGGCGGATCTGTTCCCGGTATTCCTGCTGATACTGCTCAAGGTTTTCGATCTGCTGGCGCTGGGCTTCATGATGCTGCTGGGCCTCCGCCATTTTTTCCAGCGCGGCCTTTTCTTTCCGTTCCTCAAGTGAAAGCACAACCGCAAGGCGTTGTGACCGCAACATCACCTACCACCTCCGTCGGCCACAGGCGGGATCTTGGAGCGATCAGGCGAGCGTCTTTCTGGCACCACCGCCAACAACTGCTGGATGCTGTCCGCCAGAGGAGCGCTTTCACTCAAACCCTGTTGCAGGAACTGACCCATGTTGCCGATATGGGTGATCGCAAAATCAGTCTCCGGGTCCGAGCCCTTTACGTAGGCCCCGACACTGATCAGGTCTCTGGCCTGTTGATAACGGGAGTAAACCTGCTTGAAGCGCTGGGCACGGGAAAAATGATCAGACTCGGTCACCTGCGGCATCACTCGGCTGATGGATGCCTCAACGTCAATGGCGGGGTAGTGTCCTTCCTCGGCTAATCGTCGTGACAGCACAATATGGCCATCCAGAATCGCCCGCGCAGCATCCGCAATAGGATCCTGCTGGTCGTCGCCCTCCGTTAATACGGTATAGAACGCAGTAATGGAGCCACCACCGGGCCTGCCATTGCCGGTACGCTCCACCAGCTGCGGCAATTTGGCAAAGACCGAGGGCGGGTAGCCTTTGGTGGCCGGTGGTTCTCCCACGGCCAGGGCAATTTCCCTCTGAGCCTGGGCGTAACGGGTGAGGGAATCCATCAACAACAATACCCGTTTGCCCTGGTCACGGAAATACTCTGCTATACGGGTGGTCAGCATTGCAGCGCGCAGGCGCATCAGCGGTGAATCATCTGCGGGAGATGCAACGACGACAGAACGGGCGAGCCCCTCGTCGCCGAGGATATCCTCAATGAACTCCTTCACCTCACGGCCCCGCTCGCCGATCAAGCCAACCACCGTGATATCCGCGTTGGTGAAGCGGGTCATCATGCCCAGCAACACACTTTTGCCGACGCCGCTGCCGGCAAACAATCCCAGACGCTGGCCCTGACCAACGGTCATCAGTGAATTGATGGCCCGGATACCCACATCCATGGACTGGCGCACCGGCGCACGGTCCAGCGGGTTGATGATATCGCCACTGAGAGACACCCGGGCTTCCGCCTGCAGCGGCCCCTTGCCATCCAGCGGCTCACCGTTGCCGTTCACCACCCGCCCCAGCAGTTCCGGCCCAACAGGCACCCGGCTGGCCGCCGACAACGGCACCACCCTGGCGCCAGGACGCAGCCCCTCTATGGCTGTGAGCGGCATAAGATAGACACGGTCATCTTCGAAGCCCACCACTTCCGCTTCCACAGTGCCTGCGCCCTGCCCGGTAATAACGCAGCGGTCTCCGACCACCATCGGACAGCCTACACACTCCAGAGTAAGGCCTACCATGCGGGTCAGCCGCCCAGACAGTTCCGGCTGGGGGTCCTCGGTAAAATAATCCTGCAGTCGTGCCAGGCGTTCAGCCAGGTGTGCCGTCATCGCCTTCATCCTCGTCGGAGTCAAGCACATCGTGCCGGAAGTCGGTAAGGTCGCCCATCATGGCGCCCAGTTCTTCTCCTTCGCCGGCGACTTCGGTATCCAGCTGTCGGTCCAGCATGCCCTGAACGGCCTTCTGGAAGCGTTTTTCCACTGTGAAGTCGACCAGGCTGTGGCGGGTTTCCAGCTTGCAGCCTCCCCTGAGAACAGAGGCATCCTCAACAATGGATGTCGCCGCCTCGAACCTGTCGGCAACCTCGCTGACCCATTGATAGTCATCCGGGTGAATATGTAGGCGCACGTTTTCCGTCGTGGATGGCAGCGCAGCCATCGCCTTCCGGACCACATCGGTAATGTGGGAAGAGTTCAGTGACAGCTCCCTGAATACCACTGAGCGAGCCAGAACCGTGGTCAAGTTGACCAACGCGGTTTCCACCTCGTCTTCATGACGCTTGACAGGTTCCAGTAATTCGCCAAGCAAATGCTCCAGCCGGTCCAGTTTGGCATCCACCTCCTTGCGGGTGTCCATCAGGCCTTTCTCGGCACCCTGCTCGCGGCCCTCCGCAAGCCCTGCTTCCAAACCTTCCCGGTGCCCCTGCTCACGACCTTCACGCAGCCCCGCCTGATACCCTGCGTCACGGCCTTCTGCATGACCGTCTTCACGGGCCGCCTGGCGGATTTCCTCTATATCAGCGGCGGTCAGCGGCTTGACCTCGCGGTCTTCCACCTGCGCCACTTCATTGCCACGCGCATCCAATAACGGAAGCTCCCAACGTTCGTAGGCCGTCAGGTTTTCCTTGGGAATGCGATCGAGGTTGCGACGGGGATCTTTCATCACATCATTTCTTCGCCAGCACCGCCAAGGGTGATCTCGCCGGCTTCAGCCATACGGCGGGCAATGGTAATGATGTCCTTCTGGGCGGACTCCACCTCACTGACCCGCACCGGCCCCTTGGCCTCCAGGTCATCTTGCAGAAGTTCTGCGGCCCGCTTGGACATGTTCTTGAAGATCTTCTCCTGAACGGCGTCATCGGCGCCCTTGAGCGCAACAACCAATACCTCGGATGACACTTCCCGCAGCAACGCCTGGATACCGCGGTCGTCAATGTCCTTGAGGTTATCGAAGACAAACATCAAATCCTCGATTGTCGAGGCCAGGTCCGGGTCCATGTCCTTGATGGAATCCATCAGGCCGCCTTCAACGCTGCGGTCCATGAAGTTCATGATGTCAGCAGCCCGCTTGACCCCGCCGATGCGGCTGGTCTGGGCCGCTGAGCCGCCGGAGAACTGCTTCTCGAGGATATCGTTGAGTTCCTGGAGTGCCTGCGGCTGAATACTTTCCAGCGAAGCCACCCGCATCATTACATCCAGGCGCACCTTGTCGTCCAGCGTGCCGAGGATCTCCGCGGCCTGATCCGGATCAAGGTAGGAAATAACGATGGCCTGAATCTGGGGATGCTCGTAGCGGATAATATCGCCCACCGCACGGGGCTCCATCCACTTCAGGGTATCCAGGCCGGTGGTGTTGCCACCAATAAGGATACGGTCGATCAGGCTGGAGGCCTTGTCGTCCCCCAGAGCCTGGGTGAGCATGGTACGAATGTAATCATCGTTGCCAACCCCCAGACCGGTCTGACCGCCAACGGCCTCGACAAACTGGTTCAGGACATAGGTAACGTCGTCCTTGCTGACGTCTTTCATCTGGGCCATGGCCACGCCAACCCGCTGGACCTCTTTCGGCCCCATATGCTTGAGCACCTCGGCGGCGTCGTTTTCGCCCAGTGACATCAACAGGATCGCAGCCTGCTCCACCCGCGGAATCTTGCGCTGGGGCTTCTGCGGCGACTCAGGCTGGCGGTTGTTCTCATCAGTCATCGACATTCACCCACTGGCGCATCACCTGGGAGACCCGCGCGGGGTCTTCCGCAATCAGGCCTTTCAGTGCATTCAATTGCCTATCATAGCTGTCTGTCGCGCCTGGCAAAAGCAGCTCGTCCTGTGAATGCATGGCCTCCCGCAGGGCGTCTCCGCCCTCAATTCCATCAAGCCCGTCATAGCCGTCATTACCGGACTCACCCCTGCGTTCGCTGCGGCCGCCGCCAGACAGGCTTTTCAGGGTCGGTCGCAACAGACCCAGAACCAGAACCAGAATGACCAGGCCTGCAAGCACCTGCTTCATCAGATCCCAGAACCACGGCTGCTCCCAGAATGCCGGTGCTTCAAATTCAATCTGCTCTTCGGCGGCAAACGCGGTATTCATCACCGTAACACTGTCACCCCGGGCAGCCGAATACCCCACGGCATCACGCACCAGCATGGTCAGGCGTTGCAATTCCTGTTCGGGCCAGGGTTCATAGCTGACTTCGCCGGTCTGGGGATCCACCACTTTCATGTCATCAACCGCCAGGGCCACCGACAGACGTTTTATGCGGCCAAGCTCCTGACGGATATAGCTGACAGTCCGGTCCATTTCATAGTTTCGGGTCGACTCTTCACGCACATTCACTGGCGGTGCCTGGACGTTACCCTCGTCGTCGGCCGTCGCCTGCTCAGGAACAGTCGCCTGAGCTGGTGGCTGGTTGGACAGGGCGCCGGGAATACCGCTGGCGCCGCCACCGGCCCGCCGCTCGGACATCTGGCGCTCGCTGCGCACGGCCTGCTGTTCAGGATTGAACAGCTCTTCAGCCTGCTCCACCGAGGAGAAATCGAGATCCGCCGTCACTTCCGCGCGGAAACGACCATCGCCCACCACCGGCCTGACCATCGAGGCAACCCGGCGGGCCAGGCGATCCTCAACGCGGGAGGTGTAGTCGTACTGGTCTTCAATCTGCTGGCTGTCACCGCCGTCCTCACGACCGGTGAGCAGGTTTCCACTCTGGTCGACCACGGTCACATTGTCCTTGCTCATTTCCGGTATGCTGCCGGCAACCAGGTTAACAATCGAGGCAATCTGCTCCTGCTCCAGCCGACGGCCCGCAATCACTTCTAGGAACACCGACGCTGTCGGCGTGCGTGCATCGCGGACAAACACCGAGCGCTCCGGAATCGCCAGATGAACCCGAGCGGCACGAACCGTGCGCATGCTGCCAATTGTTCGTGCCAGCTCGCCTTCCAGGCCCCGACGAAAACTGATGGTTTCCATAAATTGGGAGGTTCCAAGGCCCCGGTCCTGGTCTAGCAGTTCGTAGCCCATGGTCTGTTCGTCGGTAACGCCTTCCGCCGCCAGTTTCAGGCGAGCGTTGTAAACGTCTTCGGAGGGCACCAACAATGCCCCCGTGCGCGGGTCCATACGGTAGTCGATGCTGTTGGCGTCAAGAATGGTCGTGACGTCCTGCGGGTTATAGCCGGACATATCACCCACCACTGGCTGGTAATTGGGCTCCTGCGCCCATAAAACCACGGCAACGCCAAGAGCAACGCTGGCGGCAAGCCCCACCATCAAGCCCACCTGCCGCAGCATGTTCAACCGGTTGAAGCCGAAAATCAGGTCGCTACGGCTCTCGCCAGTATCGTCGCCCCGCGCTGTAGGCATGTTCGAGGATGAGGTTTCAGCAGGTACGCTGGCCATGGGTCCGCTCCGCTATCAAACCGGCATATTCATGATGTCTTCGTAGGCCTTCACCACCCGGTTACGAACCTGGGTCAATGCCTCGAAGGAGATGGATGCTTTTTCAGACGCAATCATGACGCGGGAGATATCCATATTGGGATCGCCCATTTCATACGCGGTCTTCATAGCACCTGACGTCTGCTGGAGTTCGTTCACCGAACCCACTGCCTGGCTGAGCATGTCGCTGAATTTGGGAGTGTCCGAGGTTTCCTGGACCTTGGAAGGTCCGTCCATCCGTCCGCGGATGTTGTTGTCCTGTTCAACCCGCTGATTCTCCATCATCTGCGAGCGCATGTTGCGGATTTCTGAAAGGACACTGTTGATGTCAGCACGCTGAACCATGATTCACTCTCCCGGCCCGCCGTATAAATGGGCAAGCCATTGACCTGGACATATCTGAAAGGGTCAAAGCAAACTACAGGCCAATATATATTATTTCTTAATTTTCATAATGTTAATGAACAGGCGGAGAGAAAAGCGAAAGGCAGTGACGGTCTTTTGACGAGGGCACAAAAAACGGCACCCTTGGGTGCCGAACGAAGGAGCCTGTTGGCTGTGGTCAGGCGGCTGCCAGTTCTGCATCCAGGTCGATGCCGGCATCGCGCATCTGCGCCAGTTTGTATCTGAGCGTGCGCGGGCTGATACCCAACTGTTCCGCCGCCCGGTTGCGTCGACCACGCTCTTTTTTCAACGTTTGGATGATAATCCGGAATTCACGCTGTCGGACTTCATCACCCAATGACGTGGAAGAGAGCGCTCCGAGACCTGACAGGCTTTCCACGGCATCGGCATCCTGAGCGTCCCGACCAGGTGGTTCAGCCGCGGATTCGGATAAGGCCGGGTGTGGCGAGGCCGGAGATATGGTGCCGGCGGGGCCGCTTTCCATACGCCCGGTAATGCCAAGTTCCAGGCAAAGGTCAACAGCATGGATGACGTTTGCCTGATGCAACACCAGAGCCCGCTGTATCGCGTTGTCCAGCTCGCGAACGTTGCCCGGCCATCGGTGGGCCATCAACGCATCCCTGGCGTCGGGTCCGAAGGTTACACCGGTCAGCTTCATCTTGCGGCAATGGTTTTTTAGCAGGGTATTGGCCAGCGGCATGATATCCAGCGGGCGGTCGCGCAGGGGCTGCCAGTGCATGGGGAAGACTGTCAGCCGGTAGTACAGATCTTCACGGAATTTACTTTCCCGCACGTAATCGGATAAGTCTCGGTTGGTGGTGGCGATAACCCGCACATCCAGGGCAATGGTCTTGCGACCACCGACCCGCTCAACCTCACGCTCCTGCAACACTCGCAACAGCTTGGATTGCAGGCCGAGATCCATTTCCGAAATCTCATCCAGCAGGATGGTGCCACCGTTGGCCTGCTCGAACTTACCCGGGGAGGATGCAACTGCACCGGTAAAGGCGCCCTTCTCGTGACCGAACAGGATGGCCTCCAGCATATTCTCGGGAATGGCCGCACAGTTGATCGCCACGAACGCCTGGTCGGACCTGGGAGACTGCTGGTGAATATAGCGCGCCAGCACTTCTTTACCGGTTCCACTTTCGCCGGAAATCATCACCGTTGAGTCACTAGCCGCCACCTTACCCGCCAGTTGGAACATCCGCTTGCTGATTGGATCTTCCGCAACAGGTTGATCGACATTTTTCTGGCGTCCGCCGCCGACCACTCTGGTCACCGCATCCACAAGCACAGAGGATTCGAACGGCTTGACCAGGTAATCGATAGCACCGGACTGCATCGCGGACACGGCGTGGTTGATCTGGCCATAGGCGGTGATCAGCATAGTTGGCAGGCCGGGATACCGTCTTTGCACTTCATGCAGCAAATCATGGCCGGACATTCCAGGCATGTTCACATCACTGACAACCATATCCACCGGTGACTCGGCAAGTTGTGCCAGGGCCTGCTCCGCATTAGCCGCTTCACGCACGCGAAACTTTGCCAGCTCAAGGGTGGTAACCAGTGCTTCTCGAAGGTCCTGGTCATCCTCAACAATCAGAATTTGGGCTTTGGCCATGGTAGCCTCCGATCAGTCAGTTTTTGGTGGCTGCTGCCGACGGTCACCTGTCGACAACGAACGCACCAATGGCAGGGAAATAATGGCGACAGCGCCTCCGGTGACAGGTGCATCAATCGCAAACCGACCCTGGTGCGCTTTCACCACCGCCTGGACCACGGCAAGGCCCAACCCGGTGCCATGAGATTTGGTGGTATAGAATGCTTCCAGCAATTGACCTGCCTCCTCCCTGGTAAACCCGGGGCCGTTATCGCTCACGCGCACCACAAGCTCGTCTTCGACGGACACAACGGCAACCTCAATCTCTGTTGCCCCTGCCTCCACACTGTTATTCACAAGGTTGGTACAGGCGCCAACCAAAGCATCGCGATTGCACATCAGCGCCGCGCTGCTCACGTGGTTACTCAACTCCACCGACACACCGGCAGGAAGTTTCAATCCTTCCAGCGCGGAAGCCAGCGCCTGGACCAGGGTGTCGACCGACAACTCCTCTGCTAACCGCGTCTCACCTCGGGCGAAAATAAGCATGTCACGCACCTGTTGCTCCAGGTGCGTCAAACGGGACATCAACCGGGAGGCACAACGCTGACGCATTTCCTCGTCGAGGTCTTCCTGGCTGAGGTGTCCACCATAGAGAATCGCAGCTGAGAGCGGTGTACGAATTTGATGAGCCAGGGAGGCCACCATCTTGCCCATGGCGGAAAGACGCTGGGCATGGGCGAGCTGGGCTTGTAGGTGGCGGGTTTCTGTAAGGTCCGTCAGCAGAATCAACTGTCCAGGCTGGTTTTCCATGGTACGAATTTCGATACTGACGCGACGACCATCCTTAAGCGACACTTCATGGCCATCATCACGTCGGGGCGCGAAACAGCGACGAATGACATCTACCCACCGCTCTCCATCAAGGGGCTCCCCCAGTAGCATGATCGCGGCCGGATTGGTCTGCGTCACCACACCCTGGCTGTCAAGTACCACAACCCCTGCCGGGAGCGCGTGCAGCAACGTCGACAGCCGGTCCGCCAGCTCCTCTTTCTGCTCCAGCTCCGCCTGACGCTGCTGCGACTCCGCCGACAACTCACCAGACAGCTGGTTCACGCGGGACTCGAGCGTGCGGTAAGAGTCAGTTATCTGCCGCGACATCTGATTAAAGAGCTCGAGCGCCGTACCCACGGCTTCATCATTCTGGTCGGGAAACAGCGCCGTCACCTTGTCATTGACATCGGCCGCCGCATTGGCCGAAGACTCCTTACTGGTTGAGGATGCCTTTGCCGACGACAAACCAACAAATTGCAACTGACTCATACACTCGCCCTCTGACCGGGCCTTGAACCCGGCCCGCACCAATCGGATGGATCGTTTGGACGAAATTAAGCCAGCGTCGTGCCAACTTTAATTTTTGTTTATTTTTCAACAAGAAAGATATAACAGAAAATGGAAAATGACGAGTTTCCGTCACCCAGAAACAACGATGGCGCCGAAGGTTACAAACCTTTGACGCCATCAGAAACCTAATTTTGGGAGGGATCGATCAGCTTTCCTCGGACTCCTCATCCCGAAGTCCATACTTCCGAACCTTCTCTACCAGTGTCGTCCGACGAATCCGAAGCTTCTCAGCCGCCCGAGCCACCACGCCCCCGGCTTCATCCAGCGCTTGCTGAATCAACTGCTTCTCAAGGTTGGACAGGTAATCCTTCAGATCGATGCCGTTTACCGGCAGCAGAGCTGGCGCATCCAGCCCCACCAGCCCAAGGATACTGGATGGCATTCCGGAGTCTTCCACTGGCCGGTTCTCATCGTAATCGTCCACGTAGCGAAACTTCTTGGGCAACTCCTGAACCCCGATCACACCGTAAGGGTGCATAATCGCCAACCGCTCCACCAGATTCGCCAGTTCGCGGACGTTCCCCGGCCAGTTGTGACGGCAAAGGCTCATGATCGCCGCCGAGTTCAGCCTGACAGAGCCGCGCTTTTCCTTTTCCATGCGCGAAATCAACTCGTTGATCAGCAGCGGAATGTCTTCCACCCGATCACGTAAAGCAGGCATCTCGATGGGGAAAACATTCAGACGGTAATAGAGATCTTCACGGAAATCGCCCGTTTCAATCATGTCTTCGAGGTGCTTATGGGTTGCCGCAATGACCCTGACATTGGCTGACTGAGTTCGATTGCTGCCAACACGCTCATAGGTTCGTTCCTGCAGAACACGCAGAATCTTAACTTGCATGTTCAACGGCATGTCCCCGATCTCGTCCAGAAACAGGGTGCCACCCTCGGCCATTTCAAACCGACCGATCCGTGAGGTGATCGCACCGGTAAACGCGCCCTTCTCGTGCCCGAACAATTCACTCTCCAGCAGTTCTGCCGGAATGGCACCACAGTTGACCGGTACGAAGGGCTTGCCGCGACGGGGGGAATGATAATGGAGATTTCGCGCCACCACCTCTTTACCGGTCCCCGACTCCCCCGTAATCAGTACACTTACATCCTTGTCGGCCACCTGCTCCATCAGTTGGCGCACCGATTGTACCGTTCGACTCGTGCCGACAAGGCTGCGGAAAAGCTGAAGACCACGTTGCTGGCCCCGTTCACGAGAACGTGCAAACTGATCCCGGTAGATCTGGGCACGGTAGAGAGAGTCCACAAACTTGGTATAGTTGAGCGGCCATTCCATGCGGGCGATCACCCGGCTGATCTCGTCGTCGGACAGGCCGGCCAGATCGGGGTCACCAACCAACAGCAGGGGCACGCCCTTCGCAGCCGCACACACCTTGGAAATAACGGTGGCCACGCCGTCATCCTCGCCGTTGACGACGGCAACGGAAATGGATTCCATATCGTCGGCGTCACCGCCGCTCAGCAGTGAATGAGCATCGGCCCCAACCACAATGCCCTCCTCGCCGATAAACTCAAGGATGGTGGAAATATCACGCCGTTTCGCATCGTCCTCGCTGAGCACCAGCACCTTATTATTCTTCGACATCCAAACGAATCTCTTGCGGGGATTTGTGCGGTATTTAAGACTGTAAGTGCGCTCGAGTCAATTTTATGACGCTATTTCGGGCGATTTAACGAGACGTTTTGATAGGCTTTTGCAGCGCTGCGGTTCTGATTCACCCCTTTGAGCGCTTTCTGAGCTTCCGCCTTGGCTTCATTTGCCGAAATATTGGCACGATCACAAAATGTCTGCAGAGCTGCCAACCGCTCCCTGACCGGCTCAGGGCTCAGCTCGCCGGCCTCAAGGGCCGCCATAACCGGCTCGATCGTTGGTTTGACCAGGTCATTCAGACGGGACAACTCGTCCCAGTTCTTCTCCGCAAGCGCGGTCTTCAGGTGTTCAACCAGGGTATCCACTGCCTCAAGCTGTTCCGGTACCGACATAGTTGCCTCTCCTTGAAAACGGGCCGATAGCGCCCCGTGCCTCAACCGGCCCGGGGCTGCCGGTCATCAGCGGCGGGCTGCTCTGCGAGCCGCCGAGGCAGAGAACTGATTGCCACGGAAGCCAGGCTCGAAGTCATAGGCTGGGAAGTCGTTATCCAGACCATCAATGTAGTAGCGCTGAGCGCTCAGATCGTAAGTCATCTCCATGGTAGTCCAGAATACCGGCTCACTGTAATAGCTGATATTGTGAGCTTCAGACACTCGCCAGAGCTGATCGTTGCCGTCGTACTCCTCCGTCGCAAGAATCTGCCAGCTATCTTCGTCGACGTAGAACACCCGACGGGAATAGATATGGCTGATACCAGTCCGCAGCTTCGCTTCGACAACCCATACCCGATGCAGCTCATATCGGGCCAACTCCTGGTTGATGTGCTGGGGCCGAATGACATCATCCGGCTGGACATCAGCGCCGTGAAGTTTGTAGGCATTGTAGGGGACGAAGATTTCCCGCTTGCCTTTTAACTCCCAGTCATACTGGTTCGGGGCGCCGTTGTACATGTCTTTCTGGTCCACTGAGCGCAGCGATGACGAGTTCGGAAGATCGGTTTCATAGGCCAGGTTCGGTGACCGGCGCAGTCGCCTTGAGCCGGCATCGTATCGCCAGGCCAGCCGGGGCGAGCGAATCTGGTCCAGGGTCTCATGAACCAGAGTGATGGTGCCCGCGAGACTGGATGGCGCGATAGTGTCTGTTTTCAGATAGAAAATCTTGTTATCAATATCGGCGAGATTTGTGCCACGGCGGCTGTAGGCGAAGAAATAATCGTACTGGTTAACAACCTGGTTATAGGAACCATTCACCTGGGGCGTCGCTGAAGAGCTACGGAACGACAGCTCCTCGCCGCGATAGCGCAGGATGTGATTCCAGATCACCTCGAGGCCATTCTTCGGAATCGGGAAGGGGCTGGTCATCATGGTGTTACGTACACCGTTACCGTTGGCCAGAAGTTCCGCGCTGCGGGCATTTTCCCGGGACTTTTCGTACACATCTTCCGGGAAAGCCGCGCTTCGACGGGTCTGATACACCGGCATCACAAAGCCCGGGCCGTACTGCTCAAGCATGCGAACGTGTCCGTCGGTAAGCTTGTCACGGTACAGATCCACATTGTCGCCGGTGATAACAAACAAGGGCTCGTCGGCGGGGAACGGGTTAATTTCCACCTCTCCCTGCTCCCAATCAGCGGGCGGTTTGGTGAGTCCGCCCGTCCAAGCCGGAATGCTACCAGACGTATTGCCCTCTCGTTCGGCTCCAACCGGCGTCAGATCGCTGCCCAACCGCTCAACTTCGGATTCACTGACCTTTGCCAGTGCAATTCCCGACAACCCAAACAATGCCACTGCACAACCTGCGATCCATTCCCATTGATTCCGCATTCCCTTCTACCTCCAAGGTAACCGATCAACCCATGTGTCATCCACGGTTTGGCATGTCCACGCAGGAAACAACAGGCGATCATATGTTATTCAATCGGGGCGCCTTTTTGCCAAATTCAAACAACCGTTTCAAGTGAATCTTTGTAGTTTCTTGTCAAAACCGCCAAACCAACGGGGGAGGAGAAATTCACAATGAAAAATGTTATAGTTGGCGATTAATTCATCGCACAGCAGTGGAACTGCCCTCAGGTACTACCATGGCGTCACAGTGGCACTCATTGGTTTCCCAGAAAATATTCCTGGCTCGCAACCTGTTGGGGCAACTGGAAAACAGCAACAGCGTTCCAGCGAAAGAAGCGCTGTTGCAAGGCACCATTGAGCTGGGACTCAGAGCTCGAAAACTGGTGTTGGTAATGATCGCCAGGATGTATCAGCACCAACATAGCCAGCCTGATAGCCTTGAGGCACTGGGCGAGCTGATCGGAACCCACAGCCCGGAAATAGCCGAACTGAATCAGTTGGCCAGTGACGGGCGAAGTTGGTGGAATCACCTCGAACAACTTGAGCGGCATCAGGGCAATCCGCCGATGGCGCGAAAAACGGTCAGCAGTGAAAACGTGATTGCCGTTGCAGCTGACACCGGCCCGGATCGCTCAAAACAGGCCCTGGAAACCACTCTGGGCGCGATGAAACACTTTATCGATATCCTCGAGGATCGGCACAGCGAGTGGTAAAGAACCTCGTCGTTGTCGAAGCCAACGGGAATGAACTGAAAGGCTAGCTTAATGTCACCATCGTTTTTCGAAATCGTACAACTGAGCAACGGAGACTATGCGCTTCGTCGTATCGACGACGACAGTGCGCCGCTGGTGCAGATATCATTTTCGACGGAAGCCAGGGAGATGATGGAAGACCGGGACATGAACGTTGCCAAGGCTATGATTGCAGCCGGCATTGAAGCGGTCGGTAACGTTGCCCATGATATTGACTGGGAAGACGAAGAGCCGGACGCCCAGGACATCCGGCCCTCCTACACACTTCACTGACGATCAACGCTGGCGCAGCACCACACCATGGCTGTTACCCCGGGCCGAAGCTTGTTCCAGTGACGCGAGCGCTTCACGTCCGAGTTTGTGGGTCCACAAGACTACTGCGTGACAGGTGCCAGCGCTCAGCGCCCGCTCGGCAAGCTCCCCGGCCGGATAGTCTGGAGTGGACCTCAACACCAACAATTCGCCCGCAACGATGCCGCGCATGGTCTGCCACTTACTGACAAGGCTTTGGGGCGGATCAATCCAGGCTAACCAACGCTTTTCCTGATTCAACTGCGTGAGCATAGGCAGCAATAGCTGGAAGTTTTCAACCTGCCCTTCGGGCAGAATGATCTCTGTGACATTGCCTGCCGGTTTGGCTGGGCGGCTCCTGACAGCAGGCGCCCTGGCAGTATCACGGCCGCTTATACCGGCAACCTCTGAAGCGACAAACCTGCCGCCTCCGTGAGCATAGGCCAGATTCTGATTAAAGCTGAGTTGTTCCATGATAAGCCTCATCTGCCGTTAAGCTGCGCCTGTGGTGTTCAACACCCAACGAAACACAGCCGGAATATGTCCTGACACCCTGGGGTATCAGTGAAGATCCGAGCGCCGTATGACACCGACCCCGAGCCCCTCAATGAAGAGTTCCTGTTCAGTCAGATCCACTTCTATGGGTTCGAATTCCTCGTTCTCGGCGATCAAGTACACTTTCGAGCCTTCCTTGCGGAACCGTTTGACCGTGACTTCCTCACCTACCCTCGCCACAACCACCTGGCCGTTGTGCACGTCGTGGGTGCGGTGCACCGCCAACAGGTCGCCGTCAAGGATGCCAATGTCCTTCATGCTCATGCCGCGTACCCTGAGCAAATAATCCGCCGAGGGCGAGAAAAATTCAGGCTGCAGGGTGCAATGGTCTTCGATATGCTCCTGGGCCAGTATGGGGCTACCGGCCGCCACCTGACCGATCACCGGCAAACCAAGATCAGCCTCTACATCGGGAAGACGTATTCCCCGGCTGGCTCCCGGCACCATCTCGATCGCGCCTTTTCGGGCCAGCGCCCGCAGATGTTCTTCTGCGGCATTGGCAGAACGGAATCCAAGTTCTGCGGCAATTTCCGCTCGGGTCGGCGGATACCCGGTCTCGTCAAGGTAGCGACGAATAATATCCAGTACCTGTGTCTGCCGTGCTGTCAGCTTCATTTAGGTTGCCCCGGTTAGTCCTGTTTTTATATACAGTGATTTGACTATATACAGTGTTTTATCCAGTGTAAACCCTGTAAACGCAATTTTCCTTAAGCCGGAGTGGGTGGCCGTCCACCGCGCCCTGGCGCAGGACTGTGTTAAAGTGATCACAACCAAATTAGGGGGCGCCTGAATGAGCAACAGATGTAGATTACCGGACATCCTCAAAACGGATGACGGCAAGGAACGCAGAGTTGGCGTTGAAATTGAGTTGTCCGGCCTCGGTTACGAAGATCTCGTATCCCTGTCCGCGAAACTGCTGGGAGGCACCGGAAAGTCTGTTGCGCGCTATGTTTCCGAAGTTGAAACAGAACTCGGCGACTTCACTATCGAACTGGACTCAGACCCGATAAAAGACCTTGATCTGGCAGACGAGCGTCTTCCCGAGTCCTTCAGGGAACTTGGCGGTCAGGCCATGAGTGTGATCGACGCTGCCGCCGAGAAGATCGTGCCCCTGGAGATAGTCAGCCCTCCGCTGGCTTTCAGCAACCTGGAACGCATAGAAACACTTTGCGATGAGCTGCGCAGAGCGGGTGCACTGGGCAGCCGGGAGGCGCTCTATTACGCCTTTGGTTTGCAATTGAACCCGGAGCTACCGGACCTCAGTGCCACAACGCTGGTTCGCTACCTACAGGCCTTCGCTGCTCTCTATGAATGGCTGAAGGCTCGCCACCAGATTGATTTCAGCCGTAAGCTGACCAGCTACATTGAGCCCTGGAGCAGCACCTACATTGACCTTCTGATTTCCGAGGATTATGCGCCGGACATGGAGCAATTGATGCGGGACTACCTGCATTACAACCCTACCCGGAACAAGGCTCTGGACCTTCTCCCGCTGTTCGCACACCTGAACAGCGATTTACTGGCAGAATACGTTGAGGATGAACGCATCAAAAGCCGACCAACACTGCATTACCGGCTGCCCGACTGCGACATTGACAACCCTGGCTGGCATTTTTCCACGGTGTGGAACGACTGGATTGTGCTGGAACAACTGGTAGCCAACGTTGACGATCTATCGATACTGGTTGCGGAGTTTCGCAACAGTCGCAAACTGAGTCTCCATAACCTGACCCACAGCTGGATAGACACGTCTGAACAGTGGCTTCGGTCCGGAAACTATGTCTGAAAGTCCGGTAGAAAAGCCAGAACATCCGGGCCTTACGATTGGCATCAGCGGCCCGGCACGCCGCAGTCTCGCCCACCGGCTAATCACCTTTGCACTGCGCTTCCATGGCGCGCGTACCCATTTTATCCGCCCGGGGTCAAAGGTCGACGTCTCGCTGCTCGATGGCCTGGTGCTCTCCGGTGGCACCCACGTGCATCCTTCACGGTACGGTCAGACACCCCAGGTGACCGCTCGGTATGACCTGCGCCGTGACGAAACCGATGTCCGCCTGCTGTCCCGTGCTGAAGAGCTGAACATCCCGGTACTGGGTATCTGCCGTGGTGCACAGTTCATCAATATTTTCCGCGGCGGGTCTCTATGCCAGAACGTGACGCCCCTGCGAGTAAACACCCGCCATCGCCCGTTACTGTTACCGCTGCAGACTGTACGGGTCGTCAGTGACAGCCGCCTGGGACAGGTGATGCGCAGCCCGGTCATTGGCGCGAACCGCATCCACAGCCAGAGCATCAAAAAACTGGGCACGGATCTACGCGTTGTCGCCGTGGACAACGACTCGTTTGTGCAAGCGATCGAGAATACACGTGGGCAATGGTTGATGGGCATCCAGTGGCACCCGGAATACCTGCTTTATCACGGCGGCCATCGGCGGATTTTCAGCCATTTCGTACAGGCTGCGGAGGACAGGAAACTGGTTCGGCTGGATGAACCTGTCGAAGCCGGGGAAGACGATGGGTATGTGGCTCAAAACGGCAGGTAACGCTGCAACACGGCCTTGATCTCACGAATTTCCCGAGCGTCGTCAGGCAGCGCCGTCAAATAACGGGCCGCCCACTCTTTCAGTTGCTCGCGGGTGGTCACATAATGGGGGTCGCTCCCGGTCAGCCTGAACAGGATATCGCGCTCCCGGGGCGTCAACCTGACCTGATTCTCGTGCAATAACATGGAGATCCAACTATGTTCCACAACGTCCATCGATACCTGCTGGCCTCCACGGCCCTGATCGTGTTTCCCCTGGGCGCATCAGCAGCAGAAGTCAGCCTGAGCGGTCAGGCCTCAGTCAAGTATACGCCAGACAGCGCACGGCTGCAGTTCACCGCCCGCGCCGAACACAAGCTTCCCGAGACGGCCACTGAGGAAGTCAACGAGCAAATGGAGAAGTGGCGGGAGAGCATCGAAGACTTCCGCGACCGGCTCAAATCCTACAGCGACGCCTCGTTGAACCTTTACAGCCGTTCGATTCCATCGCCAGAGCGTCACGACGAACCACGACGAGTGGCCGTTGCCTCGCAAACAGTCAGCTTCACCATCGACGACCTCTCGCTGCTCAACCCGATTCTTGCGCAGGCGCAATCGCTGGGTATGGACTACAACGTCGGCCCCCACCAGTTTTTTCATTCCGATGAAGTCGGTTTGCGTAAACAGGCCCTGGCGGGCGCCATTGCGGATGCAAAATCACGCTGCGAATTTGTTGCCCGAGAATTGGACAAACAGTGCGGCGAGGTAATGACCATTAACGTCGATGGTGGTCATCAACCCCCGATGCCAATGATGGCAGAAATGCGAGGCGCCTCGGACGCTGTCTCAGCGGTCGGTTCCCGTGAACTGGAGGCCCGGGTAAGCGCGACCTTTGAGCTGGAGTAACCCCCCCGCTTAAAAATCTCGGGTGTAGAAAATATCCAGGGAGGCTGCCAGGCCACTGGCAGCCTCAAGATAGAAATACCGACCGATGTCGTAGCGCAACGCTACGGTGGTAATCGGCTGGAAGATCCCGACCCCATAGCGAATGCTCAACTCGTCTGTCAGATAGCCGCTTGCCACCACAGCCGATTCATCGCCGGAACCCTCCGCTTCAAGCGTCAGGTTACGAATCCCGAATTCCTCGCCAATGCCCTGGGTTACCTTATTGGCTTGGGTTAGACCCAGAGAGATGGCCGCCCGACTCATCTGGCCCTCGTCACCCCGACTTTGGGGGGCACGGCCCAGAATCACATAAGAAAGCGCATCGGTCTGGGGCATCTCGGGCTCAGAGAAGACTTCAGTCTGAGGCGAACTGACCGGGCCACTGAGCCGGATGCCTGCCACGACATTATCCACGGTCCGCACCGCCTCAATGTCCAGATACGGTTCTGACAGGGGGCCCACAAACACCAGCCTCGCGCGACGCAGATCAAGTTCCTGCCCATAGGCTTCGTAGCGTCCTTCAACCAGTTGCAGGGCGCCCCTGGTATCCAGATTGTTGCCGATACGCAGCGTACCCTCAAGGTTGCCTGTCAGACCAAAGCCGCTGAAACTCACTTCATCTTCACCCACCACCACGGTGACGTCCATATTCAGGGCGCGTAGGCCACCTTCCTCTTCTTCTGCGCCGACGACGACCTCATCCTCGGATACGGAAACCGCCTGGGCGGGCAGCTCGCGGATTTCGATCGTCCCCCGGGGTACGTTCAGGTTACCGGAAATCGACAGGTTCCCACCTTCATAGGCAATAGTGATATCCGGTACCAACTCCACTTGGGCGTACGGCTCATAGCTAAAGGGCAACCGGTCACCGGTCAGCCGAACCTCCACCGAGGGTTCCTCCTCCCAGGCCAACGTTCCTTCTATGTTGCCGGTTCCACGTTCGTTACTACGCCAGCGCCCGGACAAATCCGCACTATAACCCTTCAGTTCAAGGCTAATCACCAGATCCTCTAGTGGAATCGGTAACCGTGGGTCGGCAATGTGGCCTCCTGAAAGTGCTAGCTCGCCATTCACCGCTGGCTTCATTAGTGGCCCAGACAACGTCCCATCGCCGTTGAGCTCCCCTTCAACAACTTCCAATCCGGCAAATATACCGGCCATGGCAATATCCAGCCCTTCGATGCTGAATTGCCCATCGACTTCACGGGCATCGCTATTCGGGTCAACCGACATGCCGACAGAGAGGTTACCAATATCGGGGCCCTCTAACTGCAGGTCCAAGTCCGCCACGTTCGGCTTCAAGCTCAGGCGGGTGGTGAACGTGTTGTAGCTCAGGCTCTCCCATTCGTCCCTCACCAACACTTCAAACTCGCCGGAACCGGCGTCGATGGATACTTGGCCGTCTGGCCCGTCTTCCGTCATGACCATTTGCAGGTCAGCGTTCAATGTTGCGTCCCAACGCAGGGCTGCCGGCAACAGGGGGGCTAGCGCCGTGGTCGGAAAATTTTCAATGCGGTAGGCGATGTCTTGAGTCGGTAGCAGAGTCTGGTTCTCGGCACAGACAGAGGCCTGCTGCCATTGCCAGCAGTGCTGCCCCAGCGTGAGCCTACCGGCTTCGGTATACTCAAGGGCCGCGGGCTCTGACAGGGTCCACTGCTGACTATGCGCTGGCACACTGATCTGCCCCTGCTCAAGCGCGCCTGCCCAGGCGTTCCAGCTTTCCGAGGCGTCCCCGGCCAGCAACAGCGACAATTCCGCCTCTTTGTGGCGGGCGTTGAGCCTGAGTCGGTGATCATCCCGGGTTCCCGTCAGCGCCAGCGACAATTCTTCCAATAACTGTTCGCCATAACGCGCTTCCGTTCCCCGAAGATCCGCCTGGATGTTGAATCCTTCGCGCAGCGTGGCGGTCAGGTCCAGGCTGGCAAGGCTCAACTGGTCCTGCCATGCCAGGTCGGTGCCGGTTAATGCTACCTTGCCCTGGGGTTGATCCACGGTGCCAGAAACCGATGCAGTACCATTGACCGAACCCGCCAGCCCCGGCAGGAAGGTTTCCGGCGCCGGTAGGTTCAACTCCAGGTTGCCGTCAATCTGTTGCCCCCAGCGGCCCTGGCCTGTCACTCGGTTGTCCCCGACCTCAAGCTCCAGGTCCGACAATGTCCAGTCGCCGGCGTCACTGTTCAGCGCGCCCCGTATCAGCGCCTCATTGGCCTGCCAACTTCCGGAAACGTCCCATTGGGCCTGTAGCGTGGGCGCCCCCTGTTCCTGAAGACGACCGCTGGTATCCACGTCGCCACTGAGGCTCGCCTCAAGGGCGGGGAACCAAAAGCCAGGGTTAAAGCTGTCCAGCGTCAGGCTTGCATCCCAGGACAACTGATCAGCGAACGCCACGTCCGCACGGCCGCCAAGGAAACCCGCGCCGGTATTGACTCGCAGGTTGGTCAGCGAAACGGACTCCAGGTCACCTTCAAGATCCCCCGCCATATCAGCGTCACCCATGGGGCCGCTGACACTGGCGTCAATGCTCGCCTGATAGGCGCCTCCCTGGTATCGAACGTCGCCATTGAATTGGCGCAAGGTGACCGGCGGCTGTTCAAAATCCGGAATCAGGCTGTACCAGGGAAAAGCGTCGAGACTTACCTTGGCATCTGCCTGAAGCGCTTGCTCCCAGCTTACGTTACCGGTGACCAGGAGACGGCCCGTCTCGACCTCCGTGGTACCGGGACCGGTCAGCGCGAGTTCCAACCCATCGAGGCCCTCGGTGGTCACCAATCCCTTCAGTGACACGGGGATATCACCTGTGGATCCGGGCAGCACGGTGCGGGAGTCCGAGCGGAAACCGTTCTCAAGGCTGCCCTTCAGGGCAACCACGGTGTCTGTCAGCACCAGGGTTTTCGGTAACCCCTCCGCCGGGACGAACCGGCTGGAACGGACGGTCAGTTCCGCCGGCAGGGCGCTGTCCAGCGGCGCCACCCGGCCAGCCAGCGTGGCATCAAGATAACCGCTGCTCTGGCCCTTTATTCTCAGGTCAGCAGCGCTCCCGGTCAGATTGAGTGCGAATTGCCAACCTGCGCCATACGGGGGAGGAAGCACCAGGCCAACCTCCAGATCCAGCGGCCAGTCGCCCCGGGTCTGGACTCTGCCGGAGGCATTGAGGTTAATATCATCCCGGACAAAGGCCAGGTTCTGCAGGTGCCAGTCCGAACCGGAACCCTGAGCCTTGACCCGGAGTCGGTCCCAGACCTTGGCATCGTTTAGCGTAAACGGGCCAAGATTCACGTCCCGAACCACCAGCCCCAATGGAAGGTCGACGCTGGGTAGACTGACATCGCCGCTGTCTTGTTTGGGTTCACCGGATGACTGCAGCGTCAGATCAATGCTATCTGCCAGAAGCCGCTCAAGGCAGAATTGTTTGTTGAACAGGCAGGTGGGCGACCAGTTAACAACCGGCGACGCTACCTCTAGCCCAACACCGTAGCCTTGCCATGTCAGGGAGGCTGCCTGCCACTGCCCCAGTAACGAGCCCTGCCCCTGCTCGACCTCAAGGCCGGGAACCTGGTCAATCACCCAGGCGGTGCCGGTTTCCGAGCGCAACGCCAGCACCAACAGCCCCACGATCAACAGCGGTAGCAGGACGATAACGGCCAGTGCCACCAACAACCCGTTTCTCAGGCGTTTTGACCGTTTTGGCGTTGGAGTTTTCGCTTCGTCATTCATAACTCCGGCCCCATGGAAAAGTGAATGCGCCATTCACCGCCAAACTCAGGATCCAGACCTTTGGCGACGTCCAGGCGCAGCGGCCCGACCGGGCTGATCCAGCGAATGCCCAGGCCGGCACCCGTCGCCAGAGGGTCCGACAGGTCATCCATGGCGTTGCCTTCGTCAACAAACGCCGCGACCCGCCAGTTTTCGGCAAACTCGTACTGATACTCGACACTGCCCACCATCAGGTAACGACCACCAATGGCTACATCCTCGCTGTTCCGGGGTGACAGCGTCTCATAGCCATACCCCCGCACAGTCTGATCGCCACCGGCAAAAAATCGCAATGACGGCGGCACATCCGAGAAGCGATTGGTGGCCACGCCACCAAACTGGAACCGGGACAGGAAGCGGTGGTTGTCCGCCAGGGTGTAGAGCCCCTTTACCAGAACATTGGCATGGAGAATATCCACGTCGGAGATGACGGCACGGTGGGAGCCGGTTACATCGAACTGGATACGATATCCCCGGGACGGATCCAACGGGGAGTCAGCCTGTAGCTTCGAATACCCCAGTCCGGGCAGCAATAGGCTGCTCTGCTCGGGGTCGTCGTTGCCGATGCGAAAACGCTCACCTTCCCAGCGGATCGAGGCAACCTGCAACCAGCCGTTATCGAGCTGGTGTTTCCACTGCTGGCCAAAGGTAAGCAGCTCCGACTCAACGTCCTCAATATCCTCCCGCTGATAACCGGCGGAGAGGCGAATGGAGTCTGTCATGGGAGGATCAAGGGGCAGTTCGTACCAGGCGCCCACGTTTTGTCGCGGCGCCGAAAGCTCAGTCTGCGCGCCGCGGCGATGGCCCATGGGGTTGATCCAGTGCTCCCGCCAGTTGCCACTGAAACGCGGCCCCACATCCGTGGAAAAGCCAACACCGGTGGCGACGGAGCGTGGAGGACGAGTGGTCAGGTCTACCGATAGGGGTATCACGCCCTCCTCGGCTTTACCAGGCGAAGCGTCGATGTCGACACCGGAAAAGTAGCCGCTGTTGGAGAGATCGCCGCTTAGCCTCGCCACCTTGTCGGCGTGATAAATCTCACCGGGCTCAAAGCGCACGAACTGTTCAAGCAACTGTTCCTCGAAGCCATGCCCTTCCTTGAAACTCACCTCCCCCAGGCGATATCTCACGCCACTGCGAAAGACCAGGGAGATATCTGCAGTGCGCTGTTCCGGGTTGACTTCCAGCCGGCGGGTGGTGAACTCGCCATCAAAATACCCCAATCGCGAGGCTCGGTTCTGGATGGTCTGGCGCAAAGTGCTGTACTGGCCGTGATTCAGCACATCCCCCTCTGCGGGCTTTTCTGGCAGGGTTCCCACGAAATCGGGGTCCCGACTGGCTGGGCCTTCGATGGACACCTGTCGGGAACGAACGCGAATGGGTTCACCGGGCTGCACAGTCAATACCAGGCGAGCGGGTGTTTCGCCATCGCCGGGCTGCTCAACCACTTCCCACTGAATCATCGGGCTGTAGTAGCCCAGCGCACGGAGTGCCTCTTCGACTTGCGCTTCGGCGGTGCTGGCGTATCGCCTCAGGCTTCCAGCGCTACGCCCCTCGACCTCACCCAGAAAGGCTTCCGCATTATCCTGAAGCTGTGGATAGTCGCCCTCCACGTTCACCTCCACCTGTTGCGCCCAGACCAATCCCGGCGTTGCCAGTATCGCCAGGCAAACCATCCCGACAGTGCGGAGAAACAGGAGTTTAATGTGGGAACACATCAAGCAGCGTTACTTCAGTAAAAGTGGGTGAAAAGGCGCGTTAACCGTATATGAGTGTACCGGGTAGCGGTCCGTTTAATCCATGGCAATTGACCATCTTGTCTGTCTGTCATGCGCTCTATGCCAATGGCGAGGATGCCCGATTCCGCCGCCCCATCGTCGCCGGCAGAGCTGAAATAAGCTAACCTGTGTGAAAGCGTCGAAAAATCAGGCAGGTGCAAGAAGTCCTCGCGGTCGAAGCGGCGAGAAAGCATAGAGCCTGATCGCAGCGGCTGCAGACTCCAAACTCGAAGTCCTGGATTGATGAATGCTAAAGATAAACCGAGAAAACCTGAAAACCAGCCACCAACTCATCTGGTTCATCATAGACTTCCTGATGCTCGGCCTGCTCATTATCAACCTGGCCTTCATCATCTTTGATTCCATCTACAACTTCACCGGCGTCCAGAATCTGCTGGCCGAAAACGCCCCGGTTATCAAAGAACTCTACCACCCCATCCACGAAAACTTCCTGTTCTACGACCTCATCTTCGTCAGCATATTCCTGACCGAATTCGTCGTGCGCTGGGGCTACGCCATCAAGGCGAAAGTCTATGACCGCTGGTACTTCTATCCGTTCATCCACTGGTACGACATCATCGGCTGCATCCCCGTTGGCAGCTTCCGCTTCCTGCGGATACTGCGGGTTATCTCCATCATCTATCGCCTCCACCAGTACAAGGTGATTGATGTTACCCAGACCCGAGCCTTCCAGTTCTTCAACTTTTACTACGAAGCCTTCATGGAAGAACTCTCAGACCGCATCGTGATCAAAGTGCTCACCGGTGCTCAAGACGAGATTCGTCGCGGATCACCACTGTTTGAACGCATCCAGAACGACATCCTCTACCCGAGACGGGAAATGCTGTCCGACTGGGTATCACAACGAGTCGCTGAAGCAGCGCGGGAAGGTTACATCCCGAATCGCGGCGCCCTGAGAAGCTACCTGGAAACCCGTGTCGACAACGCACTCAAGCAGAACCTTGAGTTGTCGCGACTGAAATACCTGCCCGTTGTCGGGCCCACCATCCAGGAAACCCTGGAAGAAGCCGTGGGAGACATTGTCGCCAACGTGATTCACCAGATTCTTGAAGACCTCGCCTCTGCTTCCAATCACGCGTTCATAGAAGACATTGTGAACGTGTTCCTGCCATCCCCCGAGAGCGAAGACGGTAGCGACGAACACAACGAAGCCCTGATCAACCTGATTGTCGAAGTACTGGATGCGGTCAAGAGCCAGGTCAGGGTCAAACACTGGCGTAGCGAACTGACCTGAACCTTACCAGCCAACAACACCGAGGATTCCATGGACCCAATGTACTATCGACCAGCTGCGGAACTTGTTAGCGACCTCAAAAACGGGAAGCTAACCAGTGTTGATGTCACTCAAGCATTCGTGGACAGGATTCGACAGTGTAATGGCGACATAAACGCGGTTGTAACACTGGACGAAACAAGCGCTCTCGGGAAAGCCAGGGAGGCTGACGAGGCTCTGGCGCGTGGCGATTCCGTTGGATCACTTCACGGCCTGCCACTCACCCTGAAGGATACCTGGGAGGTTGCCGGCATGGCCTGTACAGCCGGCGCACCCGCATTGAAAGACCATATTCCGACCAAACACGCCGATGTGGTCCAGCGCCTGGAAGACGCAGGCGCGATTATCCTGGGAAAAACCAACGTCCCCATCTATGCCACCGACCTCCAGAGTTACAACAAGCTCTTCGGTGTCACCAACAACCCCCACAACCTGGCCCACACCCCCGGTGGCTCATCCGGGGGCGCGGCCGCAGCACTCGCGGCAGGCATGACCCCTCTTGAGGTTGGCAGCGACCTGGCTGGCTCCATCCGTACACCGGCGCATTTCTGCGGCGTTTTCGGGCACAAGCCTTCCCGCGCCCTGGTCTCCTTCCGTGGTCACATTCCAGGACCACCGGGCACAGAGTCACGGCCGGACCTGGCCGAAGGCGGACCATTGGCGCGCTCAGCAAAGGATCTGGAACTGCTATTGGGCGTGATAGCCGGTCCCGGTGAACGGGAACGCAACAGCTGGCAACTAGCCATGGCACCGGCCACCATCCATTCTCTGGAACAGGCCCGTGTGGGCCTTTGGCTGAAAGACCCGTTGTGCCCCATCGACGACGAATTACTGAACGGCTACCAACAACTCGGGCG
Source organism: Marinobacter sp. (assembly GCA_002726615.1). Classification (GTDB taxonomy): domain Bacteria; phylum Pseudomonadota; class Gammaproteobacteria; order Pseudomonadales; family Oleiphilaceae; genus Marinobacter. Next base: position 26,388 of record PBRG01000079.1, read on the forward strand.
GACACTGGAAAGCAAGGGAGCGCTGGTGGCCGAAACCAGACATCAATTGCTCAATCTGGAGCATATCCTGCCTGCCTACTTTAACCTGCTGGGTAGCCTGCTCAGCACATCCATGAAGCCGGCCCAACGCCGGCAAATGATGTGGATTTCCAGGCTTGAACGCTGGCTTCACCTGTTTGGCCCGGTCACGGCTTTCATCGGAGAATACGGCCGCGGTGTGAACCAGCCGGTACACCAGTGGATGGCCTGGAGCGAAACGCGGGAAAAGATGCGGGCCGAAATCACCACTCTGTTTGACGAATTCGATGTGCTGTTAACGCCGATCACTCCAACCACGGCCATTCGCCACGATCACAGCAATCCGGTGTTCAAGCGGCAGATCACCGTTGCAGGTCAGCCCAGGGCGTATATGGACCAGTTCTGCTGGATTGCCCTGGCTACCCTGCTCGGGCTGCCCGCCACCTCCGTACCAATTGGAAAAACGGCAGATGGGTTGCCGTTCAATGTGCAGGTCATCGGTGCGCCAGGGATGGACCTGACGACGATCCGATTTGCGGAGCTGCTGGAAGCCAGCGGACTTGCCGGCTTCCAGCAGCCGCCAGACCTCAGCCATTGACCAGGAAATGCACCCAGATACTGGCCCCGTAACCCAATGCAATCGCGGGTGTCCATTTCAGGTGACTGAGGAACGTGTACTGCCCCCTGGCCTGCCCCATCAGTGCGACGCCTGCAGCAGAGCCTATGGACAGGAGGCTACCACCAACACCGGCCGTTAGCGTAACCAGCAACCACTGATAGTCCGGCATGGCCGGATTCATCGTCAGCACCGCAAACATCACCGGAATGTTGTCGACCAGCGCAGAGATCACGCCGATCATGACATTGGCAACGGTGGGCCCCAGATCGCCGTACAGAGTGGCCGATATCATGCCAAGATAACCAATGAAGCCCAGGCCGCCGACCGCCATAATCACCCCGTAGAAGAAGAACAGAGTGTCCCACTCCGACCGGGCGATATGGGAGAACACGTCAAAAGCGCGACGCCCCTGGGTGCGGTCACCCGAACTATCGCCAGGCGGGGATTCAGAACCCTCATTCCAGTGATACTCCTCGTGGCGTTTGAGATAAAACCCAAAGATCTTCAGGTAACCGAGCCCCGTCATCATGCCGAACACCGGGGGAATGTGCAGGAATTGGTGAAAACTGATGGCGGTGGCAATGGTCAGCAGGAACAGAGCACAGATTACCAGCCCGCCCGGTCGAATAACGTTCCCGAATGACTCCGGTGATGACGGCTGGCCCTTTGGCAGAGCCAGATGCATCAGCGCCGCCGGTACCAGGAAGTTGACGATGGAAGGCAGCAACAACTGGAAGAAGTCCTGGAACGGGAGTATGCCTTTCTGCCAGACCATCAGTGTGGTGATGTCTCCAAACGGGCTGAACGCCCCACCAGCGTTGGCGCCCACCACAATATTGATACAGGACAGCGACACGAATCTGGCGCTGTCGCGACCCACAGACATCACCACCGCACACATGATCAGTGCCGTAGTCAGGTTGTCCGCGACCGGTGACAGGGAGAATGCCAGGATTCCTGTGATCCAGAACAGACGCCGGTAGCCAAACCCCTTGCCAAGCAGCCATATCCGTAACTGATCGAAGACACCCCGTTCCAGCATGGCGTTGATGTAGGTCATCGCCACCAGGAGGAAGAAGAACAGCTCCGCGTATTCCAGAAAGTTATGCCGTATGGCCTCTTCGACTTCGCCATTGGCACCCGTCACGCGGTAGGCCAGGGCCACGAGTATCCAGATCAAACCTGCCGCAATCAACATGGGCTTGGATTTCGCCAGGTGAATCCGTTCTTCCAGCATGACCAACAGGTAAGCGATGACAAAAATCGCTACTGCAATGTAGCCCACTGGGTGGGCTATAAGATCCACGGCCCGGTCGGCGTTTGCCCACACCAGTCCGGGCGCCAACGACAGCACAGCCGCTAACGACAGCAAGATCGACTTCATTCGAGGGGGTGCTCCCAACTGCGATGGAATGCCCGGGACGAGCGTCCCGGGGGATTTGGTTATTCGATTTCGATCAGGCTCTCACCAGGCGCTACCCGGTCGCCTTTCGAGATATTCACCGCCTTGACGATACCAGACTTGGTGGCTTTAACCTCGGTTTCCATTTTCATGGCTTCAATGATCAGCACCGCGTCACCGGCGGATACCTCATCACCCTCGCTCACCAGCACATCCACAATATTGCCCGGCATTGTGGTTGTCACCTGGCCTTCTCCGGTAGCTCTGGCGCGACCGCCCTTGCGGGTAGTTTCAGAGGCTTCGCCCTGGGATTCCAACTGAATTTCCTCGGGCACGCCGTCCACTGTCATATAGAACCGGCGTTCGGTCTCGCTCACCGGATTGGCACCGGTTACATGGATATCGTAACTTTCACCGTGCACCGTGATCCGGAACTCAGTGGACACATTGCCCCCGGTTTTACCGTTGGCGATGGGTTCCAGGGCTTCCGGCTGCAAGGTGCCGTCGCGGCGTTGTTCCAGGTACGTGCGGGCCTGGTCGGGGAACATGGCGTAGGTCAGTACGTCTTCCTCGCTCTCCGCGAGATCACCCAACTCCTTGCGCAGTTCAGAAAACTCCCTGGGAATCAGGTTGGCCGGGCGCTCTTCAATCAACTCTTCCTCGCCCACAGCACGGCGTTGCAGCTGTGCGTCCACCTCTGCAGGCGCCTTGCCATACCAGCCCTGCATGTACTTCTTCACTTCATTGGTAATGGTGTCGTAACGCTTGCCGCCCAACACATTGATCACTGCCTGGGTGCCAACGATCTGCGAGGTGGGCGTTACCAACGGAGGGTATCCCAGGTCTTTACGCACCCGGGGAATTTCCTCGAATACATCCTGAATCCGGTCGAGGGCGCCCTGTTCTTTGAGTTGGTTGGCCAGGTTGGACATCATGCCACCAGGAACCTGAGACAGGAGTACCGAGGTATCCACCCCGTTGTAGTCACTCTCGAACTGATGGTATTTCTTGCGAACCTCGCGGAAATGCCGGGTGGCTTTGTCCAGCAACTCGAGGTTAAGGCCAGTTTCGCAGCCGGCATCGTGCAACGCCGCCACCAACGATTCGGTCGGCGGATGGCTGGTACCACCCGCGAATGCCGACAGCGCGGTATCGATATGATCCACGCCAGCCTCCAACGCCGCCCACTGGCACATGGGCGCCATGCCCGAGGTGGCATGGGAGTGCAGGAATACCGGCAGTTTGAGGTTCTTCTTCAGGCCGCTGACCAACTCGGCGGTCACCGCCGGCGTCAGCAGGCCCGCCATATCCTTGATGGCGATGCTGTCAGCGCCCATGTCTGCCATGGTCTCGGCCTGGGCCAGGAAGGTTTTTACATCGTGCACCGGGCTGACTGTATAGCACAACGTACCCTGGGCATGTTTGCCGGCCTTCTTCACCGCTTTAATACTGGTTTCCAGATTACGAACGTCGTTCAACGCATCAAAAATCCGGAACACGTCGATGCCGTTTTCCGCGGCCTTTTCAACAAACGCCTCCACCACATCGTCGCCATAATGGCGGTACCCAAGCAGATTCTGGCCGCGCAACAGCATTTGCAGGCGGGTGTTGGGCAGAGCCTTACGCAGGGTACGCAGGCGCTCCCACGGATCTTCCTTCAGAAACCGCACACAGGCATCAAACGTGGCGCCGCCCCAGCATTCCAGTGACCAGTAGCCGGCCTGGTCCAGCCATTCACAGGCCGGCAGCATGTCTTCGGTGCGCATACGCGTTGCGATCAGGGACTGATGGGCATCCCGCAGGATGACGTCGGTGATGTGAATTTTTCTCTTACTCATGGTGCTCTCCAATATTCGTGTTACAGGCCAGCCTGGGCTGCGATGGCGGCGGCAACGGCCGTGGCAATGGATTCCGGTCGGGACTTGTCGCTGTACTCCAGCAACTGCGGATTACGCTCCACAAAACCGGTATTAAACGTGCCGGCCTGGAAATCCGGGTGGTTCAGGATCTGCTGGTAGTACGGAATCGTGGTGTGTACCCCGTAGATAGCCATGTCGCTGAGCGCTCTGCGGGACCGGGCCACCAGTTCCGGCCATTCCCGCGCCCACACAATCAGTTTCGCGCACATGGAATCGTAGTAAGGGGGAATCTCGTAGCCGGTGTACATGGCGGCATCCGTGCGAACACCTGGCCCGCCGGCGGAATAGTAGCGACTGATACGCCCGAAACTTGGCAGGAAACCATTTTTGGGGTCTTCCGCGTTAATACGAAATTGGGCAGCAAAGCCACGATAACTGATGTCGGCCTGGGAAAACTCCAGCGGCTCGCCTGACGCGATGCGAATCTGCGCTTTGATGATATCGATGCCGGTGATTTCCTCGGTGATGGTGTGCTCCACCTGCACGCGTGTGTTCATCTCCATGAAATAAAAGCTGTCGTCGTGATCCAGCAGGAACTCCACCGTACCGGCATTCACGTAACCGCATTGACGGGTAACCTGAATAGCCAGTTCACCAATGGTTTCCCGCTGTTCCTCGCTCAACTGGGGAGACGGTGCCACCTCAATCAGTTTCTGGTTACGGCGCTGGATGGAACAGTCACGCTCGTATAGATGCACCACATTGCCGTGGTGGTCGGCCAATACCTGTACTTCGATATGACGGGGCTCAATGATGCATTTCTCCAGGAAAACCTCGGCACTGCCAAAGGCTTTGGTGGCCTCCGAAATCACCCGCTCGTAGTTCTGTCGCAACTCTTTCTCATTATCGCAGCGACGAATGCCCCGGCCACCGCCACCAGATGTGGCCTTGAGCATAACCGGGTAACCAACCTCCGCCGCCTGGCGTACGGCATCTTCGACGTCATCCAGGTTGCCTTCGGAGCCCGGTGTAACAGGCACCCCTGCGGCAATGGCGGTCTGGCGGGCCCGGGTCTTGTCGCCCATGGCACTGATCGCGTCGGAAGACGGGCCGACAAAGGTTACCCCCCTCTGCTGACAGACGGCTGCCAGCTCGGCATTCTCGGAGAGAAAACCGTAACCCGGGTGCAGAGCATCACAGCCGGTCTCGACCGCCAGGTTCACGAGATGATGGGGATTCAGGTAACCGCTGAGCGGGTCCTTACTGATCTGATAAGACTCATCCGCTTTCTTGACATGCAGGGAGTACTGGTCGGCCTCTGAATAAACAGCGACAGACCGAATGCCCAACTCCTTGCAGGCCCGCGCAATGCGAACGGCAATTTCGCCGCGATTGGCGATGAGCACTTTTTTAATGGCCATGGAAGCTTCCTTTAAGTACTGGTCATTAACGGAAGAAAGCTGCAACCCGCAACGGCGGGCTGCAGCGTTGCGACGTTTTATCCAGGGCTTTTCCGGACCGCGTGAACGATATCGGAGAAAGACCCCGGGCCTGGGTCAGGGTTCACTCGAATACCAAGGCGCCGGCTGAGATCATCAGCGGACAGCAGCCCGCAAATGACCTGCTCTTCTGCCCCAACAGCGGCAGCGTCCATTACCAAAAGATAGTCCGAATGAAGGCCCTTGAAAATGGTGATCAATTCATCAATTTTCAGGTCCTGGAGTTTACCGATCTCTATCGTTGGCATGCTCCAGACCGGCCGCATGACGTCCCGCGCAACAATGTCGGCGACGGTACTTCCGCGCTGGTTGGCAAGGCTCATGGGCCAGGAACCGATAAGGTCCTTCAGGGTCAGTATCCCGACCACCTCATCATTTCGATTGATAACCACACAAAAGGTTTCTCCGGAAACATCCAGCGTCTTTTTGACCTCCTGGATCTCCCGCGATGACCGGGCTATCACCGGGGCCTGCCTGGTGAAGTCCTTCAACAGTTCCGACGCAGCGGCGTCATTGGTGAGAGTGTCCTCTTCTTCCTGTGAAACAAGCCGATATCGGGCTCCGGCAGACAGGGACGCTTGAACGCTTGGTTGATTGCCCATGGCAATTCTCCTGGCTAAAGACCATTTCTTCAGGCACGGGGGACCCACGCAGGGGTAGCAGCGCCTGAATCTGTTCGAATGTCTATAGCTGGGAGGGAGGTGCCTGTGACTGGCCTGGGTAACTGAGAATTCTTCTGGGGGGGCCATCAAAGGCCAACTGGTGACGGGCGCGGGACGTCAACGCCAACGGTGGGTAAACGAATGTGGGCGACAGCGACGGCACATCGCCGGGTGAAGAGGCTCCTTCTGAGGATTCGGAACTGCCTTGCCAATCGCTCAGCGCGACAGCGGTGGCAACGTGGTCATCCTGGGTGGGAACCGCAACGGTAACCGATGTCCAGACAACAAATATCAGTGCCAGCAACGCAACGAGGTTGCCAGACAGACTGAATGTGTGTTCGGAACGACGGGGCATCATTTCACCGTGTTAGTAGTTGCCTAACTATGCAGAGGCGACGGCTAATGATAACCCCAGGGGATGGTGGCAATGCAAGCTTTCGTGGCCAATACGGGAAAAGCTTGTTCTGAAACGAATAAGGGCCGGTCAAAGACCGGCCCTTATCGATATGGTAGCGGGGGCAGGATTCGAACCTACGACCTTCGGGTTATGAGCCCG
>PBRG01000080.1 GCA_002726615.1 Marinobacter sp.
ACCCACATCATCAGCCGTTTATCGATGCGGCGACTGTCGTTTTCCTGTCCAGCGACAACCTTCCGGACTATCGCAGTTTCATGGAAACGATGATCGATGATGGCAAGGAGCTGGTGGTGTGCACCCATGGCAGTGAAGGCGCCACTCTATTGAGCAGGGAGGGAGGATGGGTTGCGCAGCCGGCGTTTCCAGTTGACCGGGTGCGGGATACCAATGGCGCGGGTGACGCCTTTTTCAGTGGCTTTCTGTGCGGCTACCTGGGCGGCGAAGACCTGCGAACGTGCCTTCAGCTTGGCGCGGCCTGTGGCGCACTCTGCGTGACCTCACGATCACTGGCGGCGGAACACCTGAGCCTTCAGCGACTTTATGACCATTTGCGCGAGGGCGGCTGGTAGTTTCTCAGGGCGGATACCAGCTCGTTGGGCTGGTCTTTGACGATCACCATCTCGGCGTACTCCGGCTTCAGGAAGCCGGCACCGGACATCGTGCGGATAAACGCCAGCAACTCATCGTAGTAGCCATCCACGTTGTAAAACGCACAGGGCTTGCTGTGATATCCAAGCTGGCCCCAGGTCCAGGCCTCGAAGATTTCATCCATGGTACCCGGACCTCCCGGCAGGGCCACAAACGCGTCGGCCATATCCGCCATCAGCGCTTTGCGCTCGTGCATGCTGCTCACCACATCCAGGCGGGTCAGGCCCTGATGGGCCAGTTCGCGGTCGCGAAGGGATTCGGGTATGACGCCGTATACGTCCCGGCCGCCGGCCAGAACGGCATCGGCAACCACGCCCATCAGGCCCACCTTGCCACCCCCGAACACAAGATCCATGCCCTGGCTGGCCATATACTGGCCAAACGCATCGGCGGCTTGGGCAAAACGTTCGTCATTTCCCAGGCTGGAGCCACAGAAGACGGCGATTTTCATAACAGAGTCCTGTAACAGGTTCGTGGTTTGGTGGCACGGGTAATATACTGTCAGATATCGGCAAGGGACCGCTAGCATCAACTTAGTGCACAACCAATACGGAATCGTTTTCCATGAAAACCGTTTTTTCTCCGCTGCACAATCGCCGTACCGCAACGACCGAGTTGGACGGCGGCATATTAATCGCCCCCCACGAAAAACCGTCCAGAGCGGAGACCATACTGGGCCGGGTCAAACAGGAACAACTGGGAGACGTCCTTCCACCAGACGACTTCGGCCTCGAACCAGTTCTGCGCGTGCACACCCCGGATTACGTGAGCTTCCTCCAGGCCTGCTGGAAGGATTGGGAAGCCGAGGATAAACCCGGCGAAGCCATTCCCGCCGTCTGGCCGGGCCGGGGGATGCGGGAAAGGGTGCCCAAAGACATCGACGGCCGCCTGGGCTATTACAGCTTTGCCGCTGAAACCTCGATCACCGAGGGTACCTGGGACGCTGCCTGCGCCTCGGCAAACGTCGCTCTGACCGCACAGGCTCTGGTGGCCAACGGAGAGCCTGCCGCGTTTGCACTATGCCGCCCACCTGGGCATCACGCCCATGCCGACCTGTTCGGAGGCTACTGCTTTTTCAATAACGCGGCTATTTCCGCCCAGGCATTTCGGGACCAGGGCGTCAAACGCGTGGCAATACTGGACGTCGACTTCCACCATGGTAACGGTACCCAGGCCATTTTCTATCAGCGCAGCGACGTCCTGACCATCAGCCTGCACGGCGATCCGGACCTGGTGTTCCCTCACTTCCTCGGGTTTGAGGATGAAACCGGCGAAGGCGACGGCAGCGGCTATAACCAGAACCTGGTGTATCCACCGGGCACGCCCTTCAAGGTCTGGCGCGAAGGGCTGGAAACCGCTTGCCAGCGAATTACGGAATACCAACCCGAAGCATTAGTGATCGCCCTGGGAGTAGACACCTTCGAGGACGATCCGATTTCCTTCTTCAAGCTCACGTCTGCGGACTACGTGCTGATGGGGGAGCGGCTGGCGGAACTGAACCTGCCGACCCTGTTCACCATGGAGGGCGGCTACGATGTGGATGCCATTGGCGTGAACGTGGTGAACGTACTGAAGGGTTTTGAACGCGGCCGGCTATGACTCCGGCTCGTTCAGTTTGGCGAAAGCCTCCGGGTAACGGCGCTTCATCCGCGCTAACCGAAAGATAGTGATGAAATTAGTCACCACCACCATACCCTCTGCCAGCGTTCCACCCACGGAGCCAATCAGCAGGTTGTTCAACATCCAGCAGATTGCAGCGCCGGCCAGCGTCAGTCGCATGGGAATGCCGCGCAGCATGAACATACCGACGGTGCCGAACATGGCCGCGCCAATGGCGAAGAAGTCAACGGGGGTACGCCAGGTCAGAGCCGCTGCCAGCAGGTTTACCGCGAGTACCGCCAGCATGACCTTCCAGTTGCCCAGGTATCGCCGGGCCAGCACGATGCGACCGATCACCAGCAAACTCAGTACCGCCGCCGTCCAACTGCCGAACAGGGCAAACTGAAGCGCAAAGGCCACATTCGCGGAGATCAGCAACACCATCAAACGGTCGTCCCGCTTGCTGGCAAAGCCGACAATGCAAAAGCCCAATGCAATCAGACTGACCGCCTGGCCAGCCAACTCTGTCAGGCTCATTCCCTCAAACATCGCCGGCGGCACGGCCTGGCATTTGATGGCTGCGGTTAACCCGGATCACCGCCTGCGGTAATCCGGGTCAGTCCAGCACTGCGGCAGGGATTCCCCGGACGGGAAATTCAGGCCGGCCTTTTCGAAAAACTCCGGGTCCTGGGCTTCTTCACCAAAATGCAGGCTGCCCTTAACGCTCGATTCGTTGGGATCCATCAGCATTCTGGTGTCCAACACCTCAATCATGTGTCCGGTCGATTTCTCGGCGAGAAACATAAAGCCCTCCCGGGTTTCCCCTGATGATGTGTGAAGCTATCTAGCTCGCTAACTCAATCTTCCTGAAGTCGAGTGTATTCTCTTTGGGCGAACCTTCAATGCCCATCACCTCAGCGCGACGTTTCGTGACAATGTACACGAAGCAGCCGAAGTACAGCGCAATTACCAGCGCGCCCACCCATTGAATGCGCAGGAAGTCGAGCTGGAACAGCAGCGTCAAACCACACATCGCAATCAGGTTGCCAAAATAATACTTCCACTGGCCCAGTCGGCTTGCGGTCAGGTTGAGATTGTCGGTGTATAACCGGATCAGCGAGTCCAGTGAGTTGATTACCATCAGGATACCCACCGTAATCATGGCGATGTTGATATAGCTGGCGATGTTCAGGCCTTCAGCGTGATAGTGGTAAAGCACCGAAAACCAGGTACCGATAGCAATGGACGGAAACACCAGCATGGCGATCATCAACTGCCAGGTACGCAGGCCGCTGACAAAGCGCGCGGTGAACTGGCCGATCATTATGCTCCAGGAGAACCACCAGAACAGGTAAAACTCGTGGTAATCGTTCAGCGGTAACATGAAGTGATGCAGGTTGGTGAAGTACTCACCAATCAGCCCAGCCGTACCGAAGAAGTCTCCCACGCTGCCGTTGCCCGTCAGGAAAGCACGGCCCCACATCACCGCAATCAGCGCGATGAACAACCAGCTGGAACCCAGGCTGAGTATGCGCACGTATTTGATTTTACTGCTGGAATAAACCGCAGCCGCAATCGCCGCGAAAACGATCAGGTAGAAAGTGGGCACGACCGTTTCGCCATCACCAATTTCCGGCAGATACCAGGGCAGGTTGACCAGTAACAGGAACGCGGTAAAGGCGCAGGTTCCGATGATGACCACATTGTTAACCACTCGCACCAGCGGTATGTCGAAGAACTTCACCCGCGGCTCGATCACACAGAAGTAGAAGCAGGTAAGGAAGTAGAACCCCCAGATCAGAAAGGCCCAGAACCTGAACTCAATCGCCAGTGGGTTGGCGAAGCCGTATTCGGGGCTTTCCGTCAGGTTGCCGTAACCGGCAAATTCCGTCAGCGGAAACATGATCAGGCCGACGTCCAGGCCCGAAGTAAACAGAATGGCTATAAACGTGAAGGTACGTACCGGCGTCACGCCGATGACTTTCAGGTCCCACCATTTGAACAGGATCAGCGCGATAGCCGCGAAAGTGAAAATCAGGCCTGTCGATAACCAGAGTGTCATACACACCTCCGGTTTCTCGCTTTACTTATTATATAGGACAACATGGGTGTTCCTCCTCTACTTTGAAGCACGTGTTCATTCGAATCGGACACAAACCCCCGCGTTGACGGGTCAACACTTAACTATCGCGCGCTCAGAACGGCACGGTTATCGCGCCGCAGCGACGATAGGTAAGTCCTGATGGTTTGCATAACAACCGGCGGCCATTGCGCCGCCGGGAACGGTATCAGGCGATCCCGCGCGCGGCCCCTCCGGGACGCTGGCGATCACGCCATTGCTCGTCCATCGCCACAGGGGCGTCAGACGGATTCAGTGGCGCCACGCCACGAATGAGGTCAGCGGCACGCTCCGCCACCATGATGGTGGGAGCATTGAGGTTGCCGTTGGGAATGGTGGGGAAGATGGACGAGTCCACTACCCTCAGGCCGGTGAGGCCATGAACCCGTGTGTCGGGCCCTACGACTGCCTGGTCATCCACACCCATCTTGCAGGTGCAGGAAGGGTGATAGGCGCTTTCCACCGCCTGGCGGACAAAGGCGTCAATTTCCTCGTCACTCTGCACATCAACACCGGGCTGGATTTCGGGTCCTCGATAGGCATCCATAGCAGGCTGGCTGACAATCTCACGGGTCAGGCGCACACAATCACGGAAGCCTTCGCGGTCATCCTCGTGCTGCAGGTAGTTGAACTGTATGCGCGGCGGCTGGCGCGGGTCGTCGGACTGCACAGTCACTGAGCCACGGCTCTTGGGCTTGTTATGACCGACGTGCAACTGGAAGCCATCGCCGTTGAAGGCTTCTTTACCGTCATACCGCATGGCCGCTGGCAGAAAGTGATATTGCAGGTCCGGCCATTCGACCCCCGCCTTGGAGCGGATAAATCCGCAGGACTCGAAGTGGTTGGTGGCGCCCAGGCCGTCTTTCTTAAGCAACCAGCGAACACCGATCTTGAGCTTGTTCCACCAGTCGAGCTTGCCATTGAGAGAAACCGGCTGCTTGCAGCGGAACTGGAAGTAGAACTCCAAATGATCCTGCAGGTTGCCGCCGACACCGGGCAGTTCGTGATTGACGGGGATTTCGGCCTGCTCCAGTACGTCGCGGTTGCCAATGCCGGAAAGCTGCAAAAGATGGGGTGAACCAATAGAGCCGGCCGACAGGATCACTTCCTCTGACGCTGTAACATCCACCCGTTTGCCGTCTTTCTCGTAGCGCACGCCGGTAGCCTGCTTGCCCTCCAGCAACACCTTGTGCACCAGTGCATGGGTGACCACTGTCAGATTGTCCCGCGCCATGGCCGGGCGCAGATAGGCATTGGCCGTGGACCAGCGACGGCCATTCTTGACGGTCATATGCATGGCGCCGAAACCTTCCTGGCGCTCGCCGTTGTAGTCGTTGGTGGCGAAATAACCGGCATCCACGCCTGCGTCCACAAAGGCCTTGTAGAGCGGGTTCTGCATGTTATTGCCGTTGTTCACGCCCAGCGGGCCCTGGTCACCACGGTAGTCATCAGCGCCAAAGGCCCAGGTTTCCGCCTTCTTGAAGTAGGGCAGACAGTGACGATAGTCCCAGCCTTCGGCGCCCTGCTCCTGCCACTCGTCGAAATCACGGGCATGACCACGTACGTAAACCATGCCGTTGATGGAGGAAGAGCCACCCAGCACCTTTCCCCGGGGGCAGTGCATGCGGCGGTTATCCAGGTAGGGTTCCGGCTCAGTCTCAAACTGCCAGGCGAATTTTTTGGTGTTCATGGGGATGGACAGTGCCGTCGGCATCTGGATAAAGATGCTCTTGTCGCTGCCGCCGGTTTCCAGCAGCAGCACCCGGTGGCGGCCATCCTCGGTAAGCCGGTTGGCCAGCACACAGCCTGCAGACCCCGCGCCGACAATGATGTAATCGTAGTTCACTTCTTTCATACGCAACTCCGAACAGACCGCTTAGAACGGACTGTCTATGTCCTCCATGCCCACGTACACCGCCTTCAGTTGGGTGTAGTGATCGAGTGTGACGCGGCCGTTTTCGCGGCCAACACCGGAGAGCTTGTAGCCACCCACCGGCATTTCCGCAGGCGATGCTCCATAGCTGTTGATCCAGCAGATGCCAGCCTGGATGCGGTGAATCACCCGGTGGGCGCGACGGATATCGTTGGTGAACACCCCAGCTGCCAGACCCGTATCCGTGCTGTTCGCACGGCCGATCACCTCCTCCTCGTCGGAGAAGGTCAGTACCGACATCACCGGCCCGAAGATTTCCTCGCGGCAGATGGTCATGTCATCGGTACAGTTGGTGAAGATGGTGGGCTCCACGAAGTAACCGCCAGGCGCGGAGGCCGGCTTCGCGGCCTTACCGCCATGACTGAGGGTGGCGCCCTCGGCAATGCCTTTCTCGATGTAATCCAGCACCAGTTGCTGGTGCTTCTGCGAGATCAGCGCGCCGAAGTTGGTGTCCGGGTCGGTGGGATCACCCATGCGAATGTTGTTCAGAGTGCGCTCGAGCAACCGGTCCATAAATTCGGAATAGATGTCCTGGTGCACGAACACGCGGGTGCCGTTGGTGCAGATCTCGCCTTGGGTGTAGAAGTTACCCAGCATGGCCGCGGAAACCGCGTTATCGATATCCGCATCGTCGAAAACAATCAGCGGTGATTTACCGCCAAGCTCCATGGTGACGTCTTTCAGGGTGGAGGCGGCTGCGGTCATTACCTTCCGGCCAGTGCCGACTTCTCCGGTGAACGACACCTTGGCAATATCGGGGTTGTGAGTCAGCCAGGCACCAACATCACCCGCGCCCTGGACCACGTTGAACACACCCGCCGGTACACCGGCTTCAACAAAGATCTCAGCCAGCTTGAGGGCGCCCATCGGAGTTTCCTCCGAGGGCTTGAAAATCATGCTGTTACCCGTTGCCAGGGCCGGGGCGGACTTCCAGCAGGCAATCTGCAGCGGATAGTTCCACGCACCGATACCCGCACACACACCCAGCGGTTCACGACGGGTGTAATAGAAATCCCCGCCAAGGTCCTGCTGGCCACCTTCAACGGACGCGGCCAGGCCGGCAAAGTATTCCAGGGTGTCCGCACCGGTCACCACGTCAACAACCTGGGCTTCCTGCCAGGGTTTGCCAGTGTCCTGAACTTCCAGCGCGGCCAATTCGTCGTTACGTTCCCGCAGTAACGCCACGGCACGCTGGAGAATACGGCCACGCTGGGCACCGGTCATCGCAGACCAGACCTTGAAGCCGGCCTGGGCGCTGTCTATCGCGGACTTTTTTACAGCCTCATCGGCGATTTCCATTTCATAGATCACCTCGCCCGTGGCCGGATTCACAACCGGGAAGGTTTCGCCGGAGGCATTGGCCATGGGCTGGCCGTTGATAAAGTTCTGATAACGGGGCAATTCAGTCATGGGGTTCAAACCTGATCGTGTGAATTCGGGGTTAATTAAGGGTGGATTCGAGTGCGTTCAATGCAAATCGTTTACACAGCGTTTCCGCCGCCGAGAAGCCTTCCTGAGGATCGGTACTCAGGGCGCTGCGCAGCCAGAAGCCGTCGATCATCGACGCCAGCTGGCGGGCAGCTTCGGTGGCGGCCTGTTTTGGCAAACGCTGGGCGAAGGAATAACGCAGATTGCTGTACAGCCTGGCGTTGTTGATCTGCTGCAGGCGCTGCAAACCCGGCTCGTGCATGGAGCGGGCCCAGAAGCTGAGCCAGGTCTTTGCTGCCAGATCGGTGCGCTGAAACTCGGAAAAGTTGGCTTCCACGATGCACTGAAGGCGTTGTTCCGGCGACCCATCGGTGCGGGCCATCCGCTCCCGCAGCTCCTTCCCCAACTGGTCCAACAAATAACGCAACGCGGCTTCGATCAGCCCCTGCTTACCACCGAAATAATGGCTGATGATGCCGGACGACATGCCGGCACGACGGCTGATGGAGATGATGGTGGTGTTCTGCAGCCCCAGCTCGGCAATAGACGCCATGGTGGCATCAATCAGTTGCTGCTTTCGGGTGTCTTTCACGCCAACAATCGGCATCGCGTTTCCTGTCCGTTTTATTAATTGAACGTTCAATTAAAATAAAGTGTACAGAAAGTAATCGACTTGTACAACCTAACCGACCCACTCCCAAGAGACGCCCATAAAAAAGCCCCGCTATCCGGAAGCCGGACAGCAGGGCTGAAAAACACGAACTGGTTAGGGGTCAGCCGTGTGTGAACCTGTTTAGCGGAGGTTCAGGCCGCCGCTTCGTCGCTCTCGCTCTCATCAACGGAGTTTCGAATCAGGAAATCGAACGCGCTCAGGGCGGCCTTGGAGCCTTCACCCATGGAGATCACGATCTGCTTGTAGGGCACGGTGGTGACGTCACCGGCGGCAAACACGCCCGGAATGGAGGTTTCACCGCGCTCGTCAACAATGATCTCGCCATGCTGGCTCAGCTCGATGTCGCCTTTCAGCCACTCGGTGTTCGGCACCAGGCCGATCTGGACGAACACGCCTTCCAGCGATACATGGTGGCTCTCTCCGGTTGTGCGGTCGGTATACTGCAGGCCGTTTACCTTGCCGTTCTCGCCGGTAATCTCTGTGGTCTGGCCCGAGGTGATGATTTCCACATTCTTCAGGCTGCGCAGTTTCTTCTGCAGCACATCGTCTGCTCGCATAGCCGCGCCGAACTCAATCAGAGTCACGTGGCCAACAATACCGGCAAGGTCGATGGCCGCTTCCACGCCGGAGTTACCGCCGCCGATCACCGCCACACGCTTGCCCTTGAACAACGGGCCGTCGCAGTGCGGGCAATAGGCCACACCTTTATTGCGGTATTCCTCTTCACCCGGAACCCCCATCTGGCGCCAGCGGGCACCCGTGGACAGGACCAGCGTGCGGCTCTTCAAAGAGGCACCATTGGCCAACCGTACTTCATGATAGCCACCCTTGCGGGCCGCCGGAATCAGCTTCTCCGCGCGTTGCAGGTTCATGATGTCCACGTCGTATTCCTTGACGTGCTGCTCCATCGCCGCCACCAGCTTGGGGCCTTCGGTGTAGGGCACGGAAATCAGGTTCTCGATGCCCATGGTGTCCGCCACCTGTCCGCCGAAACGTTCGGCGGCAATACCGGTAGAGATGCCCTTGCGTGCCGCGTAGATAGCGGCTGAAGAACCCGCCGGGCCACCTCCGATGACCAACACCTCGAACGGGTCTTTTTGCTTGAGCTTGTCAGCGTCACGAGCCTCGGCACCGGTGTCGACCTTCGCGATAATCTGCTCCAGAGTCATGCGACCCTGGCCAAACGGCTTGCCATTGAGATAAACGCTGGGCACCGCCATGACCTCGCGCTGCTCGACTTCGTCCTGGAACAGGGCACCGTCGATCGCCGTATGCTTGATCCTTGGATTGAGGACGCTCATCAGATTCAGCGCCTGGACCACGTCCGGGCAGTTCTGGCACGACAGCGAAAAGTAGGTTTCAAACTCAAAGTCGCCGTCCAGGTTTTTGACCTGTTCAATCACGTCTTCGCTGGCTTTCGGCGGATGACCACCTACCTGCAACAGCGCCAGCACAAGGGAGGTAAACTCATGACCCATGGGGATGCCGGCGAATCGCACGCCGATGTCGCTGCCAACACGATTGATGGCAAATGACGGGCGACGTACTTGCTCTGACTCTTCCGTACGCAGGCTGATCTTGTCAGACATGGGCTCGAGCTCGTCCAGCAACTGCTTCAGTTCCTGGGACTTATCGCTGTCGTCATAAGCAGCAACCAGCTCGATCGGCTGCTGCAGCTTGTCCATGTAGGCGTTCAACTGTTCCTTGATACTGGCATCCAACATGCTCTTTTTCCCCTTTGGATAGCTTTAAACTGAATGTGCGAACTCGGTTTGAGTCGTGAATCGAATATAGGAGAACGATACGGACTGGCCCGTCCAAGCTCAAATTAATTGATCCAAAGTATTTGATAGGCCTTTGCTATTCAAATCGATAAATCAATTGGATAGAAACGAAAAAGGCCCGCAGAGCGGGCCTTTTTCAGGTTTCACTGTTACCGAAACCTTAGATCTTGCCAACCAGGTCCAGTGACGGCGTCAGAGTCGCTTCGCCTTCTTTCCACTTGGCCGGGCAAACTTCGCCGGGATTGTTACGAACGTACTGAGCCGCTTTTACCTTGCGCAGCAGGTCATCAGCGTCACGGCCGATGCCTTCGGCAGTGATTTCCATGGCCTGGATAACGCCATCCGGGTCGATCAGGAAGGTAGCGCGGTCTGCCAGGCCCTGGCCTTCACGCATCACACCGAAGTTGTTGGTGATAGTGCCGGTCTGGTCGCCTACCATGAAGTAGTTGATCTTGCCGATAGTCTCGGAGCTGCTGTGCCACGCCTTGTGGGTGAAGTGGGTGTCGGTGGATACGGAGAACACTTCCACACCCAGCTTCTGAAGCTCTTCATACTTGTCGGCCACGTCGCCCAGCTCGGTCGGGCAAACGAAAGTGAAGTCGGCCGGGTAGAAGAAAAATACCGACCACTTACCTTTTACATCGGCTTCGGAAATTTCAACAAACTCGCCGCCCTTAAAGGCGGTGGCGTTGAACGGTTTAATTTCGCTGTTAATCATACCCATAGTAGATATCTCCAGTTGGTTGAGTTTAGGCATTGGCTAACGTGAGTTGGCTAAGGTATTGATTTGATCAAAAACATTCAAATTGATTGTTTTTAGCCGTTCGATAGGAAACCGCTATTTTGATTCTGGGAAGGCTGCAGGAAAAGACTAATCCGTGTTATCGGGCTCGAAGGCGCCCTTATGAAAGTCAATGGCAGCGTCCACTTCTTCCATGCCGCAGACCCTTGGTTCCGTCAACGTGCCACCGGCCAGTGCCCGAAGCACTGCGTGCACGCCATGAGACAATGATTCGGTATTGTAACCGCCCTCCAGCACCATGGCCAGCCGGCCATTACAGTGCTTGTCCGCAATCTCCTGAACAATGCCCGTCATGGCCGCGAAGCCTTCGTAGGACACATTGAGCGCCAGGTCGTACCAATGGGCATCAAAGCCGGCGGAGACCAGTACCAGGTCCGGTTTGAAATAGTCGGCGGCGGGTACCAAAATTTCGCGTAGCGCTTTGAGATAGGCTACGTCCCCCGCGCCACCGGGCATGGGAACGTTGATGGTGGTGCCCTCGCCCAGGCCGGCACCTACGTCGGTTAATGCTCCGCTACCCGGGTAGAAAGGCGCAGCCCGGTGAATATCAAAAAACATGGTGTCCGGATCAGCCCAGAAGATATCCTGGGTGCCATTGCCATGGTGGGCGTCCCAATCGACGATCAATACCCGTTCACAGCCCAACTCTGCCTGCGCGTGTGCGGCCGCAACAGCAACATTATTGAAAAGGCAGAACCCCCTTGCGCGCACTGGTTCGGCATGGTGGCCAGGCGGCCTGACCATCGCGAAGGCGCTGTTCGTGCGGCCCTCAACCACCGCTTCCACGGCTGCGATAGCGGTACCTGCCGCCACTTCGGCGGCTTCAACACTGCCCGGTGAAACGGCTGTGGTATCGACATCCAGCCACGCACTTTCGTCCCGTAGTGAGAATATGTCGTCCAGGAAGGAAGTGGTATGAACCCGGCTCAACTGGTCTGGCGTTGCCGCTTTACCTGGCTCGATCCGAACACCGGGAATGGGGTCACGGGCGAGCAAGTCCATGATCGCGGTAATACGGCCCGGATGCTCCGGGTACTTCCACTGCACATTAAGCCCCGACAGAATGGAACGTACCCGTTTGTCCAGGCGACCGGGCAGGAAATCCATGTTGGTATCAGGGTGATGGGCCAACACCCGTTCATCATAAAAGACGGTGACGTCCCGCTGTTGTGACAAGGCGATGCTCTCCTCTGTCGGGCCTTAGCACAATCATAGTCTTATCAGGGCAAATCACAACGTTGCTCACAATCGCCAGCGCATTGGATGTGCATGTTTGAGCACGCCGACACCATCCCAGTCATTCCAGCCAGTAAACGGAATTGGCAAGTCCTGTTCCACTCCCGACAAACGGCGCGCCCATTGGTCTTTCAGTGCGCCCAGATGATCCCGGAATGCACCTTCACCCTGGTAGCTGATGCCACCACCCTGTACTCCATAGCTTAGGTGCGGCGCCAGCACGTCATAACCCACGTAATACAGTGAAGAGTGAACCGGCCACAGCCACTCCACCATATTACCGGCACGGCCAAACGGCATGAACGCCTGCTCCGGAGAACCAGTGGTTACAGAACACATCGCCTGTTTACCGCGAAAATAGCCGCGATCGTAGCGCATGCTTCCCGAATAAAGTCCGCCATAAACCAACACGCGATCAAACCAGCCCTTCAATATGGCGGGTTGAGAATGCCACCACAGCGGAAACTGGAAAATCACCAGATCGGCCCAATTCAGCCGAGCGATCTCGCGCTGAACATCTTGAGGTAATGCATTGGCATCATAGTGAGCCCGCTGCTCCGTCAGCGGCGCAAAATAGCACTCATCCTGCCGCTTGCCATACCACGACGAACGCTCCACCGGGTCAAAGCCTTCTCCATAGAGGTCGTCTATTTCTACCTCATGCCCAGCCAGATTCAGGGTTTCTGTAGCCACATCCACCAAACCACCACTGAATGACCGCCTTTCCGGGTGGGCCAGAACGATCAGTACCTTCATGCCTGAATTCTCCTTAGTGTTTCGGTGAATTCAGACTAACCTGTTCGATTATGGACATGTATTCCAAATGTTTGAGAACATTGTTTGCATAAAAGAACAAGTGGTGAAGCAATGGCAAGAGAGGGCACGCTCCCCAGGCAGGCCTTACTCATCCGTTTTGGGAGGTGACCACAAGGGCACCTCCTCACGACGGGGCGGTTCCCAGTCCTGTTGCATCACATCGCTCAGGGTATCCTCCAGCTTCATGAACAGCTCACCATAACGGGGGCTAAAGCGGATACCCTCTTCGATTTCCTTCCAGGCGTCGAACAGCTCGTCCTCGTGGGACTTTTCATTATTGATAAACGCCCAGGTCATCTGTCGCGACCGCAATGGGTGAACGCCGAATGCGGTCAGCGCATGCCCGCCCAGCTCCACCGCAGAGTGGTAGGTTTCGCTGACGACGTCGTCAGCGCCGGCCTGGCGCAATTGATAGCCATGGCCCCGGTCGAACGCCCGTGCCAGAACCCAGACGCCGGGGTAGTGTTGCTTGACGTGGTGCACCAGCGACACAGCTCGATCCCTGTCATCAATTGCAACCACGAGCATGCGCGCGTGGGCGATGCCCGCCGTTTCCAGTAACCCCGTATGGCTGGCGTCACCGAAATAGCTTTTGATGTTGATACGTCGCAGGTTTTCGATCTGATCCAGGGCCAGATCCAGAGCGACAATGGGAATCTTGTTGGCGCGCAACAACCGGCACACAATCTGGCCAAATCGTCCAACCCCGGCCACGATCACTGGCGCCTGCTCCTCGATCACATCGGCTTCCCGCTGCTCATTGCGGGCTTCACGATACCGCGGCAAGATCAGCCGGTCGTAGGCAATAAACAACAGCGGCGTCAGGAACATGGACAGTGCCACCACCAATCCCAGAAGCTGGGCGATGTCCGCCGGGATCACACTGTTCTGCATGCTGTAGGTCAGCAGCACGAAGCCGAATTCGCCGGCCTGGGCCAGCCCGAGGGTGAACAGCCAGCCATCACGGCCCCGCAGCCCGAATAACAAGGCCAGGAGCAGCAGAATTGCTGCCTTGACCAGGATAACCGCCAGCGCCAATGTGATCACTGTGCCCCATTGCGCCGCCAGCACCTCAAAGTTGATACCGGCACCCACCGTGATGAAAAACAATCCGAGCAGTAGCCCTTTGAAGGGCTCGATGTTGGCCACGAGTTCGTGACGGAACTCGCTGTTGGCCAGCACCACACCGGCGAGGAAAGCCCCGAGCGCCGGCGACAGATTGACAACGCTCATCAGCGCGGCAATACCGATCACCAGCATTAACGCGGTGGCTGTAAAAACCTCCCGCATACCGGACTGAACCACGTAACGAAACAGGGGCCGGCTCAGGTAATGACCGCCGACGATCACCGTGGTCACAGAGCCGATCACCACCAGGGCGTGAGCCCATCCCGGCAGATGCGCCACCAGGCTGAAACCGCCCTAGTGCCCGGGGTCCGTCGCCCCAACGCCCGCCAGTTCGGATATCGCCAGCAGGGGAATCACCGCCAGCATGGGAATGACCGCAATATCCTGGAACAACAGCACCGAGAAAGCGCCCCGGCCCCCTCGGTTTTGCTAAGTCCTTTCTCGTTCAGGGTCTGCAGCACAATGGCGGTGGAAGACAACGAGAATATAAGGCCAACGGCGACGGTGGTCTGCCATTGCAGCCCCATCCACCAGGCAATCGCCATTCCGGCAGCGGAGGTGAGCACCACTTGCAGGCCGCCCAGGCCCAGCAAACGAATCCGCATGGCCCAGAGGGATTTCGGGTCCAGCTCCATGCCCACCAGAAACAGCATCATGACCACACCAAACTCGGCAAAATGCTGAATGGTTGCGGTTTCCTGGCCCACCAGCCCCGTCACCGGCCCGATGACGACACCCGCCACCAGATACCCCAACACCGACCCCAAACCCAGGCGCTTCGCCAATGGCACCGCCACAACAGCAGCGGTCAGATAGATAAACGCCTGGATAAAGTATTCGGTCATTACGGCCCCATCAGGTCAGCGAAGGATAAACACCTTGATACTAGCTGGATTCCCCCGTGTTGCCATCCACCGGAACCGCAAACCGCTGGGACGCAGGACTGTTAATTACGCCTCCACTGCTGTTCAAGCAACGCACGCTCCTGGTTCGGCCCAACGGGGGGCGTGGCCATCATCCGGTCCAGTTCCTCGTCAAGCACACTGCCACCGCTCGCTGTCTGGTATACATCAGGTGCCAGGGAAGGCTCTGCTTCGGCAGTGGCCATCTGTTCCCAGGAACCCTCGCCAGTGCGACAGGCAATTTGCTCCGACGCGGACGTTTGCGTCTCCAGGCGGAACTGACGGCACCATTGGCCGGCCTGACTCTGGAACGTCAGTCTCGGCGTCAGGCTTGCCTGGTCATTAACCTGGTAAACTTCGCCACTGGGCTGGCTATCCAGAACGTTCGCCACCGCGGGCGACATCGGATCGCCGTCCGTTGCTACCGTCAGCCATTGCGTCAGCGCCACCCCCGCGATGATAGCGGCGGCGACAGCTTTACCCGTGTGGCCGGGCAGCCTGCGCCACCACGGAAAGGTGACCACATTGTCCTGCGCGGGCGCAGCGCTCCGGGAGGCCTTTTCCTCCAGCATCTGGGTAATCGAAGCCGGCATGGGACGGTCATCAATCGAGCCGTAATGGGCCTGTAGTTCGGCATCCACGGACGCCATCTCGGCCAGTCGATCTGCCAACGTTGGATCCTTCTCAATCTGGTCCCGAACCGCTTCCATCTCCGCGTCGGTCAGTTCGTTATCGAGGAAAGCCGACAGGGTTTCGTCAGTCATCTTCATGAATCGGTCCTCATGGTTACAGGCGCCAGGGCCTCGCTTAACGCCGCCCTGGCTCGGGCCAGCCGGCTCATCACCGTACCCTTGGGCACTTCCAGAATCTCAGCCACGATTTTGTAGGGCATGCCCTGGATTGCCACCAGGGAGATAATCTGCCGTTGGTCCTGTGGCAATCTTGCCATCGCAGCGTCCACCCGGTGCCATTCGATCTCTTTGGTGGTCTGGTGTTCGCCATTGATCACCTGGCCATCCGTCAACTCCGGATGTTCCGCGGCATCCCGCCGAACCTTACGCGCGCGACACTCGTCTATCCAGACGTTACGGCAAACCCGGAATGCCCACTTGGTAAGATCGGCGTCGTCCGGCATGTCCCGGGTCAACAAACGCTCCACCGTATTCTGTAGCAGGTCGTCGGCGTCTGACAGGGAGCCGGTCAACGAGTAGGCGAATCGTCGGAGCCTTGGTAATAGTTCGGTGATTTCCTCTTTCATAGCCTTCCATTTCCAAAGGTGTTATCGGTAAAACGGTCGTGAAACCGATTTATTCCATGAACGAAGGAATTTTTTTTCCGCCGGGCCGTTGTATCGTATGACACACATCTTTAATCGGACGGGCACGATGAAACCTTTTCTCTTGAGACACTTGTTCCCTGCAATCGCTCTTTGCACGCTTTCCGCACCGGCCTTGTCCATCGGTGTCGGTGACGTAACCAGCGGCCAGATAGATCCGATAACCCGCCAGGTTGAACAGAAGACACAGCGCATGGTGGAGCAGGCCATGGACCGTCGCCTTGAGAAACAAATCAACGCACAGGCCACAGAGCTCATGGAACAACTCGTGGAGTTACCGTCGGTCCTTCCCATTCTCACGCGTCAGGGACAGAAAGCGTTCAATGATAT
>PBRG01000081.1 GCA_002726615.1 Marinobacter sp.
ACGGCCTGATGGTTCGGGGTGTCTCGACCGACACGCGCCAAATCGCCAGTGGAGACGTGTTCGTGGCGCTTCGGGGCGAGAACTTCGACGGGCATGATTATCTGGCTGTGGCCGAGCAGGCTGGAGCCGTGGCTGCTGTTGTAGACAAGGCAGACCCGAGCCTGGGGCTTCCGCAGATTCGGGTTTCGGACACGATAGACGCTTTGGCTCAACTGGCACTGGCCAACCGCAATGCCAGCACCGCGCGTTTTGTGGCGATCACGGGTAGCAGTGGCAAGACCACAGTGCGCGAAATGGTGGCCGCCATTCTCTCCCAGGTGGGCAATACCCTTGCCACCGAGGGCAACCTCAATAACCACATTGGTGTTCCCCTGACGCTGTTCAGGCTGTCACCGGAACACCAACTGGGTGCGATAGAGCTCGGCGCCAGTGGCCTGGGGGAAATAGCCCACACCGTCAACATTGTTCGGCCGGAAGTGGTCATCCTCACCAACGCCGGGCAGGCGCACCTGGAAGGGTTTGGTGGTTATGACAATGTGGTGCGTGCAAAGGGTGAAATCATTGATGGCGCGCCGGAAACCGGTCTTGTGGTCCTGAACAGCGATGACCCGGCCTTTGATCTATGGCGGCAGAGGGCTGGCCAGCGTCGGGTCGCAGGTATCAGTGGCCGGGCAAGTGAAGGGGCCGATTACGTCCCCAACGATATCCGCAGCGATGGTGATGTCCGGATGTTTCGCGCACAGGGGCCGGACGGCTGGTCCTGTGACGTCAGGCTTTCCCTGCAGGGCGAGCACAATATCACCAATGCATTGCTGGCGATCGCCGCTGCTCGCGAGCTGGGTGCAGATAATGAGGCGATAAAGGCGGGGCTGGCGGCTCTGAAACCGGTAAAGGGGCGCCTGCAAATGATGGCGCTGACACCAAAACTGACCGTCATCGACGATAGCTATAACGCCAACCCAGCCTCCATGAAAGCTGCTTTGGATGTGCTGGCTGCGCGACCAGCCAGTCGTGTGGCTGTGTTGGGGGCGATGGCTGAGTTAGGGCAGGACAGCCTTGCGCTGCACCGGGAGATTGGTGAATTCGCCAGGGCGAGGGGCATCGAGAGACTGATTGCCGTGGGTGCTGGCTGTGAAGGATATGTTGAGGGTTTCGGAGACGCCGCTGAGGTGTGTGCGAGCCATGACGACGCAGTGCGTCGTCTGTTCGAGGGGCCTGCCGATTCGCAGACGGTACTGGTCAAGGGTTCTCGCAGTTCCGCCATGGATCGTGTGGTGGAGGGAATACAAGAAAAGGTGGGTAACGCATGCTGCTCTGGCTGACAGAGGCTCTTTCACAGTACTTTTCCGCGCTGACGGTTTTCCAGTACCTGACCGTCAGGGGGATCTTCGGGGTGTTGACGGCCCTGTTGATTTCCCTGCTGATCGGCCCGGTGATGATTCGCAAACTCAGCCAGTACCAGATCGGGCAGGCGGTTCGTGATGACGGCCCACAAACGCATCTGAGCAAAGCCGGCACGCCGACCATGGGTGGCGCGCTGATTCTGGTGGCTGTCGGGATCAGCTCATTGCTGTGGGCGGATCTGAGCAATCGGTATGTCTGGGTGGCGATTCTGGTCACCCTTTTGTTCGGTGCGATTGGCTGGGTGGACGACTATCGCAAAGTGGTGGAGCGCAATCCCAGGGGGCTGCCTGCTCGCTGGAAATATTTCTGGCAGTCAGTGATCGGTGCGACGGCGGCGATAGCGCTGTTCATGAGTTCCGCGTTGCCTCAGGAAACGTCGCTCTACGTACCATTTTTCAAGAACGTATCGCTGACCCTGGGGCCGGTGCTGTTCATCCTGTTGAGCTACTTCGTGATTGTGGGTAGCAGCAACGCGGTGAACCTGACCGATGGCCTCGACGGGCTCGCCATTATGCCGACGGTGATGGTGGCAGCGGCCCTGGGCATCTTTGCTTACGTATCTGGTCACGCTCAGTTCGCCGATTACCTGCTGATTCCTCATTTGCCGGGCACCGGGGAGTTGATTGTGTTCTGTGGTGCGCTGGTGGGTGCCGGGCTGGGATTTCTGTGGTTCAACACCTATCCCGCCCAGGTGTTCATGGGCGACGTGGGCGCTCTGGCGCTTGGCGCCGCGCTGGGTGTCGTTGCGGTGATCGTACGGCAGGAAATCGTATTGTTCATCATGGGCGGCGTGTTCGTCATGGAAACCGTCTCCGTGATTCTTCAGGTGGCGTCCTTCCGGCTTACCGGCCGGCGGATATTCCGCATGGCGCCGCTGCATCATCATTTTGAACTGAAAGGCTGGCCGGAGCCGCGCGTTATCGTGCGCTTCTGGGTTGTCACTGTCGTGTTAGTACTGGTTGGCCTGGCCAGCCTGAAACTGAGATAGGGAAGCAAAGCACCATGAGTGTCATCGTTTCAGATCGTCGAACGCTGGTTGTGGGGCTCGGTAAAACCGGGCTCTCCTGCGTGCGCTATCTGTGCGAAAACGGCCGGGATGTTGCCGTGGCTGATAGCCGCCTGTCGCCGCCAGGCCTGGATGAACTCAGGTCCGAATGGCCGGACCTGCCCGTGTACCTGGGTGAGTTCGATGCCGACCTGTTTGCAGGCTTTAACGAACTGGTGGTCAGCCCCGGGATCAGTGTTGCCGAACCGGCTATTCGGGGGGCGGCCGATAAAGGGGCTGTCATTCGCGGTGACATTGACCTGTTTTCCGAAGTAGCGGACGCGCCGATCATCGCCATCACCGGTTCCAATGGCAAAACCACGGTGACCACGCTGGTCGGAGAGATGGCCAGGGCTGCTGGCCGCCGCGTGGAAGTCGGCGGCAATATCGGCACTCCGGCGCTGGAGCTGCTTGGTCGGGGTGCGGACCTTTATGTTCTGGAATTATCGAGCTTTCAGCTCGAAACCACCCGGGAACTGAATGCCCTGGCGGCCACGGTGCTGAACGTCAGCGACGATCACATGGATCGCTATCCGGACAAGATGGCCTATTTCCAGGCCAAACAACGAATTTTCAACGGCTGCCAGAACGCCGTGGTCAACTTGGACGATGCCCTGAGCACGCCCATGGCGAGGGATAGCCTCCGGTTCCTGTGTTTCGGTTTTCACCGTGTCAACCCGGATACGTTCAGTACCCGCGACGACGATGAAGGCACCTGGATTACCTTCGGCTTTGATAATCTGCTGTTGGCCGAGGAATTGGGCCTGATGGGCCAGCACAATATCAGCAATGTGATGGCAGCACTGGCGCTCGGACACGCTGCCGGGTTACCGATGGACCTGATGCTGGAAACTGCCAGGCGTTTCAAGGGGCTGCCGCATCGGTGTGAATTCATTCGACGCGTGAGTGATGTCGATTACATCAATGACTCCAAGGGCACCAATGTGGGAGCGACGGCCGCCGCCATTGAAAGCCTGGTGCCAGCGAATGGGAAGATCGTGCTGATTGCCGGTGGTGAAGGCAAGGGCGCCGATTTTTCCTTGCTCGCTGAACCCGTGTCAACTCATTGTCGGGCGGTTGTTCTGATCGGCGCTGATGCCGGAATCATCGCCACCGCCTTGGGTCATCGGGTTGAGACGGTCAACGCCGCTGACATCGCGGACGCTGTCCATACGGCAAAAAAACTGGCCCAACCGGGTGATCGGGTACTGTTATCACCTGCCTGCGCCAGTTTCGACATGTTCCGTGACTACGGGGATCGTGGCGATCGTTTCCGTCAACAGGTGGAGGGGCTGTGATGCACGCTGACCTGTCCCTCACCAGCCATCACGGCCTGTTCCGTGACCTGCGCCCGCTGCCACTACTGATCATCAGTTCCGCTGCGTTGCTGGTCATGGGCGTTGTGATGATTTCTTCCGCCTCCATGGACATGGCGGCGGAAACCATGGGCAACAGTTACCACTATGTGATCCGTCAGCTTATTTTTGCCGGCATCGGCTGCGTGCTTGCGCTGATTGCCGTCAACGTACCGATCTCGTGGTGGGAGCGCAGCGGGTGGCTGTTGCTCGGGGTCGGTTTGTTGTCCCTGCTGCTGGTACTGACGCCGCTCGGGCGTACGGTGAATGGCTCCACCCGCTGGATATCTTTTGGTTTGTTCAATGTCCAGGTGTCGGAAATTGCCAAGCTTTGCCTGATTGCCTACCTGGCCGGCTACGTCGTGCGTCGTCGGGATGAGTTGCTGAACACCTGGCCTGGATTCCTCAAGCCATTGGGCGTGCTTGGTATTGCCTCGGTGCTACTGGTTATCGAGCCGGATTTTGGCGCCACGGTGGTCCTGGTTGCTGCATCAGCTGGCATGATTTTCCTGAGTGGCGTACGGCTTAGCCGGTTTATGCCGCTGATTGGCGTGTTGGTGGTGATGGGCTCCGTGCTGGTATTCACTCAGCCATACCGATTGAAGCGGGTTGTGAGTTACCTCGACCCCTGGAAAGACCAGTTTGATACCGGCTACCAGCTAACCCAGTCGCTGATTGCGTTCGGTCGTGGTGACTGGGCGGGTACCGGGTTGGGGAATTCGGTACAGAAACTCTTCTATCTGCCGGAGGCCCACACCGACTTTATCTTCGCGATTATTGCTGAAGAATTCGGGTTGTTGGGGTCGCTGATGGTTCTGGGCCTGTTCACCGTGTTGGTGGTGACCGGATTTGTGATTGCGAGAAGGGCCGAGAAAGCGGGCATGCCATTCGCTGCGTGTTTCTCCTATGGCATTACTTTGTTGATTGGCTTGCAGGCCGGTATCAACATGGCGGTCAGTACGGGCCTTCTGCCGACCAAGGGGCTGACCTTGCCGCTTGTGAGCTATGGCGGTTCCAGCCTGATGATTACCGCTGTCTGTATTGGCGTGCTGGCCCGGGTGGAGATGGAACGGCTGGACCGCGAGAAGCGGGCCAGCGAGAAGACCCGTAAACCAGCGGCCAGGGGAGGTGCGATTTATGACTGATAAACGGCGCTTTCTGATCATGGCTGGTGGCACCGGTGGCCATGTTTTCCCTGCCCTGGCAACGGCGAGACAGCTGCAGGACAAAGGTCATGAGGTTTTCTGGCTGGGTTCTCGTGGTGGCATGGAGCAGCGACTGATCGGCGAAACCGACATACCGCTGTCGCTGATCCAGGTCTCCGGGCTGAGGGGCAAGGGTCGCCTGGCTTTACTGATGGCGCCGTTCCGGCTGATGCGCGCTCTTGGCCAGGCCTTTACCATCGTTCGCACCATCCGCCCACATTGCGTCATCGGAATGGGCGGCTTTGTGGCTGGTCCCGGCGGCCTGTCCGCCTGGCTGAACCGGGTGCCGCTGGTGATCCACGAACAGAACGCGATTGCCGGAATGACCAATCGCATTCTGGTGCGCTTCGCCCATACCGTGTTGGAGGCTTTCCCCGGGAGCTTCGGCACGGCTGTAGTAACCCGCTGTACCGGCAACCCGGTCAGGCAGGACCTGGCCGAACTTGCCGAGCCCGATCAGCGGATGTCCGGCCGGGCGGGTGCGCTGCGGTTACTGGTGGTGGGTGGCAGCCTTGGTGCCCAGGTGTTCAATCGCACGCTGCCGGCGGCACTGGCTCAGATGCCGGAAGCCGAGCGGCCGACGGTGCGCCACCAGTGTGGCGAGAAGAATATCGAGGAAGCCGGTGATGCCTACCGTGACCACGGCGTGGAAGCATCGGTTGAGCCGTTTATCAAAGACATGGCAGAGGCCTACGGCTGGGCCGACATTGTGCTCTGCAGGTCTGGTGCGCTCACCGTTTCGGAGTTGTGTGTTGCTGGCGTAGGCGCCGTGCTGGTGCCGTTCCCCCATGCCGTGGACGACCACCAGACCCGGAACGCACAGCAAATGGTTAACGCGAAAGGCGCCATCCTGATCCCACAGCCAAAGCTGTCGGCCGATCTGCTGGCGGAAACCCTGACCGATCTCGGCAAGGATCGCCGCCGGATTTTGGACATGGCGAAGGCCGCGAAGACGCTGGCTCGCCCCGATGCAACGGAGAGAGTCGTGAATTACTGTTTGGAGGCCGCAAATGGCTGAATCCACAAACCCCCCGCTGGTCTATCAGGTGCCCGAGATGCGCCGCATCCGCAATATTCATTTTGTGGGGATTGGCGGTGCCGGCATGAGCGGTATTGCCGAGGTGCTTAAGAACCAGGGCTACGATGTGTCCGGCTCTGACATTCGTGAGAGCGCTGTTACCGACCGGCTTACCAGCATGGGTGTTGAGGTGTTCATCGGGCATCGTGAGGAGAACAGTGCCAGTGCTGACGTGGTTGTCGTGTCGTCTGCGGTAACGGGTGATAACCCAGAGGTATCGGCGGCTCGTAGTCGACGGGTGCCGATCGTGCCTCGTGCAGAAATGCTGGCGGAAATCATGCGCTATCGCCATGGCATTGCCGTGGCTGGCACTCACGGCAAAACAACCACCACCAGTCTGCTTGCATCGGTTTTGGGAGAGGCTGGCCTGGATCCCACGTTTGTGATTGGTGGCAAACTCAATAGTGCCGGAACCAATGCGCAGCTTGGTGGTTCCCGCTATCTGGTAGCCGAAGCCGATGAGAGCGATGCCTCCTTCCTGCACCTGACGCCGGTGATCTCAGTCGTGACCAACATTGAAGCCGACCATATGGACACCTATGGCGGCGATGTTGAGCGCCTGAAACAGACATTTGTGGACTTCCTCCACAACCTGCCATTTTACGGCGTTGCGGTGATGTGTGTGGATGACGGCTTCGTGCAGGAAATCATCCCAAGGATCTCCCGCGCCATTATCACCTATGGCATCGATAATCCGGACGCCGACTACCGGGCCGAGAACATTGAATCCGACGGCCTGCGGACACGGTTTGTGGTTCGTCGCCCGGGTGGCCGCAGTGACCTGGACGTTGAACTGAAAATGCCGGGCCGCCACAACGTACTCAATGCCCTGGCGGCCATTGCCGTGGCCACCGACGAGGGCGTGGACGATGTCGCCATCTGTCGGGGGCTTGCAGGCTTTGCCGGAGTGGGTCGTCGGTTCCAGGTCTACGGCGATTACGCCACCCGCAAGGGCACTGTCACCCTGATCGATGACTATGGTCACCACCCCACGGAAGTGGAGGCCGTTATCCGAGCCGCCCGTGATGCCTGGCCCGATCGCCGGTTGGTCATGCTTTATCAGCCTCACCGCTACACCCGTACCCGGGATCTCTATGAGGATTTCGTCAGGGTACTTTCGGACGTGGACGGGCTGTTGCTGATGGACGTGTATTCAGCGGGTGAGCCAGCGATACCGGGTGCGGATGGCCGTGCGTTGTGTCGCAGCCTGCGGCAGCGAGGCAGTGTGGAGCCGCTGTTTGTGGAAGAAAACGGAGAGATCGAAGCCCTGCTTGCCAACACGTTACAAGACGGTGATCTGCTGATTACACAGGGCGCGGGTGATATAGGCGGAGTGGCTGCGCGACTGGCAGCCGCGGGAGTGATTGCGGATGAGTGAGATGGCCAGGACTGTCGATTCACAAGGTTATCAGGCCGATCCGGAGACGCTGAAAGCACTGGGGCGGGTGGCTGTCTTCATGGGCGGTGATTCCGCCGAGCGTGAAGTATCACTGAAAAGTGGACAGGCCGTATTGTCGGCACTGGTCTCCGCCGGAGTCGATGCCTATGCCTTGGATGTGCGCGGTTGTTTGCTGAAAACCGTGGAAGAGCCTGAGTTTGACCGGGTTTTTATTGCCCTTCACGGGCGCGGAGGGGAAGACGGCACGATTCAGGCCATCCTGTCCCAGGCGGGCATTCCCTTCACGGGCAGTGACGTGCTGGCCTCTGCTCTGGCTATGGACAAGTTGCGTAGCAAATACGTGTTTGAAGGCTGCGGTCTTCCAACCCCGAAATTCCGTGCCATGGGTTCCGTGGAGGAAGCTGGCAGTTTATTGCAGTCGCTGTCGTTGCCGTTGAGCGTAAAGCCCTCGCGGGAAGGCTCCAGCATTGGCATTCGTAAGGTGAACAATGAGCAGGAGCTGGTTGAGGCTTATACGCAGGCGGCCGTACTGGATCCTCTGGTTCTCGTTGAGGAGTGGGTTGAAGGCCCGGAATTTACCGTCAGTCTCTTGCAGGATCAGGCACTGCCGGCCATTGGTTTGAGCACGGATCACGTTTTCTACGATTACGACGCCAAGTATCTGGCCGATGACACCCGATACCAGATCCCGTGCGGATTGGACCCGGACAGCGAACTGAAGCTCCAGCATCTGGCGCTGGATGCGTTCCGGGTGCTGGGCTGCCGCACCTGGGGCCGGGTAGACATCATGCAGGACAGCCAGGGTGAATTCTGGCTTCTGGAAGTGAACACGGTCCCCGGAATGACCGACCACAGTCTGGTGCCCATGTCGGCCCAGGCGGCGGGTATCAGTTTCGAGGAACTGGTAGTGAGGATCCTCATGGACACCTTGGAGGCCAGCGATGCTTGACAGCCTGCTGATCCGGAGCCGGGCGGTACCGTCCGACCCACCGAAGCGCAGGGGAGCGACCTCTCTTGGGCCAGAGCGGGACCGGTTTGGTTTGCTGAGAGCAGTGTTGTCTGCCGTGCCTTGGGGGCAGGCGCTCATGGGCGCAGGTATTGTCCTGCTGGCGGCATTGGTGCCCTGGGGAGCCAGCGAAGTGTTGAGCGCCATGGATCGCCAGGTCATGGCCATCGACGTCAAGGGCGAGCTGGTGGGTGAAAACCGCACGGCGCTGGAGCGCAGTGCGGGCAAGTGGATAGGTCGGAGTTTCTTCGCCACGGATCTTTCAGACATTAAAGAAAGCCTGGAGCAGCGCCCATGGGTGGAGTCTGCAGCGGTCAAGCGGGTATGGCCAGACCGACTTCAGATCGACATCCGTGAGAAAAAGCCATTGGCGTATTGGAACAGCCATCGGCTGGTGAGCCGCAACGGAGAATTGTTTGCGCCGGCTAACCCGGAAGTAGCCGGGCGACTGCCTCGACTGGCCGGCCCGGATGAGCGTGTGAAGGAAGTGATCACTATGGCACGGTCCATGTCGGATACGCTCACCGGCCATAATCTCGGGTTTGCCGGGCTGAGCCTGGAACAGCGCGGTGCCTGGACGCTGACGCTTGCCAACGGCATCGAAGTGGTTCTGGGCAGGGATCAGGTTGAGGCGCGTTTTGAACGCTTTGTCACGGTTTATCAGGAACGGCTGGCGTCGCGCTCAGACGAAGTCAGACGGGTGGATGCCCGCTACAGCAATGGGGTGGCGGTTCAGTGGAAGCCGTCAGAAACGGCCTCGCGGACGAAATCATAGCAACGCTTAATTCAGACCTACGGTTTGGTGGAATACATGTCATCGGTTGAAACGGAAAACATGATTGTCGGCCTCGATATCGGAACCTCGAAAGTGGTTGCGATCGTCGGCAAGCGCAAAATGGACGGGACCATCGAGGTGGTGGGTATCGGTTCCCACCCCTCCCGCGGGCTCAAGCGTGGCGTGGTGGTCAATATCGAAACGACGGTCCAGGCGATACAGCGTGCGGTGGAAGAAGCCGAGCTGATGGCGGGCTGCAGGATCCACTCGGTTTACGCGGGTATTGCCGGCAGCCATATCAAGAGCCTCAACTCCCACGGCATTGTAGCGATCCGTGACCGGGAGGTGACCCAGGCCGACATTGACCGGGTGATCGACGCCGCCCAGGCCGTGGCGATTCCGGCGGACCAGAAGATCCTTCACATACTGCCGCAGGAATTTGTCATCGACAGCCAGGAGGGTATCAAGGAGCCCATGGGGATGTCCGGCGTTCGCCTGGAGGCCAAGGTTCACCTCGTCACCTGTGCGGTAAACGCCGCCCAGAACATCGAGAAGTGCGTAAAGCGCTGCGGTCTGGAAGTGGATGACATCATCCTGGAGCAGTTGGCATCCAGTCACGCCATCCTCACTGAGGATGAAAAGGAACTGGGTGTCTGCGTGGTGGATATTGGTGGTGGCACTACCGATATCGCAGTGTTCACCGGTGGCGCCATTCGGCACACGGCGGTCATTCCTATCGCTGGCGATCAGGTCACCAACGATATTGCCATGGCCCTGCGGACACCCACGCAGAATGCCGAGGAGATCAAGATCAAATACGCCTGCGCCCTGACTCAGCTGGCTGGCGCGGATGAAACTATCAAGGTGCCCAGTGTGGGCGACAGGGCGCCACGGGATCTGTCCCGTCAGGCGCTCGCCGAGGTGGTGGAGCCGCGTTACGAAGAGCTGTTCACCCTGGTGCAGTCTGAACTTCGTCGTTCGGGATTCGAAGATCTGATCCCGGCCGGCATCGTGATTACCGGCGGTTCCTCCACCATGGAAGGCGTGGTGGAACTGGCCGAGGAAATCTTCCACATGCCGGTAAGGCTGGCCTGTCCGCAGGCGGTCTCCGGTATGACGGAGGTTGTCAACAACCCCATCTACGCCACGGGCGTTGGGTTGTTGATCCATGGCTTCCGCCAGATGGATCTGGGGCGGGCGCCGGCGCTTAAGGGTGAAGATGCACCCACGCTGTTTGAGCGCATGAAAGCCTGGTTTACCGGTCATTTCTGACGGCGAGCCGGGGGAAGACATACACGAAGGTATCTCGAAAATCATAATCTCGAAAAATCAGCCTGGAAAAGGCTGATAAACAGCACGAAGGAGTAGGGGAAATGTTTGAACTCGTCGATAATGTCCAGCAAAACGCTGTCATTAAAGTAGTAGGTGTTGGCGGTGGTGGCGGCAATGCCGTTCGCCACATGCTCAACAGTGATATCGAAGGCGTGGAGTTTATTTGCGCCAACACTGACGCCCAGGCCCTGACGGACCTGGATGCACGTCAGATCATTCAGCTTGGTGGCAACATCACCAAAGGGCTGGGTGCCGGTGCCAACCCGGAAGTAGGGCGTCAATCCGCTCTGGAAGACCGTGATCGCATCGCCGAGTCGCTGAAAGGCGCCGACATGGTGTTCATTACTGCCGGCATGGGCGGCGGAACCGGAACCGGTGCCGCGCCGGTTGTGGCTGAAGTGGCCCGGGAAATGGGTATCCTGACCGTTGCTGTTGTCACCAAGCCATTCATGTTTGAAGGCGGCAAGCGCATGAGTGTGGCGGAAGCCGGCCTCAAGGAACTGGAGGAAACCGTTGACTCGCTGATCACCATCCCCAACGAAAAGCTGTTGGCGGTGATGGGTAAGAAGACCAGCCTGCTGGACGCATTTGGCTCGGCGAACGATGTTCTGCTGGGGGCGGTTCAGGGTATTGCTGACCTGATTACCCGCAACGGTATGATCAACGTGGATTTCGCCGACGTAAAAACGGTTATGTCCGAGATGGGCAATGCCATGATGGGTACCGCGCGTGCCACTGGCGAGAATCGTGCCCGCGAAGCTGCGGAAGCCGCTGTACGAAGCCCGCTTCTGGAAGACATCAACCTGCAGGGCGCCAAGGGTATCCTGGTCAACATCACTGCAGGTATGGACCTCAATCTGGGAGAATTCTCCGAGGTTGGTGACATTGTTCGTGAATTTGCCTCGGATTCCGCGACGGTGGTCGTGGGTACCGTGATTGATCCGGAAATGACCGACGAACTCAAGGTGACGGTCGTTGCGACCGGCCTGGGCGGTGACCGTGAGAAGCCGACCAAGGTGGTGGACAACACCCGCAGCCTGGATGGCACAACGGATTATAACCAGCTTGACCGTCCGGCCGTTCTGCGTCGTCGTGCCGTGGCTCACGGTAATGTGGCGATTGATCAGAGCAAGGACAGCGAGGAGCAGGGAGTCGACTATCTCGATATTCCCGCATTCCTTCGCCGTCAGGCTGACTGATAATCTGTTGCAAATGTGTTCGGTAATGGAACCTTTGTGACCGAATAACGTGTGCTGTCTATCAGTCCGGGCTTGTGCCGGGAGGCCAATCAAAGGTTAACGATTGGTTAAATGGTATTCAGTGTTACTTTCTGGTATTCTCCGGGCAGAATTTTGCCCAGACTATATCGCACTTATGTGACGGAAATATGTACCGATGATCAGACAACGGACACTCAAGAACACCATCCGCGCCACCGGCGTTGGCTTGCACTCGGGGGAGAAAGTGTATCTGACCCTGAAGCCCGCTCCGGTGGACTCGGGGATCGTTTTTCGCCGTACCGATCTTGACCCTGTGGTTGAAATCCGTGCTTGTGCGGAAAACGTTGGTGAGACCATGCTTTCCACGACACTGCTGAAAGACGGTGTCCGGGTTGCAACAGTGGAGCATTTGTTGTCAGCCATGGCTGGTCTCGGGATTGATAACTGTTTCGTCGAGCTCAGTGCCGCGGAAGTGCCTATTATGGACGGCTCTGCCGGTCCGTTTGTGTTTCTTCTGCAGTCCGCCGGTATTGCCGAGCAGGACGCTGCCAAGCGTTTCATTCGCATCAAGCGCGAAGTGACGGTTGAAGAAGGTGACAAGAAGGCGACTCTGCTGCCTTTCGAAGGCTTCAAGGTCAGCTTCGGTATCGACTTTGACCACCCTGTCTTCAAGGGGCGCGCCCAGACAGCAACTGTTGACTTTTCCAGCACGTCGTTCGTGAAGGAAGTCAGCCGCGCACGAACATTTGGTTTCATGCGTGATATTGAAAAGTTGCGTGCGATGAACCTGGCGTTGGGCGGAAGCGTTGATAACGCCATCGTCGTTGACGATTACAAAATCCTCAACGAAGACGGTCTGCGTTACGATGACGAATTCGTCAAGCACAAATTGCTGGATGCCATCGGTGACCTCTACCAGTTGGGTAACAGCCTGATTGGCGAGTTCCGTGGTATTAAATCCGGCCACGACCTGAACAACAAGCTGCTGCGCAAGCTCAGGGCGGAAGAGGATGCGTGGGAAGTGGTGACCTTTGACGACGAGGCCGCTGCCCCGATTTCCTACATGAAACCTGTGCTGGCGGCGGGCTGAGGCAGGACGCCTTAATCCCGGACGTGGCTTGCGAGTTTTTCGAGAACCTCGCGTAATTGTTTGTCCTTCGTGTGCCCGGCTTCCTCTTTGAGGAGCCGGGCATTTTCGTTACTAAGGGGTGTCATTTTTGCTTTCGGACGCTCGCTGAATCGTGGCGGAGCAACCTTGACCTTCAGTTTCCAGACGAAGCGGAACAGCTCCTGCTTGCGAAGCTCTTCCATGATTTCATGCTGGCGGAAACGGATCTGGCTGGCAGTGGTGGCCGCTGTAGCCGACAGAATCAGCTCCCCGTCACGACAACTGACAAACCGTGTGCCTTTGGCCAGGCTTTCTGGAAGCGCAGCGATAACGAGCTGCTCTGCCTGAGTGTGATGCTGGGCTTTTGCCATCAGTTCACGCAGGGTAGAAGCTCTGGAGAAGCTGTCCGGAGTCAATTCGAGGTCGGTTTTCTTTTTCATGGCAATCAGTAATTCTCGACGACAACGGTAACGATTGGTTACACTTCGGCACGGTTAATAGGCAGAGCCTGTATTACACTCGTTTTACATTGTCTGGTGTGTGTATGTCCACGGGCGGCTGCTATTTTATTAAACGTAGTCGTTGCAATGGATAGCACACGCGTTTTCAGACGCGATTTATGCTGCCCAAGATTGAGTAGTCGGATAGGAAATCCGCAATCTGGCAAAGGATGCCCAGGCAGGCCCTGTCAGAAAACTCTGGATGCAACACTACAGGATCAGGTTGCGTCCCCATGAAACCAGAAGACGATATGAACATTATCCTCGTTGGCAAGCGCCATGGGAAATCCCGCACGGTTTCGATAAACGCCCCTGTTCTGGCAGGAGTGGTTTTCATCGTGACCGCACTACTGATACTGGCGGGTTGGTCTGGTTACCAGGTGGCGGTGAGCCAGATTGAGCCGGCCGAGCCCGCGGAATCGGAATTATTGGCTCAGTGGCAGTCCCGGCTGAGCGAGCAAAAGACGGAGCTGTCCCGAATCGAGCGGAACGTCCAGCAGCAGGTTGATGCGTTAACGCTGCGGTTGGGTGATATGCAGGGGCGTCTTCTCAGGCTTGATGCCCTCGGGCAGCGCTTTTTGGAGTCGGGCCTGGTGGCCAGCGACGAGTTCGATTTTGATCAGCCAGCTGCTGTTGGTGGCCCTGAAGAAAGTCTTGATGGCGACTCTTTCACTGCGCCAGAACTGACCAGCATGATTGATCAGCTTGCACGCCGCATTGAAGATCGGGAGCAGCAATTACGCATGCTGGACATGGTCACTTCCCGCCAGAAGCTTGAGAAAGAGCTTTTTGTGGAGGGGCGCCCTATTACCTGGGGCTGGCTGTCCTCGAAATATGGCTATCGTTCCGACCCTTTCACTGGCAAGCGTACCTGGCATGCTGGTGTGGACCTGGCTGGCAAGGACGGAAGTGATATCATTTCCGTGGCGGGTGGCGTGGTCACCTACGCCGACGAGCGCTACGGCTATGGCAACCTCGTTGAGGTGGACCACGGTGATGGCCTGGTAACCCGTTACGCCCATGCCAAGACCATCAAGGTCAAGGTGGGCGATGTTGTCCAGAAGGGCCAGGTGCTGGCGCTGATGGGCAGCACAGGCCGTTCTACCGGGCCCCATGTGCATTTTGAAGTTATCCGCAACGGCAAGTCCGAGAATCCGGAAACCTACATCAAGCGGGCTAGCCGCTAGCCGCTTGTAGAGGTGCCTGTAAGGGCGCCTGATTTCTTCCCGTTGTCCCCTCCGGCACCCTTTTTTCAATCTTTTCAGCGTTGTGACAGGCTTCTGTGAGGCCTGACTTTTGTACTGCTGCGAAATAAGGTTAGAATGCCGGCTTCCTCCGTTTAATCAAAGAAGCAGTGGTCTATGTTCACAAAGCTTGCAACCAAGATGTTCGGCAGTAAGAACGCCAGAGAAATCAAGCGAATGCGAAAAACCGTATCGCGTATTAATGAGCTTGAAGAGCAGTATGGCAATTTGTCCGACACCGAGTTGCAAGGTAAGACCGCGGAATTTCGCCGCCGCTATGACGAAGGCGAAAGCCTCGACGCATTGCTTCCGGAAGCGTTTGCCACCACTCGTGAGGCGAGTCGTCGGGTCATGGGGATGCGCCACTACGACGTGCAGATGATTGGCGGTATCACGCTTCACGAAGGCCGTATTTCCGAGATGAAAACCGGCGAAGGTAAAACGCTGGTAGCGACGCTGGCCGTGTATCTGAATGCTCTGACTGGCAAGGGCGTGCATCTGGTCACCGTGAACGACTACCTGGCCCGCCGTGATGCCGACTGGATGGGGAAGCTGTATCGCTTCCTGGGTTTGCAGGTAGGGGTCGTGGTAGCGGGCCAGCCCCCTGAAGAGAAACGGGCGGCGTATCAGGCGGACATTACTTACGGTACGAACAACGAGTTTGGTTTCGACTATCTTCGCGACAACATGGCCTTCAGCACTGAAGACAAGGTGCAGCGAGGCCTCCACTTTGCCATCGTGGACGAAGTGGACTCCATCCTGATTGACGAAGCCCGCACCCCGCTGATTATCTCCGGTGCGGCCGAAGACAGTTCAAAACTCTATCTGGCGATCAACGAGCTTGTGCCAAGCCTCGAGTTGGGCGAAGTCAGTGAAGAAGGCGAGCCCAGTGGCGATTTCACCATTGATGAGAAATCCCGTCAGGTGGAGTTGACCGAAACTGGTCATGAGAAAGTGGAAGAGTTGTTGTTGGAAAGGGGCTTGTTGAAGGAAGGTGAAAGCCTGTATTCGGCCGCCAACCTTAGCCTGTTGCATCACGTCCACTCGGCCCTCAGAGCTCATCATCTGTTCCAGAAGGACGTGGATTACATCGTTCAGGGCGATCAGGTAGTGATTGTTGACGAGCATACTGGTCGTACCATGCCAGGCCGTCGCTGGAGCGAAGGCCTGCACCAATCGATTGAGGCCAAGGAAGGAGTTCGTATTCAGGCAGAGAGCCAGACCCTGGCTTCTACCACCTTCCAGAATTACTTCCGTCTATATGACAAGCTTGCCGGTATGACCGGTACGGCTGACACCGAGGCATTTGAATTTCGCCAGATTTACGGTCTGGACGTTGTTGTTATTCCTCCCAACAAACCTATCCAGCGAATCGATTACAACGATCTTATCTACCTGACTCAGGAAGAGAAATTTCACGCCATTATTGATGAGATCAAGGATGTGACGGCTGAAGGCCGACCAATCCTGGTGGGCACTGCCTCAATTGAGGCCTCAGAGCTTCTATCCATGCTGCTCAAGAAGGCGCGAATTGATCACAAGATCCTGAACGCGAAACAGCACGAGAGTGAGGCACAGATCATCGCCCAGGCCGGTCGCCCGGGGGCGGTCACCATTGCCACCAATATGGCCGGCCGCGGTACGGACATCGTGTTGGGTGGTAACTGGGAATTTGAAGTGGCGGGAATGGAAAACCCCACCGAAGAGGAAGTGGCTCGCATCAAGGCCGAGTGGACCGAGCGTCACAATCAGGTACTTGAGGCTGGCGGGCTGCACATCATCGGTACCGAGCGTCACGAATCCCGCCGCATTGACAATCAGCTTCGAGGCCGTGCCGGTCGTCAGGGTGACCCTGGTTCATCACGGTTCTTCCTGTCACTGGAAGATAACCTGATGCGGATATTCGCGCCGGATCGCGTGAAGAGCCTGATGCAGGCCATGGGTATGAAAAAAGGCGAGGCCATCGAGCATCGAATGGTCACCAACGCCATTGAAAAATCCCAGCGCAAGGTGGAAGGCCGCAATTTCGATATGCGGAAAACCCTGCTGGAGTACGATGACGTTGCCAATGATCAGCGTACGGTGATCTATGATCAGCGTAACGAGGTCATGTCGTCGGAAGACGTTTCCGAGATGATTAAAACCATTCGCGAGGATGTGGTGGACTCTCTGGTCAGTGAGTTCATCCCGCCGCAGAGTATGCCGGAACAATGGGATGTTGCGGGCCTGGAGAGCCAACTGCAATCGGAAATGGCGATCAACCTGCCTATTCAGCAATGGCTGGACGACGACAGCAAACTCTACGAAGAGAATTTGCGTCAGCGTATTCTGGAAGAGATTGTTGCGGCATACGAAGCTAAAGAGGAACTGGCGGGTTCCGAGTCGATGCGCAAGTTCGAGAAGCAGGTGTTCCTGCAAGTGCTCGACACGCTCTGGAAAGAGCATCTTTCAAACATGGATCACCTGCGCCGTGGTATCCACCTGCGTGGTTATGCCCAGAAGAACCCCAAGCAGGAGTACAAGCGCGAGGCCTTTAACCTGTTTGAAAGCATGCTGGAAACCATGAAGCGTGATGTGGTCCGGGTGTTGTCCCATGTCCGTGTTCAGAGCCGCGAAGAAATGGAAGAGGTCGAGCGCCGCCGCAAGGAGGAGCTGGAGCGGGAGCTTGCCCAGGCGCGACTGCGCCACGATGAAACCAGCGCCACCGCACAGCACCGTCAGGATGACAGCGCAGATGGGTCTGATACCCAGCAGCCTCAGGGCACGCCGGAGACCTTTGTGCGACAGGACCGGAAAGTAGGGCGAAACGAGCCTTGTCCATGCGGGTCCGGCAAGAAGTACAAGCAGTGTTGTGGAAAGGTCAACTGATTTCCGCCGCTGAATGAGCGAACTAAGGCCCGCACCCTGATCGACAGGTTGCGGGTTTTTCGTTTGGTAACTGGTGTTCCGGCCGGGTCGCCGGGTAGAAGTCGATCATGACGAAAGGAGATTGAAGATGGCAGTTGGTCCAGGAACCTTGCCGACGTTTTTCCCGGTGGCCGGTGTCAGGCTGGGTATCGGCAGTGCCGGTATCAAGAAACCTGGCAAGAAGGATCTGGTGGTTATTGAGCTGGCGCCGGGTAGCCGAGTGGCCGGTATTTTTACCCGTAATCAGTTTTGCGCGGCCCCCGTTCACGTTACGCGAAGCCATCTGGCAAGCGATGCACCGCGCTACCTGCTGATCAACACCGGCAATGCCAATGCCGGTACCGGCGAACAAGGTATGAAGGATGCCCAGGCCTGCTGTCAGGCGCTGGCGGATCACGCCGGTGTCTCCGCCGGTAGCATATTGCCTTTTTCAACCGGCGTTATCGGTGAACCGCTGCCGGTGGGTAAAATCGTCAGCGCGTTGCCGCAGGCGCTGGCGGATGTCTCCGAATCGCACTGGGCAGAAGCGGCCTCGGGTATTATGACCACGGACACTCGCCCCAAGGGTGCCTCGCGCCAGATTGATCTGGATGGCCAAACGGTATCCATATCCGGTATCAGTAAGGGGGCGGGCATGATCCGCCCCAACATGGCTACCATGCTGGGCTTCATTGCCACCGATGCGAATATCGCGCCGGACGTGTTGTCGAGCCTTGCGTCGGAATTGGGTGAGGCGTCCTTCAACCGGATTACCATTGATGGCGACACGTCCACCAACGATGCCTGCATGCTGATTGCCAGCGGTCAGGCTGGTGGCCCTGAAATCACGGCGGATAGCCCGTCCCTGCCAAGGCTCAGGGAAACGCTGCGCGAGGTGTTCCTTGAGCTGGCGCACGCGATTGTCCGCGATGGTGAGGGAGCCACCAAGTTTGTCACCCTTGAAGTCAGCCGTGCGACATCGGTCCAGGAGGCGCTTGACGTTGCCTACACTGTTGCTCACTCACCACTGGTTAAAACCGCACTGTTTGCGTCCGATCCCAACTGGGGGAGGATACTGGCTGCCGTGGGGCGTGCTGGTGTCGATGGGCTGGACCTGAACGCCCTCGAGATCTGGCTGGGAGATGTGTGCCTGGTTCGCAATGGCGGTCGTGCGGCGGATTACAGCGAGTCGCGCGGGCAGGCAGTGATGGACGGTGAGGAAATTACCATCCACATTGATCTCGGGCGGGGGAATGTCAGTGAACGGGTGTGGACCTGCGACTTTTCCCATGACTACGTCACCATCAATGCTGAGTATCGCACCTGATTATGACGCCAGTTCAGGAAATACACGTTGCGGTGGGTGTTGTCTTTCGTGATGGGAAAGTGTTGATCGCCCGTCGGCCGGACCATGTTCATCAGGGCGGTTTACTTGAGTTTCCGGGTGGCAAGGTTGAGGACGGTGAAACGGTCCAACAGGCCCTGGTCAGGGAAGTTCACGAAGAGACCGGGTTGCGGATAGATCCGGACCTGCTTGAGCCGGTGATTGAAATTCGCCATGATTATGGGGACAAGCGGGTGTTTCTTGATGTCTGGGAAGCCTCATCAGCTGAAGGCGACCCCGAGGGCCGTGAAGGACAGGCGATACAATGGCTCGATGTCCAGGATCTGGCGGATGTTGATTTTCCCGCCGCAAACCGTCCGATTATCCGCGCACTGAAGCTGCCTCGTCGCTATGCCATTACCGGTTCTGCCGGTAATTCCTCGGCATTCCCTGAACAACTTCGCCAGCGCTTGCTCGAAACGCGCCCGCAGTTGTGCCTGTTCAGGGCGCCGGGATTAAGTGATGAGCTATACCAGCGGTTGGCGGGCTGGTCACTGGAGGCGTGTCGCGCAAGCGATTCCCTGTTGATGCTTCACGGTGCCCCGTCGCTGCTTGAGCGCCTGCCCGAGGCCGCCGGTTTGCACCTGCCGTGGCGGGAGGCCCGGCAGTATTCCGCCCGGCCGATACCCGAGGGATACCTGCTGGCAATCTCCTGTCACGATGAAGAGGAAATTGCCCATGCAGAACAGCTCCAGGCAGACTTTATTACCCTGGGCCCGGTAAAGCCTACCTCTTCCCATCCTGGTGCAACGGGAATTGGATGGGAGCGTTTCCAGGCGCTGGCCGCAGGCGCAGGGATTCCTGTCTATGCCCTTGGCGGGCTTGTCCCTGATGATGTCCACGCAGCACGACAGGTTGGCGCTCAGGGCATTGCGGGTATTGG
Source organism: Marinobacter sp. (assembly GCA_002726615.1). Lineage (GTDB taxonomy): Bacteria > Pseudomonadota > Gammaproteobacteria > Pseudomonadales > Oleiphilaceae > Marinobacter. Next base: position 19,825 of record PBRG01000081.1, read on the forward strand.
TTTCTGGTGGTCAGGGAACGGATACTGATCCCGCCGCCAGTTCTGTACGCTCTGGTATGATAGATCCGTGAAGGCCGCTTTTATCAACGATTTTGGGAGACACCGTGAGCAAACTGACGCATCTTGACGATACTGGCGCCGCGCGCATGGTAGACGTTACGTCCAAGGCTGTTACCGAGCGTGAGGCCAGGGCCGAGGCGCTGATTCGGATGGCGCCGGACACCCTGGCAATGATTGTGGAAGGGCAGCATCCCAAGGGGGATGTACTGGCGGTGGCGCGGGTCGCCGGTATCATGGCGGCCAAGAAAACCCACGAACTGATTCCGCTTTGCCATGCGCTGAACCTGACGTCCGTCAAAGTGGAGCTGACACCGGGCGAGGACGGTGCTTCGGTCCGTATCGCCACCCTCTGTAAGCTATCCGGCCAGACGGGCGTCGAAATGGAGGCGCTCACGGCTGCCAGCGTGGCGGCACTGACGCTCTACGATATGTGCAAGGCCGTTGATCGCGGTATGGTCGTGGACAATGTCCGCCTGTTGGAGAAGAAGGGTGGTCGTAGTGGCCACTGGTCTGCTTCTGACTCCGGTTCGTAGGATCAACCATACAGAGACTACGCCAGGGCGCTGGCCTCGTGATAGAATGCGCCGCTCGATTGACTGAACCACGAGGAAACACTGTGGCTGTTCGTTACATCCAGACTTGCCGGCTGCCAACCCCTTTCGGCGTTTTCGACATGCACGGCTTTGAAGAGCCGGACACCGGAAAGGAGCACGTGGCGCTTACGCTGGGTGACCTCAACAGTCCGGAGCCGATGCTGGCGCGGACCCATTCCGAGTGCCTGACCGGCGACGCCCTGTACAGCATGCGCTGTGACTGTGGTTATCAGTTGGAGGAAGCCTTGCGCAGTATTGCCCGCGAAGGTCGGGGCATTCTTATGTACCTGCGCCAGGAAGGCCGGGGTATTGGGCTGCTGAACAAGATTCGTGCCTACAACCTGCAGGATCAGGGTGCGGATACCGTGGAAGCCAACGAACAACTCGGCTTTGCGGCTGACTTGCGGGACTACAGCATGTGCCGGGATATGTTGGCGCACCTGGGCATTCGTAGCCTGAGGCTGATGACCAATAACCCCCGCAAGGTAGATGCGTTGACCGATCTGGGCATAGAAATAGCGGAGCGCGTCCCTCTGCATGTGGGGCGCAACCCCCACAATGAGCATTACCTCAATACCAAGCAGAGCAAGCTCGGACACTGGTTCGAGACCCACCAGGACGACGATCCCGCCGTCTGATGTGATCTCTTCGCGCGCTTATTGAACCGCTTTTAGCGACTGGTTGTACTTCATTCGCTCCAGGCGGGTTTCAATAGTGTGCTTGATGCCTTCGGCATCCAGTCCGCAGGAAGACAGCAACTCGCCGTGCTTACCGTGATCTATGAAGGTGTCTGGCAGGCCGATCTGAAGCACGGGCTGGCTGACATCCCGGCTGTTCAGGAATTCCGTCACCGCGCTGCCCGCTCCGCCGGCAATGGCGTTCTCTTCAATCGTGACCAGAAGGCCATGCTTTTCCGCCAATGCCAGAATGAGCTCTTCATCCAACGGTTTTACAAAGCGCATGTCGGCGACAGTGGCGCCCAGAGACTTGGCAGCCTCCAGTGCAGGCGTGAGCAGGGTGCCGAAGTTAAGGATGGCAACACCCGATCCTTCTTTCACAAGCCGACCCTTGCCGATCGGTAGCGGAGCCAGTTCGCGGACCATCTCTGCGCCCGGGCCAGTACCCCGCGGGTAGCGTACTGCCGCCGGCCCCTCAAACAGCATGCCTGTGTGCAGCAGTTGACGGGTTTCGTTCTCGTCAGAGGGTGTCATCACGATCATGTTCGGGACACAGCGCAAGTAGCTGATGTCAAACGCGCCAGCGTGGGTGGGGCCGTCTTCGCCCACCAGCCCGGCCCGGTCGATAGCGAACAGGACGTCCAGATTCTGTATGGCCACGTCATGGATCAGCTGATCGTAGGCACGTTGAAGAAACGTCGAATAGATCGCCACCACCGGTTTGGCACCGTCACAGGCAAGGCCTGCAGCCAGAGTGACGGAGTGCTGTTCGGCAATGGCAACGTCGAAATACCGGTCCGGGAAGCGTTGGGAGAACGCCAGTAGGTCGGAGCCCTCACACATGGCGGGGGTGATGCCCACGATGCGGTCGTCGGCTTCGGCGGCGTCACAGAGCCATTGGCCAAATACATTGGCGTACTTCAGTTTCGATGGCTTCGGGGCAACCGGTTCTGGCTTGCTGGGTGGTACCGGCTCGATTTTATTGATGGCATGGTAGCCGATCGGATCAGCCTCGGCCGGGGCGAAGCCCTTGCCTTTGGTGGTGACCACATGGAGAAATTGCGGGCCGTCCAGTTCGCGGATGTTCTCCAGGGTCTCCAGTAGCAGGGGCAGGTCGTGACCGTCGATGGGGCCAATGTAGTTGAACCCCAGCTCCTCAAACAGCGTGCCCGGGGAAATCATGCCCTTGAAGTGCTCTTCGGTCTTGCGGGCCAGTGCCATCAACTGTGGCGTGCCCTGGAGCACCCGTTTTCCGCTGTCGCGGACCTGGTTGTAGGTCCGGCTCGCCAACAGCTTGGCAAAATAGTTCGACAAGCCACCCACATTGCGGGAAATAGACATGTCATTGTCGTTGAGGATCACCAGCATGTTGGCGTCCAGGTGCCCGGCGTGGTTCAGAGCCTCGAACGCCATGCCGGCTGTCATGGCACCGTCACCGATGACGGCAATGCTCTTGCGACCAGTGCCCTGCATGCGGGAGGCGATGGCCATACCCAGGGCAGCGCTGATGGAGGTGCTGGAATGACCAACGCCGAAGGTATCGTATTCGCTCTCCGCACGTTTCGGAAAGCCGGCCAGGCCGTCTTTTCGGCGGATACTGTTCATGCGTTCCCGGCGCCCGGTCAGGATTTTATGGGGGTAGGCCTGGTGGCCCACGTCCCAGACCAGGCGGTCTTCCGGGGTATTGAAGACGTAATGCAGGGCAACGGTCAGTTCCAGGACACCCAGGCCGGCGCCGAAGTGGCCGCCTGTTTGACCCACCGACCATAGCAGGAAGGCACGTAGCTCCCTGGCGAGCTGGGTCAGTTGTTCTGCTGCCAGTTCGCGCAGTTGCCCGGGAGTGTCAATCCTGTCCAGCAGCGGCGTGTTGGGCCGTTGGGACGGGATCTCCTTAAAAGTATATGTATCCTGCATCTGCTCGGGTCTTTTCCGGGTGGTTCAAAATGTGGGTACTATTATAGGGGATGAAGGCACCCGGTTTCATACTGATTGGGCCAGTTGGTCCCCTCCAGTCCTTCATAAGTCAGTGTGCATCTCAGAGCCGTTGATGATCAATGGGTGCGTGCCACCACGTAGCCGGCCATGTCCCGGAGCAGGTCGCCTTCCTCGCCAAACATTTCGATGCTGGCCAGTGCGGACTCAAGCAGCTGTGACAGGTAGTTCCGGGCGCCGTCAGCGCCCAGCAGCGAGGGATAGGTTGGCTTGGAGCGGGCCAGATCCGAGCCCTGGGGTTTGCCGATCACCGTGGTGTCGCCCTCAATATCCAGCAGGTCATCCTGTACCTGGAAGGCGAGGCCGAGGGTTTGTGAATAAACCGTGAGGGCCGCCAACTGGTCCTCGCCCACATCGGTTGCGGTGAGAGCGCCCATCCGGACGCTGGCCGCAATGAGTGCGCCGGTTTTGTGGCGGTGCATTTTCTCCAACTGCTCAACGGTCAGTCGCTTGCCGACGGACTCAAGGTCTATCGCCTGTCCACCCGCCATGCCCTGGTGGCCACTGGCGGTCGCCAATTCCCGTATCATTGCAAGGCGCACCTGATCATCCAGTCCCGGTGCTTCGGCCAGCCAGCCGAACGCAAGGGTCTGCAGCGCATCGCCTGCCAATATGGCGGTGGCTTCGTCAAAGGCGATGTGCGTAGTGGCGCGGCCACGGCGCAAATCGTCATTGTCCATGGCCGGAAGGTCATCGTGAATCAACGAGTAGGCATGAATCAGTTCCAGCGAGCAGGCGGGAACGATCGCACTCTCCCGGGGCTGGCCCAGCGCCGTGGCTGCCGCCAGGCAAAGCGCCGGCCGGATGCGCTTGCCTCCGCCCAGCACACTGTATCGCATGGCCTGTTGCAGGCGTTTAGAACCTTGGCCGGATGCACAAAGCTGGCGCTCAAGTTCGGCGTCAATCTGATTGCGGCATTGTTCCAGGAACGTCGCCAGGCGGGTGTTCGGAGTTGACATCAGGCGGGTTCGTCCGGAGTGAAAGGGCGTGTTTCCAGTGTGCCATCACTGTTTTCGACCAGCTGTTCTACCCGCTGTTCCGCCGTCTTGAGCGCTTGCTGGCACTCTCGTGTCAGCTTTACGCCGCGTTCAAATGCTGTGAGAGACTGCTCCAGGGAGAGTTCGCCCTGCTCCAGGTCATGAACCAGTTTTTCCAGCTCATCCAGGGATTTTTCGAAGTCGGCGATGGACGCCGAGCTTTTCTCACCGGCCATAAAGGGCCTCCGGTTGCTTCGCGGAATTTGGCGGATTATACCAAAGCTTCAGGCCGACCGCTGCCAGCAGAAATGTCTTGCGCCTTCCTTTTTCCCCTCCGGTCCCCAACACTGCTCTGTCACCCGGATTTCACCAATGGCACTGACTGTGACCACCGTCGTGGCGCGGGTGCCGTAGTCGCCGCCGATAATGAAAGGGGAAGACAGAAAGCGTTCGGTATCCTTGCCAACGCCGGTATCCGGCAGTTCATGGTCGGGCGCCGGCGTAGTGTCCTGCAGGCGTTCGACAAGATTATGATGGAGATCATCGGTGCGGTCCGCCGACGCCCCTTCCAGCAAATCGGTCACCGAGTTTCTCAACCTCAGCAGTTTTGGCCAGGGGGTCTGCAGGAGGTGGTTGCTCAAGCCGTAGGTGCCGCGATGAACATGGCGCCCGGGGTGAGCGTCACGGTTGCTGTAGTACCATCCTGCGTGCTCATCCAGCCTGACCAGATTAAATCCCGAGTAATCGTTTTTTCGCGTTTGCAGTCGGGCTGCGAGCGCATCTCGGTTTTCTGCCAGCGCCATTAGTGGCAGTTCACCACGGGAGTGGGCGCCGGGTACCTGCGAGCCTTCCCGCACATTGGTTACGGCAGCAACACCTCCATCCTCATCGACAGCGAGCCAAGTGCCGCCTGACAGCAAATCACGTCCCGCCAGGATATTGCGCCCGGCGGTTTCGCTGTGCCACCAGTCCATGGCCGCTGTGGGCCGGCGAAAAAACTCATCACGATTTGCTGCCACGACCAGTGGAAAGGCAGGATGCTGTTGTACGCTAAAAACAATCAGGCACATGGTGGCGGGCTCATCAGTCGCGAGTGAACAAAAGGGATTCGGTGTGTATCATACCAGCCTGATTCGCTGTCTGCGTGTGGCTGAGTATGACCCTTTTTGCTGTTGTTGGCCTTTACCTTGTGCTGGGTGCCCTGGCGGGCACCATGGCTGGCCTGTTTGGCATTGGTGGCGGGCTGGTTATTGTTCCGGTGCTTATTTTCAGTTTTGACCTGCAGGGTGTGAGTAGCGACGTCGCTGCTCATCTGGCCGTGGGTACATCTCTGGCCACTATCGTGTTCACCTCCATCAGCTCAATCAGGTCCCATCATCTCCACGGAGCGGTCCGCTGGGAAATATTCCGCCCCATGACGGCGGGTATTGTACTCGGTGCGGTGCTGGGTGCCTGGACCGCATCCATGCTCAGTGGTGAGGCCCTGGAGTTGGTCATAGGTGTGTTTGTCATTCTGGTGGCTTTGAAAATGCTTTTCGGTGCCAACCCCAAACCCGGCCGCGACGTGCCGGGATCCGTCGGGCTGGGGAGCGCCGGCGCCAGTATTGGCTGGGCATCCGCTATCTTTGGCATTGGCGGTGGCACGCTGACCGTTCCGTTCCTGAGCTGGTGTAACGTGCGGATGCAGCAAGCGGTAGGCACCTCCGCCGCCTGTGGATTGCCCATCGCTGTAGCCGGTGCGCTGGCAAACATCGCCACCGGCTGGCAGAACCCGGAGCTGCCCGAGCTCAGCATCGGGTTTATTTATTTGCCTGCGTTTGTGGGTATCGTTCTGACCAGTGTATTGTTCGCCCGGGTTGGAGCCAATCTGGCTCATCGCCTGGACGCGGCCCTGTTGAAAAAAATCTTCGCCATCTTCCTGATTGTCGTAGGTATCCGTTTTCTGTTGTGACCTGAGGGGTTCTTGATGCTCCAGCATCCGCAAATCGATCCGGTGGCCATTGCCATCGGCCCTATGAAAATACACTGGTATGGCTTGACCTACCTGGTCGGATTTCTTGTGGGCTGGTGGCTGGGCCGCCTTCGCGCCCGCAAGCCCTGGTCGCCCATTACCGAAGTGCAGATGGGGGACATGCTGTTCTACATTGCCCTTGGTGTGATACTGGGCGGCCGTTTTGGCTATGTGATCTTCTACAATTTCAGCGCCTTCGCGGCCGATCCGCTGATGTTGCTGCGTGTGTGGGAAGGAGGTATGTCTTTCCACGGTGGCCTGCTTGGTGTGATCTTCGCCATGTGGTGGTTCGGTCGCAAGGTGGACCGCGCCTTCTGGCAGATTGCGGATTTCGTCGCACCGCTGGTGCCGGTAGGGCTCGGCGCTGGCCGTATAGGCAACTTCATCAATGGCGAGCTGTGGGGTAAGCCCACCGACGTTGCCTGGGGCATGGTCTTCCGCACAGCACCGGACAGCCTGGCCCGGCACCCGTCCCAGCTTTACCAGTTTGCCCTGGAAGGCGTCCTGCTATTTATCGTCCTGTGGTGGTTTTCGTCCAAGCCGCGGCCCCGTATGGCGGTTTCTGGCTTGTTCCTGGCGTGTTATGGCGTGTTCCGCTTCCTGGTGGAGTTTGTTCGCCAGCCCGACCCACAACTGGGCTACCTGGCCTTTGACTGGCTTACCATGGGGCAGGTGTTGTCGTTCCCCATGATCCTCGCCGGTGTTGCTCTGATTGTTCTTGCTTACCGGAGAAACGCTGAATGAAAGCCTATCTCGACCTTATGAAAGACGTGGTGGACAACGGCATGGACCGCGGTGACCGAACCGGCGTAGGCACCCGCTCGGTCTTCGGCCGCCAGATTCGCTTTGACCTGCAGGACGGCTTCCCGCTGGTGACCACCAAGAAAGTCCACCTGCGCAGTATTATCCAGGAGCTGCTGTGGTTCCTGCAGGGTTCCACCGACAATAACTGGCTGAAAGAACGCAACGTTTCTATCTGGAATGAATGGGCCCTGGAGAACGGCGACCTCGGTCCTATCTACGGTAAACAGTGGCGAAGCTGGCACTGCCCGGACGGCAGCACTGTTGACCAGATCAGCGAGGTGATTGAGCAGATTCGCAACAAGCCCAATTCCCGCCGGCTGATTGTCTCGGCGTGGAACCCGGCTGAGCTTCCGGATGAATCCATTGGCCCCCAGGACAACGTCCGCCAGGGGCGCATGGCGTTGGCGCCTTGCCACTGCCTGTTCCAGTTCTACGTTGCCGACGGCAAACTCTCCTGTCAGCTCTACCAGCGCAGCGCGGATTTATTCCTGGGCGTGCCATTCAATATCGCGTCCTACGCGCTGCTGACTCACATGATCGCCCAGCAGTGCGATCTGGGGGTGGGGGAGTTCGTCCATACCTTCGGCGATTGTCACCTTTACCAGAACCACCTGACCGACGACATCGTATTCGAGCAGCTGAAAAGGGAGCCGCGGGCGTTGCCTCAGCTGGTGATCAAGCGGAAGCCTTCGTCAATCTTCGAGTACGAATTGGAGGATTTCGAGTTTGACGGGTATGAGCCATGTCCTGGGATTAAGGCGCCTATTGCTATTTGATCTCTAGCTGAGCCTGGCCCTTCTGTTTTGGCGTCTGCAGGTCAGCGGGTAGGAACTTCCGAAAAACGCCTCTAGACGTCCCTGTGCGGCTTG
>PBRG01000082.1 GCA_002726615.1 Marinobacter sp.
CCCGCGCCCGCCGCATCGCCCGCATCCGCGCCGCCAGCGAGGGCTGACACAGACACGAAAAAGTGCCCGGAAATGGTTGACCAACCGGGCCCGGATCAGTATATTTCCACCCCGTTGAACACAGGACCATAGCTCAGTTGGTTAGAGCGCTGCCTTGACATGGCAGAGGTCGGCAGTTCAAATCTGCCTGGTCCTACCAATTCTGCCGAAGATTCCACAAAAAAGCCGCTGAAGGATTCCCTCAGCGGCTTTTTTGTACGTCTCTACTTCCGCTAGATTTTGTAAAAATCCCGATACCAGTCCACGAAGTTGGCAATGCCCTCTTCCACGGTGGTGGACGGCTTGTAGCCCACATCGTCAATCAGGTCATCCACATTGGCGTAGGTGGCCGGTACGTCGCCGGGCTGCAGGGGCAGTAGGTTCTTCTCCGCCTTTTTGCCTACACGCTCTTCGATGATTTCGATAAAACGGGACAGTTCCACCGGGTTGTTGCTACCGATGTTGTAGAGCCGATACGGCGCCTTGCTGGTGCCGGGGTCTGGCTTTTCGCCGCTCCACTGCGGGTTGGGCGTGGCGACGCTGTCCAGGGTCCGGATAACGCCTTCCACGATATCGTCAATGTAGGTGAAGTCGCGCCTGTGGTGCCCATGGTTGAACACGTCAATGGGCTCACCTGCCAGGATCTTCTTGGTAAAGATGAACAGCGCCATATCCGGGCGCCCCCAGGGGCCATACACGGTAAAGAAACGCAGGCCGGTGGTGGGCATGTTGTAGAGGTGGCTGTACGTGTGGGCCATCAGCTCATTGGCTTTCTTGGAGGCCGCGTAAAGGCTCAAGGGGTGGTCCACGTTATCGTGGATGGAGAACGGCATGGTTTCATTGGCACCGTACACCGAGCTGCTGGAGGCGTACACCAGATGCTTCACATCGTTGTGGCGACAACCTTCCAGAATGTTGGTGAAACCCACCAGGTTGGCGTCAATGTAGGCGTGGGGATTCTCCAGCGAGTACCGCACGCCCGCCTGTGCGGCCAGATGAACCACGCGCTCTGGCTTGTGCTCGCGGAACAGGGCCTCCATGGCGGCCCGGTCGGCCACGTCCTTGCGTACCTCGGTGAATCCCGGTTTACAGGTCAGGCGCTCAAGCCGCGCTTCCTTCAGGGTGGGGTCGTAGTAATCGTTGACGTTATCCACGCCAATTACGTCATCACCTCGATCAAGCAGCCGATGCGCCAGATGGGAGCCAATAAAGCCCGCCGTACCTGTAACCAGAATTTTCAACGTGTGATCTCCTGTTCCTTCAGAACGTCAGCCCAGCACTCACAAACGGGCCACCGAGGTCGATGTCCAGACGGTCATCGCTGTCTTCGTAATCAATGCTGATCTGACGGTATCCAGCACGCAGCTGTAACAACGACAGTTCGTATTGACCGTAGGCGTTGTAGTCATAGATGGAATCGCCGTCGAAGCTGATGAGGTTCGCCTCGCCACCGACGGAAACACCGGTAAAGGGAAGATCAAAGCGGGCAGCCAGATAACCCATCGGAATCACGCCGTCGACCTCAGTCTTACTGACCCGGCCATTGGTGGCCTGCTCACGGACAATCAGCTCGCCGTCCAGATTGCGGGCGGTCACGCCCAGGTCCAGATTGGCCCAGTTGTCGAGCACTTCGTAATACAGGGTGACGTCAAACTGACTCAGATCCAGATCCGAATCGACGTCGCCGGACACCAGGTCAAATTGCGTGGACACTTCGCCACTACCGCTCTGCTCAATGCGGGTATAATTCAGGCGCACGTTGGGCAATAGCGGCACCGGATGTTCCAGGTACGCACTTAGGTTGGCATTGGTGTCGTTTTCCAGGTCGAGGTCGTTTTCGACGTCGACCACGTCGTTGTTTTTGCCGGCTTTACCCGAGAGGTCAGAATCCCAATAACTGACACTGGCACCCACCCCGACTACATCAGCGGTCGCGACTGGGGCAGCAATGACCAATGAGCCGCCGATGGCAAAAATCAGTTTACGCATAGTGCACCTGTTTTATGGTTGTTGTACCTGACTGGTCAGTCGAAACGAATACCGAGACGACGACCAACTTCTTCGTAGGTTTCAATCACATCGCCCAGTCCCTGACGAAAACGGTCCTTATCCATCTTTTTTCGGGTTTCCCGGTCCCAGATGCGGCAGCCATCGGGGCTGAATTCGTCACCCAGGACAATCTGGCCACCCGAGCGGCCAAATTCCAGCTTGTAGTCCACCAGCAGCATGCCGGCTTCCTCAAACAGGGCCTTCAGTACGTCATTCACCTGATAGGTCAGTTCTTTCATTCTGGCAAGCTCGTCGGCTTTCGCCCATCCAAAACTGACCGCCAGAGACTCATTGACCATGGGGTCATGCATGGCGTCGTTCTTCAGGAACAGTTCAAAGGTGGGCGGGTTCAGCGTCAGCCCTTCCTCGACACCCAGACGACGGCACAGGCTGCCAGCCGAGATGTTACGAACCACGCACTCCACCGGGATCATGTCCAGCTTCTTGACCAGTGATTCCGTGCCCGAAAGCAGGCCTTCAAAGTGTGTGGGAATACCGGCTGCTTCCAGTTTCTCCATGATGAACGCATTGAAGCGATTGTTCACCATACCCTTGCGGTTAAGCTGCTCTTTCTTCTCGCCGTCAAAAGCCGACGTATCGTCGCGAAATACCATCACGAAACGGTCGGGGTCGTCGGTACGGTATACGGATTTGGCCTTGCCCGCGTAAAGCTCTTCACGCTTTTCCATGTCAGGTCTCCGGACGTGCCCGCTCTGCGCAGGCACTGCTTGCATTAGTAAAGGTATTCGAACAGTTCTGAAAGCAGCTCGGACGAGTGATTCTCACCATCGTAACTCTCGGCGATGGCGGTGGAAACGATAATGTCGCCGTCGCGTTCCTCGAGTCGTATATCAAACGAATGGACCGGTTCCGGGGCGTCGGAGAACCAGCTAAACCACCCTGGCTCGCGCTCGGATTCCGGCCGGAAATCCACAAAGAAATAGCCGTCTTCACGGTTCAGGTCGATCACCGGTATGCCTGCGTCATCCACCGCTCGCCGTACTTCCGCCCAGGCCCGGCCGTAATCCAGGCTCATCACAATTTCCCGGGGTGTTTCATCGTCTGATACCAGCCTGACCAGGGGTTCGCTGGCCATGCCCAAGGCCGCACGGGAGTACGACTTGCTGTCTTCCCGGTTGCGTAAATACTGAGCCAGGTCGTCGAGCAGCTTCCGACTGGTGTCGAGTTGCTCACGGCTGCGGACGTCCCCGCCGCCCCATGCCATCAGCTCGTTGGGGTCATCGGCAACTTCGAAAGAACGGAATTGAACCTCTGAGGTCTTGCGGCGCACACCGGGAGCGACACGAGCCTGAACAACCACTTTTGCCTCTGGCCCGTCAGGATTATCCGGCAACCCCAACAAGCCCCTCGCCTGCTTGCTGAAGTTAACCAGTTCACTCTGCATCAGGCCAAGCTGGGGGCTGTCATACGCCACACCAAGGCCGTTCTCATTCATGTAGGAAGCGACCGCCGGCCAGAGGCGACCGGGAACATCGTTCACCAGCAGCCATATCTGTCCATCCAGTTCCTCAACCAGGTAATTTTCGTCAAGGATATCGGAGGTCATATCCGGCGGCCTGGGTATGCTTCCCCGATACATGCGACCCGAGTCGGCAGCTGTCGCTTCGCGTATCGGCATGATCTGACTAAACTCGCCTTCATCCGCCGTTTCCGGCAGTTTCAGCGGTGTGCCTTCCGGCGCAGTGACATAGCGCTCTGAGCGGTCTTCGATAAGGCTACAGCCTGATAGGGCCATAACAAACATCAGGCCCGCCAGGGGCCTGATGCATTTTTCGGTTTTTTTGATTTCTGTCCTGAACCTAAACGCCATCAGGCGACTCCAGTTACGATAGATGGTACAGCCTGACTCAGAGTACGCCAGAGGCTTTCAGTGCGTCTTCCACTTCCTCGTGGAACCTGTCACTCAGGGGGGTGAGCGGAAGGCGGATGCCCTCTCCGATCATGCCCATATGAAAAAGGGCCCATTTGACCGGGATGGGATTGGCCTCGAGGAACAGTTTGCGGTTCAGGGGCATGAGCAACTCATTAAGCCGCTCGGTTTCCTTTTCATTGCCGGCGATGGCGGCTTCGCACAACGCAGCCATGCCCTTGGGAGCCACATTGGCGGTAACGGAGACGTTGCCCTTGGCGCCGGCAAGCATCAGTCCGGCGGCTGTCGCGTCGTCACCAGAGTAGACCACCAGGCGACCTTTAACGGCTTCAACCAACTCTGCTCCACGGGGAATGTTGCCGGTTGCATCCTTGATGCCGATGATGTTCGGAATATCCGCCAGGCGCTCTACGGTCTCGTTCAGCATGTCGCACGCCGTTCGGCCGGGAACGTTGTAGAGAATCTGATCGACCGGGACAGCCTCGGCAATGGTCTTGAAGTGCTGATAAAGGCCTTCCTGGGTCGGTTTGTTGTAGTACGGAACTACAAGCAGGCAGGCATCGGCACCCAGCTTGTGCGCTTCTTCGGTCAGCTCTATGGCTTCGCGGGTGCTGTTGCCACCGGTACCGGCAATCACAGGGATGCGGCCGTTGACGCGTTTTATGATATGCCCTACCACCCGCATGTGCTCTTCCGGGTCCAGCGTGGCGGATTCACCCGTCGTTCCAACGGCCACGATACCGTGCGTTCCGTTGTCGAGATGAAAGTCCACCAGCTTATCAAGGTGCTCCCAATGAACGCTGCCATCGGAATGCATGGGCGTGACCAGTGCGACAAGGCTCCCCGTAATCATAAAAACTCCGTACGAATAAAAACGATATGGTAATGTTGGGCACCCACTGACACAAGGGAATTAAAGGAGATGTCATGTCAGCACCCGAACTGAACCGTCCTGTTGATGATTTTGAGGCCCCAGCTACCGGAGATCAAACCATTCGTTTATCGGGCCTGAAAGGCCAGAACGTGGTGCTCTATTTTTACCCCAAGGACAACACCCCTGGATGTACCACTGAAGGTCAGGATTTCCGCGATCGGCACGACCAGTTTGATGCATTGGACACGGTCATTTTCGGAGTATCGCGTGACGGCCTGAAAGCCCATGACAACTTCCGCGAAAAGCAGGCATTTCCCTTCCACCTGATCTCCGACAAGGACGAAGCCCTCTGCCAGCAGTTCGATGTCATCAAGCTGAAAAAGCTCTATGGCAAAGAATATATGGGCATTGACCGAAGCACCTTCCTGATCGACAAAGACGGGGTTCTTCGCAAGGAATGGCGAAGTGTGAAAGTACCCGGCCACGTTGACGAAGTGCTGGAGGCCGCCAGGAGCCTTTAAGGCTCCCTTGGCAGCGCCTCTGACTGTCCGTTCTTGACCGGCCATGCCGAGAAGATCGCCTTGAGCATGGTCGCCAATGGAATGGCGAAAAACACACCCCACAACCCCCAGATACCGCCGAAGAACAGTACGGCCACGATTATGGCAACGGGGTGCAGATTATTCACTTCGGAGAACAGGATGGGAACCAGAACGTTGCCATCCAGTGCCTGAATGACACCGTACACCACCATGACCCAGATAAACTGACTGCCCCACCCGAAGGCGAACAGGGCAATCATGGCGACCGGAATGGTGACGACGGCTGCCCCGATATAGGGAATCACCACACTCAGGCCCACCATCAATGACAGCAGGGCCGCATAGGGCATGCCCAGAACCTTGAAGGCCACGTAGGTAATACCACCAACGATCAATATTTCGACCGCCTTACCCCGTACATAGTTGGCACACTGAAGATTCACCTCGTGCCATATCCTGAGCATCATCGGGCGCTGGGACGGCAGCATGCGGGCGATGGCACCCAGCAGCACCCGGCGATCCTTGAGGAAGAAGAACACGAGGATCGGCAACAACACCATGTAGATCAGCAGCGCCACCAGGTCCGGAATGCTCTCCAGCGAGAAGGACACCAGCCACTGGGTCATGCGGCCTGCTTCGGTGGTCACCTGGTTGTAAATGGTGTTGATGCCTTCCATGGAAATCAGTGTTGGATACTGTTCAGGAAGCACTTCAAGATAGGACTGCATCTCTCTGAAAATGCGTGGAGCTTCGCCCGCCAACCCGGTCACCTGAGTCCAGATCAGAGGCAGCAGTCCGAAGAGGACGCCGATCAGCAGCCCAAGGAAGACAAAGAACACGCCTATGATGGACACAATTTCCGGGATACCGAGCCGATTCAGTTTGGTGACCAGCCCCTGGAGAATAAAGGCAACAATAACCGCAGCAATAGCGGGCGCCAGCATGGAACCAAAAAAAATAATGAAGATGACGCCTGCGAGTATCAGCAGGAAAAGAATGACGGCTTCTTCATCTGAAAAGTATTTGTGGGCAAGACCACGTAAAATTCTGATCATCAACGACTCCGGAGGGTCCCTACTACGAGCTTAATCGCCGCACTTTATCACAAAGGTGAAACAGCCATTCTGTTCCGATGTACGGACCAACTGATGGGTCGACAGCTCGAGGAACGCGGGAATATCCCTTGCAGAACCGGCGTCTGTGGCGATAACTTCAAGTTCCTGGCCGGGAGACATGCTGTTGAGCTCAAGCTTTGTTTTCAATAGCGGCATCGGACAGCGCAGACCCGATGCATCCAGTGTTCGGTCAGCCATGGCAAAAAAGCATCCGTATGTTCAAAACAGGAGCCGGCATTATGCCCACAGTGGTACTGTATTGCACCTCAATCGTAACAGACGGACTCCGAACGAACTTTCGGTGACACAATGCTGTCAGAGAGAACCCAATGACAACGGACATCGCCCATTCATGACTGTCACAAACCGCCGCCGAATTCACCGCCCAGGCACCCTGGCATCAGCCCTTGCCCTGGCATTCTCACTGACGGTCGGTCAGACCTCGGCACAGTCGTCGGACAGCACCTTGCCATCCATTGGTGGCGCAGGTGGCGGGCTGATCTCGGAGCGCCAGGAATCGGATATCGGGCGCCAGGTAATGACGTCCATCCGGCGATCCGCTCCCCAGATCACCGACGCCCTGGTTCAGGACTACCTGAATTCGGTCATTTATCGCCTCGTACCCTCAGCTCCCCTCAGCAGCAGCGACCTGACACTGGCGATCATCGACAGCCCCGATATCAATGCCTTTGCGGTCCCCGGCAATGTCGTCGGCGTTAATGGCGGCCTGTTCCTGAATGCAGAGAGCGAGCAGCAGTTTGCCTCGGTTCTGGCCCACGAACTGGCGCACCTGAGCCAGCGCCATTTCGCCAGGCGTCTGGAGCAACAGGAAACCAGCGCCCCGTTGACCATTGCCGGCATGATCGCCGGCATCATACTCTCAGCGGTTACCCAGTCGGATGTCGGCATAGCGGCTATCGCAGGCACCCAGGCACTGGCAGTGCAGAACATGCTGGCTTACAGCCGGGCTCACGAGCAGGAAGCCGACCGGGTTGGCATGGACATACTGGCCAGCTCCGGCATGGACCCGAGAGGGATGCCGGAAATGTTCGAAATCATGATGCGTCAGAACCGCCTGCAGGGAAATCGCGTACCGGAGTACCTGTCCACCCACCCGCTGACACAGAATCGGGTGTCCGACACCCGTAACCGTGCCGAGCAATACCCTCGGCGGGATGTGGCCGACGCTCAGGAGTATCATCTGATCCGATCCCGACTGCAGGTTCGCTACGCCAAGTCCGCAGACATCGCTGTGGAAACCTTCAAGGACTACCTGAACCGTTCGGATACCGAAAAGCCGGATGCTATTCGCTACGGCCTGGCGGTCGCGTGGCTGCGGAACGGAAATCATCGTGAGGCGATTGCAGAGCTCGAACGGCTGCTCGACGGAACACCGGGACGCATCACCTACCAGGTTACACTTGCGGAGGCGCTGATTGAGCAGGACATGCTCAATGACGCTCGCAGCCTGCTTTCCGAGGCCCTTTCGAGGAATCCCGGAAACTACCCGATTACCGACATGCTTGCACGTGTTGAAACCGCGGCGGGTAACGGCGAGCGCGCTGCCGAACACCTCCACAGACTGACGCGGGAATTGCCGAAAAAAGAGCATCTCTGGCTAAGGCTGGCTGAAGCCGAAGGGTTGGCACGTAATATCGTTGGGGTACACCGTGCGAGGGCTGAATACGATATCCTGATGGGCGACCTTGAAGCGGCACAGCGCCAGTTGCGCCAGGCCCAGGAGAAGCTCCCCGCCGGAGCCCCGTTGCGCCAAATCGTGACCGAGCGATTATCGCAGGTGTCAGAGCGACTGAACCAGCGCCGTAGCTGATGTCAGGCGTTACCGGCAGCCTTCAGGTTCATCTCGGCAGTGAAATCCAGCATCCGCTGAAGTGGCCTCAGCGCATCCTCCCGTAACGACGGATCCACGTGAACCTCCTGATCGCCGTTCTCAATCACCGACAGCAGGTTCTCGAGGCCGTTCATCGCCATCCACGGACAATGGGCGCAGCTACGACAGGTGGCGCCATTTCCGGCGGTAGGCGCCTCGATCAGGGTCTTGTTGGGAGCCAACTGCTGCATCTTGTAGAAAATGCCGTTGTCAGTGGCAACGATGAATTGTTCGTTGGGCAGCGTCTGTACCGCATGTATCAGCTGAGAGGTCGAGCCCACAACATCGGCCATCTCGACCACCGCATTGGGCGATTCAGGATGCACCAGAACCGCCGCATCCGGATACAGCGCCTTCAGATCCTCCAGCCCTCGGTACTTGAACTCTTCATGCACAATGCACGAACCATCCCAGAGCAGCACATCCGCGCCGGTGGTTTTCTGCACGTAGTGGCCCAAATGCTTATCCGGGGCCCAGAGTATTTTTTCACCACGGGCATCCAGCGACTCCACAATGGCCTGGGCACAACTGGAGGTAACCACCCAGTCCGCCCTTGCTTTCACCGCTGCAGAGGTATTGGCATAGACCACCACGGTACGATCGGGATGCTGGTCGCAAAAGGCTGAGAATTCATCCGCAGGGCAGCCAATGTCCAGTGAACAGGTGGCTTCCAGTGTGGGCATCAGCACCCGCTTTTCCGGGTTCAGAATCTTGGCAGTTTCACCCATGAAACGGACACCCGCCACGACTACGGTCGACGCTTCGTGTTGATTACCAAACCGGGCCATTTCCAGAGAATCGGCAACACAGCCGCCGGTTTCCTCGGCCAGGCGCTGTATGTCCGGATCGGTGTAGTAATGAGCCACGAGCACTGCATCCTGCGCTTTCAGCGCTGCACGAATACGGGACTCAAGGTCGGCTTTTTCGTCGTCGCTCAGGGTCTTTGGCTCCGCCTGGTGTGCCAGATGTTCCTGAACGAGAATACGGTCTTCAACTCGCGTCATTACTGCATCTCTGTATTGCGTTAACGTCGGAAGTATATCATTTCAGCCACGACTTTCACTGGGCTGTCACCCTGCTGTCACAGAGCTTTGCCTAGGTGCCTTAGGCGCACCCTTTAACTACACCCACTATCACAGATGTATGACCGTATACCCAAAAAAAAAGAGCCCGAAGGCTCTTTTTTCGACAGGAGCCTCTTTGGCTTCCTGTTCTGTTGGTGGGTCGTGAAGGATTCGAACCTTCGACCAATTGGTTAAAAGCCAACTGCTCTACCAACTGAGCTAACGACCCATAACTGTCGGACC
>PBRG01000083.1 GCA_002726615.1 Marinobacter sp.
CAAGGAGAAAGCAATGAAACTTGTGACAGCGATCATCAAGCCTTTCAAGTTGGATGATGTCCGTGAGGCACTATCCGAGATTGGCGTACAAGGCGTAACGGTCACTGAAGTCAAAGGCTTCGGTCGCCAGAAGGGTCATACCGAGCTCTACCGTGGCGCAGAATACGTGGTGGACTTCCTGCCCAAGGTCAAGGTTGAAGTTGCTATCGGCGACAACCTGCTGGATCAGGTCATCGAATCCATCACCAAGGCCGCCAACACTGGGAAGATTGGTGACGGCAAAATTTTCGTGACCGAACTGGAACAGGCGATCCGAATCCGAACCGGGGAAACCGGCGAAGAAGCGGTCTGATCACAGACTGATCAACCAGACAGCCAGCGCAAAAAATTTATAACTTGAAAAGCCTCGTGCGGAGGGCTTCACATGGAAAGCAATCTTAATCATATTTTTGAACTCCAGTATGCACTGGATACCTTCTACTTCCTTATCTGCGGCGCTCTGGTCATGTGGATGGCCGCGGGCTTCTCTATGCTCGAAGCAGGCCTGGTGCGCGCCAAGAACACCACCGAGATCCTGACCAAGAACGTTTCCCTGTTTGCAGTAGCCTGCACCATGTATCTGATCGTCGGCTACGACATCATGTACGGTGGCGGTCTCTTCCTCAGCGGCGTTACCACTGTCGCTCAAATGGACGACGCGGCGATCGCCGGAGTCCTTGCCGCTTCCAACGAGGCCGGTTTTGGTGAGATGGGCGAATACGCCGGGGCTTCTGATTTCTTCTTCCAGGTTGTCTTCGTTGCAACCGCCATGTCCATCGTTTCCGGTGCCGTGGCCGAGCGTATGAAGCTCTGGGCCTTCCTGGCTTTCGCCGTTGTTATGTGTGGTTTCATCTACCCGATGCAGGGCTCCTGGACCTGGAACGGCGATGCCGTGTTCGGTATCTATGAGCTGAGCTACAGCGACTACGCTGGTTCCGGCATCGTACACATGGCGGGTGCCGCTGCGGCTCTGGCGGGTGTTCTGCTGCTGGGCGCCCGTAAAGGCAAGTATGGCGCGGATGGCCAGATCAAGGCCTTCCCGGGTGCCAACCTGCCGCTGGCGACTCTTGGTACCTTCATCCTGTGGATGGGCTGGTTCGGCTTCAACGGCGGCTCTACCCTCAAGCTGGGCGGCATCGGTGTGGCCAACGAAGTGGCCAACGTGTTCCTGAACACCAACGCGGCCGCTGCCGGCGGCCTGATCGGTGCTCTGATTGTAGCCCGCATCATGTTCGGCAAGGCTGACCTGACCATGGCCCTGAACGGTGCCCTGGCTGGTCTGGTTGCTATTACCGCTGAACCTGCCGATCCTTCGCCTTTGTTGGCGACCATTATTGGCGCCATCGGCGGCATCATCGTGGTGTTCTCAATCGTGACGCTCGACAAGATGCGTATTGATGACCCGGTCGGTGCCATCTCCGTACACGGTGTGGTAGGTATCTGGGGTATCTTCGCGGTACTGCTGTCCGACGCGGACGCGACCTTCCTGGGTCAGCTGGTTGGTATGCTGACCATCTTCGTCTGGGTCTTCGTGACCAGCCTGATTGTCTGGGGCGCCCTCAAGGCGATCATGGGTATTCGGGTGACCGAAGAGGAAGAGTACGAAGGTGTGGATCTGTCCGAGTGTGGCATGGAAGCCTATCCGGAGTTTGTCAGCAGCAAGTAATATGGGCTGACACTGGATCGAAAGAGGGGCGCCCACGGGCGCCCCTCTTTTTTTCCACTTTACCGCTCGCTCGACATCACCTCATCTTCCAGTGCATCCACCATGAATTGCGGCATCGCCAATGCCCCACGGTGGATGTCGGCGTTGTAATAGCGGGTCACAAACGGCCGCTGATCCGCGTCTTCCTCACGGAAGTACACCACCGGCTTTTCCTTACCCGCCATAGTGCAGCTCCACCAGCCGGTGGGGTACACCGGTTGCGGGAACGGCAGGGTGCGGACGTGGTCGAAGCCGGCCTTTTTCATATCGTCGTGAATGGTTTTGATGATGGTGTTGGTGTGCAGCAGCGGCGATTCGCTTTGCTGGACAATAACGCCTCCGTCGCGCAGAGCGATCATGCAGTCGCGATAGAAGTCCAGGGCGAACAGGCCTTCGGCGGGGCCAACCGGGTCGGTGCTGTCGATGATAATGACATCAAGGCTTCCAGGCACCGCATCGCGTATCCACTGGATGCCGTCGCCGAAGAAGAAGTTGGCGCGAGGATCGGTGTTGGATTCGCAAAGCTCGGGGAAATACTGTTCCGAGAGGCGAGTGACGCGTTCGTCGATTTCCACCTGCCAGGCCTCTTCCACACCGGGGTGCTTAAGGACTTCTTTCAGGGTGCCGCAATCACCGCCGCCAACGATGACCACTTTCTTCGGGTCTTTATGGGTGAACAGCGCCGGATGAGTCATCATCTCGTGATAGAGGAAGTTGTCTCTGGTGGTCAGCATCACGCAGCCGTCGAGCACCATCAGGTTGCCGAAGGTTTCGGTTTCCCAGATTTCCAGCTTCTGGAAGTCGGTTTGTTCTTCGTGCAATTTTTTCTTCACCTGCAGGGAAAAGGCGGTTCCCTGGTCTTGGAATACTTCGGTAAACCAGCCATCGTTCAGTGCAGTCATGTCGTGTCTCCGGATGTGCGCGTTGAGCCTGTTCGTATTGAGGGTATTGTAGGTCCGTAACCACCACACCTAAAGGACTATCATTACCTCCGGGCCTTGTTTTTCGGGTGTTGTTCTTTTAGCGAGGCGGCGGAATCCATACAATGAGCGCCATAGGCCGGCCCGTTGCCGGCTGCGGACTCAGCACAGGAAAGCCCCATGAGCGAACCAACCCTCAGCGCCGCCCACAAGGTGTACAACATCGCCCACTGGAGCGATGGCTATATCGATGTGAATGCCCGTGGCGAGGTACTGATAAGACCCGACCGGGGGCACAGCGGCGAGGACATCAACCTGCCCGACCTTACCCGCTCCCTGGTCAGTGAGGGTGTCCAGCTTCCGGTGTTAATCCGCTTTACCGATATTCTCCATGATCGGGTCAACAAGCTGTGTGGCGCGTTTAACAAGGTCGCTCGTGAACACGGCTACCAGGGAGGCTACACCGCCGTCTACCCGATCAAGGTCAACCAGCAGCGCCGGGTGGTTGAGGAACTGCTCTGCGCCGAACCGGCCGCCAGCGATAACCAGATTGGCCTCGAAGCCGGCAGCAAGCCGGAGTTAATGGCGGTTCTGGCACTGTCGCGCCAGCGGGAGTCGGTGATTGTCTGCAATGGCTACAAGGACCGCGAATATATCCGGCTGGCGCTGATCGGGCAGAAGCTGGGGCACCGGGTATTCATTGTGGTGGAAAAACAATCAGAGCTGCCGCTCATTCTCGAGGAAGCCCGCCGTCTGGGAGTGACACCGCTGATTGGCGTGCGCGCACGGCTGGCCACCATCGGCAAAGGCAACTGGCAGAACACCGGCGGTGAAAAGTCGAAATTCGGCCTGTCCGCAAGCCAGGTGCTGGATGTGGTCGAGACCCTGCGCGGTGCCGGGGCCCTGGAATCCCTTCAGTTGCTGCATTTTCACCTGGGGTCGCAGATTGCCAATATCCGTGACATCCAGACCGGGCTGCGCGAGTGCGCCCGCTTCTACAGTGAGTTGCGCCACATGGGGGCACCGGTAGGCACGGTCGATATTGGCGGTGGGCTCGGCGTGGACTACGAGGGCACCCGCTCACGCAGCAGTTGTTCGATGAATTACAGCGTACACGAATACGCGTACAACGTGATTCATATCCTGCAATCGGAGTGCGATCGGGCGGGCATTCCCCACCCCAACCTGATCAGCGAATCCGGCCGTGCGCTGACGGCTCATCACTCGGTACTTGTGACCAATGTGATTGACCGGGAGGTGCCCGACAAGCGCCCAACCGAACAACCGGTCAGTGATGCCCCGGCACCGCTGCAGGATCTGTGGCGCGACCTGGAGAGCCTGCGGGATGAGGCGTCACGCCGTTCTCTGGCTGAGATCTACCACGACGTGCTCCACGCCATGGCGGATGTCCACACCCAGTTTGCCCACGGCCTGTTGTCACTGGCGGACCGCGCACGGGCGGAAACGCTCTACACCACCTGCTGCCGGGCGCTGAGAAAACAGCTGAACTCCGCGAATCGCGCGCACCGGGAGATCATTGATGAGCTTAATGAAAAACTGGCAGAGAAGCTCTTCGTAAACTTTTCTCTGTTCCAGTCGCTGCCGGACGTGTGGGGTATTGATCAGATTTTCCCGATCATGCCTGTGAACGGACTGAATCGTCCCCTCACCCGTCGTGCGGTCATCCAGGACATTACCTGTGACTCCGACGGGCGAATTGACCGATACGTGGACGGCCAAGGTATCGAAACCACCTTCCCACTGCCTGAAGAAGCCCCGGAAGAACCCATGCTAATGGGCTTTTTCATGACCGGCGCCTACCAGGAAATCCTCGGTGACATGCACAACCTGTTCGGCGACACCCATTCGGTGGATGTACGACGCAACCCCGGCGGCGGCCATACCGTGAGTGAGCCAATCCATGGCGATACCGTGGCCAAGGTGCTGCAGTATGTAAACTTCGAACCCACCGCCCTGCTTCGGGCCTACCAGCAGAAATTTGCCGCCAGCGGACTGCCGGACGACGTACAGACGAGTCTGCTGGAAGAACTGGAAAACGGCCTTGGCGGCTATACCTATCTGGAAGAATAATCCGGATCAGGCCTTGCTTGCGCGCCAGACCGAGGGCGACAGCCCCTCCCACTTGCGGAAAGCCCGGCCAAAATTGGACGGGTCGCTATACCCCAGGCGATAGGCAATGTCATCGATCCCGAGGTCGGTGCGCCGAAGCAGCTCCAGGGAACGCCGGTGGCGGATGTCATCGAGGATGCCCTGAAATTTCAGGCCTTCGGCACTGAGCTGACGGCGCAGCGTCCTGGGTGACACACCCAGTTGCGCCGCCACGGAATCAATACCCGGAAGCCGGCCATCCCGTACCGATTCCAGCAACCGCCCCACGCGCTCGGGGATCGATGTGGTCGCTTCCAGCGATCGCATTTCCTCCTGGCATTGCGCTTCTGCTACCCGACGCGCTACGGGATTGGACAGGGAAATTGGCAGTTCCAGAAATTCCTTGCGAAAACGGAGCTGATTGGCGCCGGCGTCGAATCGAATACGGTTGCCGAACAGCGACTCATAGGCCGGGGCATATTCAGGTGGCGGATAATTCAGTCGACAACTTCCACCCTCAAGCAGGCGGCGCCCGAACAAGAGCAGGTTCACATCCATCAACGAGGCCAGCACCACTTCTGCATTGAACCGATGCAGATCATCCAGAGCGTGCATGATGTCGAGTTGCAGCACAGCGTCGCTGCCCTCGGTAAAGAAGCTCAGATTCATATACACGAACCGGATACGGAAATACTTGATCAGCACCGTAAGCGCCTGGCCAATGTTGTCACAGCTGATGGCGGCCTGTGACAGGGAGCCGTGGGTAGTGAACTTCAGGCGCTTACCATACTCCAGCCCCAGGGCCGGATCGTGACTCAACGCCAATGCCGAGCGACAAAGACTACTGAACTGCGCCACGGTGATGAAGTTGTCCGGGTGCCCCAACATGGCTGGGCGAATATCAGCCGAGCGCAGCAGCTCGGGACGCGCAGCACCCTTTTCTTCCGCCAACTGGCAAAGGATATCGGCGTAGTGAGCGCGAATAACAGGCAGATTGCCAGTCTTTCCGGGAGCATTCATGTTGGCCAAGCGTTCCTGAATAAATACCTGCAAAAGAGTAGCCGTGATGATAGCGGTCAGCAATCTCCCTGCAGCCGACACCCGGCGGCAGCGAAGCCAGAAAGAAAATCGCCGGTAAAAGCAGATCCAGCTGTCCAGCTCCCCCGTACATAAGGTGACTGACAAACCCGGGGCGAGTGCATAGAATGATGAACACAACAATGCCAAATCATGCGACTGTCAAGGAGCGTCCGGTGTCCACACTGGATCAGAAACCAGCACGGGCTGAGGGCCGCAAGGACCCTTGGAGCCAGCTACTGGAGAAAGTGGGAAGAAATCAGGACCGGCAGGCCTATCATGCTCTGTTCGAGCACTTTGGTCCCCAGATCAAGTACTACGCGATGGCCAACGGCATGGCGAGTCACGCTGAAGAGCTGGTGCAAGAGGTCTTTGTGTCAATTTGGCGCCGTTCATGTCTTTACGACTGGCGAAAAGCAGCCGCGTCGACCTGGATTTTCACCATCGCGCGGAACCAACGCATTGATATGCTGCGCAAGATGAAACGCACGAGTGCGGAGATGCCCGTTGAAACGGAAGATCTGTGGCAGATTCCCGGCGAAAACGACGACGAACCGGTTACGTCGCTGCACCGCCTGATGTCTGAACGTCGCGTGCGAGAATCCCTCAGTCACCTGCCGGAAGAACAGATTACGGTAATCGCCAAGGTCTACATGGAAAGCAAGTCACACCAGATGGTGGCGGACGAGCTCAACATACCGCTAGGCACCGTAAAAAGCCGGGTACGCCTGGCGCTGAACAAACTGAAAGTGATTTTGCAGGACCAGAACGTATGACACGGCACCACCCAGACACACTTACCCTGATGGAATTCAGTGCAGGCAATCTCAGTGAGCCCCACGCACTGTGCATTCGTCTCCATCTTGACCAGTGCCCCCATTGTCGCAGCCGTGTGGATACCCTCGACAGCCTCGGTGCCGTAATGATGGAAAGTCAGCCCCAGGTCGGCGTTTCATCGGACATGTTTGACTCTATCCTGTCACGCATAGACAGCGAGCCTGACATGACGGAGAACTACATTAGTACACAAGCCAAGCGCATGAGCCCACTTCAAAAGTTGTTGGGCGACGATCTCGACGCGCTGCCCTGGAAACGTCAGCTCGGCGATGTCAGTGTTCTGGACATCAGCGAACGGTTTCCCGGCCAGAACGAGCAGGTGGTGCTTCAGAAGTTGGCAGCCGGTGGAAAGGCACCCGCGCATACCCACAGAGGGAACGAAACCACTATCGTGCTACAGGGTGCGTTCGCGGACCAGAATGGTGTGTTCAACCAGTGGGACTTCGTGGTACTCAATCAAGAAGACGAGCACAAACCCGTTGCGGTTGGCTGCGAAGACTGCATTACCCTGTCTGTGCTCAGCGCACCGGTTAAATTAACCGGCACATTCACTCGCTTATTGAACCCCTTTATACGCTGAGGCGAATGAACCTGAAACTGTACCGACCTACCGCAGCCTTGGCCGGAAATGACCGACCTTTGTCAGTTTGTGACCTTCTGAACGACAGATTGATGAACGATACTGATTACGTTGATTAGTGTCTCTGAACTAGTCCGGCCCACCCCCCGTCGGGTTGGGCACTTGCTTACAGGCCACGCTCTTGCGTGGCCTTTTTTATGCCTGTTCATTTCTCTCCATCAATACGATATCCGACGACTGATTAGAGACAGTCGCCAGGGCTGGGTTACAATCGTGACTTTTCTCCGGAGATGCAGCATGACGGGTGACGACTTCCATTTCCGCTTCGGCGGTATCGAACGACTCTATGGCCGCCGGGCCCTGGAGCACTTCCGTCACGCTCACATTGCCATCGTCGGATTGGGTGGCGTGGGCTCCTGGGCGGCAGAAGCCCTTGCCCGCTCCGGAGTCGGCACCTTGACGCTGATCGACATGGACGATATCTGCGTGTCCAATACCAATCGCCAGCTCCACGCTCTTACCGGGCAGTACGGGCGCACCAAGACGGACGCCATGGCAGACCGTTTGCGGTCGATCAACCCGGAGGGTGACATTCGGGTCCATTTCGGATTCCTGAACACGAAAAACGTCGATGAACTGATTACCCCGGAGATGTCAGGGGTGGTCGATGCCATCGACAGCGTCAAAGCCAAGGCTGGGCTGATTGCACACTGCCAGCGGCGCAAGATTCCATTGGTGTGTGCTGGCGGCGCCGGCGGTCAGATGGACCCGACCCAGATCCGCGTCAGTGACCTGAGCAAAACCACACAGGATCCATTGTTGGCCAAGGTTCGTAATACACTCCGTCGGGAGTACGGTTTCTCTCGCAATCCCAAGCGGCGTTTCGGGATTGAAGCCGTGTACTCACTGGAACAGCTCACGTATCCTGCAGGGGACGGTGAGGTTTGCCTCCAAAAGCCTGCCACCGAGGGCCCGGTCCGTTTGGATTGTGCCTCCGGGTTTGGTGCTGCCAGCCCTGTCACAGCCAGCTTTGGTTTCTTTGCGGCGGCGCGGTTGCTGGCTCGCATGGCGCGCAAGGCCAATTCCGATAAGACAGCAGACTTTCCTGCGGGACTACAGAATTAAACCCATACTTCAACGGAACTGACCCCATTATGACCGTCAGCACTGTCTTTCTTCTTGCTTGCATCGGTGTGCTCTCCCTGTTTTGCCAGTGGCTAGCCTGGCGGGTTCGCATGCCGGCCATCCTGTTCCTGTTGGCCGGTGGCCTTGCCGCAGGGCCGCTACTGGGATTTCTGGACCCCGAAATCGTATTTGGAGAGCTGCTGTTCCCGGTCATTTCCCTGGCTGTTGCCATCATCCTGTTTGAAGGCAGCCTGACTCTCCGCTACGACGAAATCCGCGGCCATGGCAAAATGGTCCGCAACCTGATTCCCGTCGGTTCCATTGTCACCTGCATCATTGGCACCCTGGCTGCCCGCTGGATCCTTGATGTGTCATGGGAAGTGGCTCTCCTGTTTGGCGCCATATCCATCGTCACAGGCCCTACTGTCATCGCCCCTCTACTCCGATCCGTACGACCGGATGCAAAACTGGCCAATATTCTGCGCTGGGAGGGCATCATCATCGATCCAGTGGGCGCCCTTCTGGCGGTACTGGTCTTCGAGGGCATTGTGTCCTGGGGCCAGGGCAACGTATTCAGCCACTCGCTGTATATTTTTGGCAAGACCCTGGCAGTGGGCTTCCTGATTGGCGCTGTCGCGGGCTGGCTGAACGGTATCGCGCTGCGCAAGCACCTGCTGCCGCAATACCTTCACAACGCCGGCACGCTGACGTTCATGCTCGGGGTCTATGCCCTGTCGAATGAGATGGCCCACGAATCCGGCCTGTTGACGGTTACTGTGATGGGCATCTGGATGGCTAACATGAAGCAGGTCCCCATCGACAGCATCCTCGAATTCAAGGAATCCCTGAGCGTACTGCTGATCTCAGCTCTCTTCATCATCCTGGCGGCACGGGTGGAGTTCGAGGCCATCGCTCAACTGGGCTGGGGCCTGGTGGCCGTATTGGCGTTGCTGATGCTGGTCGCACGCCCGGCAAGCATCTTCCTGTCGGCCATTGGCACCAGTCTCAACTGGCGCGATAAATTGTTCCTGAGCTGGATCGCCCCCCGTGGCATCGTAGCCGCTGCCGTATCCGCGCTGTTTGCGTTTCAGTTGCAGAAACTGGGCTATGAAAGCGCCGGGGCTCTGGTACCACTGATATTCATGCTGATCATCGCCACCGTCACCCTGCAGAGCCTTACCGCAAGGCCGCTGGCGAGGTTGCTGAAGGTCGCCGAGCCGGCGGAATATGGGTTCCTGATTCTCGGCGCCAACCCGGTGGCCCGCAAAATCGGCTTGGCGCTGAAGAAGCTGGACGTCCCCGTTACCCTGGCGGACACCAACTGGGAAAACGTCAAACAGGCGCGCATGGAGAACCTGCAGGTGTATTTTGGCAACCCGGTGTCGGAACATGCGTCGACCCACCTGGATCTCACCGGCATTGGTAACCTGCTGGTTATTTCCCCCTACAAGCACATGAACTCCCTGGCAACCTATCATTTCCTGGACTGGTTCGGAAAAGATTCAGTGCTGACCCTGGCCGAAGGTGATCAGGACCAGAAGGCCCGGCACCAGACCGCCGAGAAAATACAGCTGACGAGGGGGCTTTTTGGCGGTGTGAGCTATGCCAAGCTCGCCAGCCTTGCCAGCCAGGACTATTCGGTGAAAACCACCCAGCTCAGCGACGAATTTACGTTCGAGGATTTCCTGGACAAATACGATCGTCAGGCGATGGTACTGTTTGTACTGAACAGCCGCGACCACATCACGCCGGTCAAGAGCATGGCGGCCATCAAGCCCGAGAAAGACTGGACATTGGTGAGCCTGGTGCCACCCCAGGCGAGGAAGGAACGCAAGGAGCGGGATACCGGGGAGTCACCGGAACAGCCACCAGACCAGTCACCGGAACCCGCTCCAACCTGAGAGCCTATCAGCGGGCCCCGCAGTCCAGGACCAGCTTACCCCGGACGTGCCCGCCCTCCAGCAAGCGATGGGCATCAGCGACCTGATCCAGCGGGAAGGCCTTGTCGATATGAACACGTACATCGCCGTCTTCGATCAGTTCGGCGATTTCATCGAGATGAAACACATCGGGGCGGACGGTCATGCCATGGGCTCTCAGCCCAAGGGACTCCGCCGCGGTTATGATGTCATCCGCCGTCACGGTGGGAATCGTGACCAGTACGCCGTGCTCGCTCAGGGTATGCAGAGAACGCTTGCCTGCTTCGCCGCCGACCAGATCCAGCACCACGTCCAGACCATAGCACTCGTCTACAACGTCGGTGGTGTGGTAATCAATCACCTCATGGACCCCAAAGGCCGCCAGGAAATCACGATTACTGGAAGACGCAGTGGCAATCACATGGGCGCCCCGCTCAAGCGCAAACTGCACCGCAAAATGCCCGACTCCGCCAGCACCGGCGTGAATCAGCACTTTCTGACCGGCCTCCAGTTCCGCCACTTCGAACAGCGCCTGCCAGGCGGTCAGCGCGGCCAGCGGCAAAGCGCCGGCGGTTACCAGGTCCAGTTCCTCCGGCACAATGGCGAGCTCATCGGCGCGCGCCACCGTGTATTGGGAATAACCTCCTCCGCCAGCCGGGAAGCCCACCATGCCCATCACCCGATCGCCTGGTGCCAACGTGGTCACGTCAGGACCAACCGCAATCACTTCGCCCGAAACATCGTAGCCGGGCGTCCACGGCAGGTGGTCTTCAATCTGCCTGGCGGCAAACCCCAGACCTTTCCGTGTTTTCCAGTCGATGGGATTCAATCCTGCGCCAGCCACCCTGAGCAACACTTCGTCGGCGCCCGGTTCGGGAATGGTGGAGCTTTCGATCCGCAGTACGTCAGTATCGCCGAAGTGGTCGTAGACCACGTGACGCATGGCATGACCAGAATTCGGATCAACGGTGTTTTCCATGGGGCTCTCCAGACAGCTTCAGGGACGGGATCATCTGTTCAGACTAGCAGAATCCTCAGGGTGTGGTATCAAAGCCGCGACCACCGGGCACCATCGCGCCGCCGAGAATTTCGGTGTATTCGGCGGGCATCCGCGAGGGCCTCTGACTCTTCATGCTGACACAGGCATGGGTGGATACTGCCCGCACCAGGGTCTTGCCATCTGATTCACGCACCAGTTGGAATTGCCGCGCTGAACGAAAGCGTCCATCAAATCCAGTCAGCCAAGTGCCCAGCACCAGCCGGTCGCCCGCATTGGCGGACGCCAGATAATCGATTTCGGTGCGGGTAATAGCCATGGCTTTGCCGGTTTTTTCATGCAGCTCCCAGGTCATGCCCAGGCTGTCGATGTGCTGCCAACTGATATCTTCAAGCCAGCGCACATACACCACGTTGTTGGCGTGCCCGAGCCTGTCGGTATCCGCATCCCGAACGTCGATGGTCATGGTGAACGGTTCGGGAAGATCCCAGTTCACCGGACCAGATTCACTCATTGCTGCTGCCTCCCAGCTCCGGAATAGCCGACAAGGCTAGCCGGCCGATACGGTCGTTGTGAAGTGAACCAAAGTAGAGGTGACCATCATGGGGATTGACCGACGTAATCTCCTGAAGATGGCTACCCTTGGTATCGTGAAGGCTGGTAATCACGCTGCCGTCCTCGTCCATGGCCACGACAAGCCCGTATTCCTGGGGCTTCGGCTTGAAGTAGTCCGGCAACTTGGCCAGCAGGTCCTTCAACCATGGCTGCCGGTGCAGGGTATCCATCTGGGAGTTCCGGAGCGTGGGAAACGCAACCCAGAAGCGGCCTTCGTGGTCGACCGCCAGGTTGTCGGGGAAACCAGGCAGGTTATCGGCGAACACTTCCGCCTGCCCGGGATAACGACCACCGATCCAGTATTTGAGAATTCGATACTTCCAGGTTTCGTTCACCAACAGGTACTCTCCGTCCGGCGACACCGCCACGCCGTTGGCGAAATGCA
Organism: Marinobacter sp.; assembly: GCA_002726615.1. Classification (GTDB taxonomy): domain Bacteria; phylum Pseudomonadota; class Gammaproteobacteria; order Pseudomonadales; family Oleiphilaceae; genus Marinobacter. The sequence continues at coordinate 12,309 of PBRG01000083.1, forward strand.
GGTTGCTGAGCAACACCTCGGTTTTACGTGTGGCCGGATCATAGCGAAGCAGGCGACCGTGGGGGCGCATTTCCAGCAAATCCAGCCGATACTCGGGTAGACGGAATTGCGAACTGGCATCCGTAAAGTAGATGCGACCGTCCGGGGCAATGTCCACATCGTCGGTGAATCGGAAAGGCAAGCCCTCCGCCTCTCGGGTCAGCACGGTAACGGTCTTGTCCGGCGCAATGGAGAGAAGTCCCTTCCAGGCATCCGCCACGATCAGGTTGCCGTGACGATCAAACACCATGCCCAGGGGCCGGCCTCCGGTTTCCAGCCACTTCTCCGTCTGGCCTTCCGGTTTAACCCGGACAATCCAGCCATCCTGCGTGCCCGTGTAGAGAATGCCGTCATCATCCACAGTGGTGTCTTCCGGACCGTAAACCTCTCCCCTGGCCAACAGGTCTGCCAGTCTCAGGCGTTCGTTGGGAGCCAGCTTACCGGTCAACGGCTGCGGCGAAGGGGCGTTCCAGGCCTGACTGTTGATGGGAGATGGCGACAACAGGAAACCACCCAGCACCAGAAAACCAATCAGCAATGCGCCCAGAAGCCACTTCATAGAGGATGCCCGTTCCTGTCAGATACGATTCCGTAACCTTATCAGACACCCGCCGGCGGCTAAACTGGCAGGCATCCGTCGTCACCAGGCGCTATTCGGTGAGGAAACGTCGGCAAAGCGCCGCAAAGCTGTCGGGCTTCTCTGCGTGCAGCCAGTGCCCGGTACCGGTGATGATTCGCAAGTCCGCTGCGGGAAAGCGCTGGCGGATGTCGTCGCGATGCTTCTCCTGGATATAGGCCGAATCGGCCCCCTTGATAAACAATACCGGACCTTCAAACGGCCCGTCCCCCTCCGGTGCCTGCGCAAGGCGGGGGTAACATTGCTCAATCACCGGTAGGTTCAGCCGCCAACGGTACGGTCCCGGATGCCGGCTTCGTTCGTCATCCCCCACCCGCACCAGGTTTTTCAGCAGAAACTGCCTGACACCAAGCTCCTCTACATAGTCCGCCAGCACACTGTCGGCATCCTGTCGCGTGCGGATCGAGCCCAAATCCACTGAGGTCAACCCCTCCAGCACCGCATCGTGGCGAGGTTTATAGGTTACCGGCGAGATATCCGCCACGATAATCCGCTCAACCCGGCCCGGAGCTTGCAACGCCACCTGCATCGCGGTCTTTCCACCCATGGAATGGCCCAGAATAGACGCCTTTTCCAGACCCTGAGCGTCCATGTAAGCCAACACATCGTCGGCCATAGCCGGGTAATCCATGGTGTCGGTATGGGGAGAAGCGCCGTGATTGCGCTGATCCAGAGCATGAATCTGCCACTGGTCCTGCAGGCGACGGGTGATGCCACCCAGATTTTCCAGCGAGCCAAACAGGCCATGGAGAAGGATCAATGGCGGACCTTCGCCGGTAATACGGTGATTGAGTTCAACACTCATGGTCAGGACCTCCTGGAGTCGCCGGATAGGTTCGTGTGAGAATGGGCTGCTATCGTTAAGCCGACTACATTACCATCGAATGTTATTGGCACAAGGGCAAACCGCAGCCTTGCCCGACAACCGGCCAGCTATTTCAGGCAAAAAAAAGCCGGGGTCTCCCCCGGCTCAGGTCATAAACGTTTGCAGAAACTGATTAGCAGTAGTACATGCTGTTCAGGTACTCAGCCAAAGCGGCGATATTGGAGCGCTCCAGCTCGTTATGGGGCACAAAAATTTCCAGTTCCATGAAAACACCTCCAATCCAGATGTGCGAGTGAGAATACTCAATGACTTAATGCTATCGTTGTTGGGACAACAAACCGTTGACAGGCTGTCCCACAGGTTTGACATTTTGTATCAGCACCGATGAATTCCTGTTAACTCTCAATCATAGGTGACCGTGAACTCACCCCAGGCAAAAGCCACCACATCGCCATTGGTTGCAGCCTCGAGCACGCTGGCCCTGGTTCACTACCTGGACCGCCAAGGCGTGCTGGACATTTCCGCCGTTGAGCGGATCGCCGGGTTCAATAAAAACGAGCTGGCAGACCCGGACCTGCGCATTCCGGCCGAGCGACACTACCACCTGTGGGAGCATGCCGAAAAAGTCACCGGCGACCCTGCCGTTGGCCTCCATGCCGGCCAGGTGGTCGATCCTGACCGAATGGGGCTGGTCGGCCACGTGTTTTTCAATTGCGACACTCTCGGCGAGGCCGTTACCCAGTATGTTCGCCTGCACCGGTTGATCAACGAATCGGTGATCCTGAGTTTTGAACAAACCGGCGAGCAGGCCATCCTGACCTGGCAGGCGGACACCCCCGGGCACTACTGTCGCCAGGATATGGACCGGACGGTGGCGGCGGCTTTATGCCGCACCCGGCATTTCATTCATCCGTCCATTGTTGCCGACTGGGCCGAGATCGCCCACCCCAAACCAGTCTATGCTGGCGAATACCAGCGATTACTGGGTGGCCCGGTGTTTTTTGGCTGTGGCGCAACTCGCCTCGCCTTCAGTAGCGGCCACCTGAGCCATCCGATTCCCCATCGCAACCCATACGTTTATTCCGCCGTGCTGAAACAGGTCAACGCAGTGCTGGCCCGGCTGCAAAGCAGGCGCACCTTCGGCCGCAAGATCCGGCGACTGATTTCACGTCAGATGTCCACCGATCGCATTGACGCCGACACTCTGGCGAAACAGTGCCATATGAGCCGGCAAACACTGTATCGACGGCTAAAAAAGGAAGGGCTTGGATTTCACGATCTGGTGGAGGAAGTGCGCAAGGACAAAGCCATGCGCTACGTGGCGTCGGACCATTACGCACTGGGCGAAATCGCGTTCCTGCTGGGTTTTTCCGAGCTCAGCGCCTTCAGCCGTGCGTTCAAACGCTGGACCGGGATGGCACCGGCCCAGTACCGCGCCCGCCACCTGAACATCGACAATGGAGACGCGCCGGAATGAGCATCGCAGATGTGCCCTGGCTGCCCCTCGCACTGGCCCTGATCTATCTGGCTGCGGCTGCCTGCATCTATCGGATACTGATGACCTATCGTGTGGCACAGGGGGCCATCGCCTGGATTCTGGCGCTGATCGGCCTGCCCTACATCGCCGTTCCCATGTTCCTGTTGTTCGGACGCAACCGGTTCGGCGGTTATATCAGGGCCAGACGCACCGGCGATGCCGCGCTGACGGAATTGCTCAACCATTTCGAACGGCAGACAGCTGCGATCAGCAAGCGCGCCGACGAACATTTTCCGGACGAGCTCCAGGTACTTTGCAAACTGGGCCGGCAGCCGTTTACCACCGGTAATCGGTGCGACCTCCTCAAGAATGGAGAAGCCACCTTTGAGGCGCTGTTCGATGCCATGGAAAACGCCCGACACTATATTCTGCTGGAGTTCTACATCGTTCGCTCCGACAAGGTCGGCCAACGCATCAAGTCGATCCTGAAGCGTAAGCTGGCCCAGGGCGTTCAGGTCTGGTTCCTCTATGACGACATTGGCAGTGTCTGGCTGCCGAGGAAGTACCTCCGGGAACTGGCCGCCGCCGGCGCAAAGGTTGCCTCGTTCGGGGACGGCAATTTTCGCCGCATGCGCCTGCAGGTCAACTTCCGCAATCACCGAAAACTGCTGGTCTGTGATGGTGACGTGGGATTTGTCGGGGGCATCAACCTCGGCGACGAGTACCTGG
>PBRG01000084.1 GCA_002726615.1 Marinobacter sp.
TGGAACAAGGCCCGGAAAATCTGACCGGGCCGGGCACGGGGCTGGATGCAGCCGGCGTGTCTCGAAAGTGCGAGGTCATCGCCCGGGCATTGGCCAGGCATGGCAACAACCGCGATCCCCTGGCGGTGCTGGCCTCCCTCGGCGGGTTCGAGATTGCCGCGCTGGCAGGCGCCATTATGGGTGGCGCGGCGCGCGGCATTCCCGTACTGGTGGATGGATTTATCGTTTCCGTCGCGGCGCTGGTCGCCGTGCGCCAACAGCCGAATCTCCGGGAATGGCTGTTGTTCGCGCATCGTTCGGCGGAACCGGGGCATCAGGCGGTACTGGACGCACTGGATGCCCGGCCGTTGCTGGATCTGGGCATGCGCCTGGGTGAAGGCAGCGGCGCAGCGGTGGCGGTTCCGCTGCTTCGCAGTGCCTGTGCCCTGCACAATCAGATGGCCAGCTTCGCTGACGCCGGCGTGACTGATAAGAACGAGGACTGAAGCGGGGATGACCAATAACCAGAACACCACTGCGTTTTTCGACCTGATCCGTCATGGCGAACCTGCCGGCGGGCCCATGTTCCGGGGCAGCAAGGATGATCCACTGAGCGACACTGGCTGGCAACAGATGAACGCGGCCATCAGGGACGATGACCAGTGGGATGTGATCATCACCTCCCCACTGCTGCGCTGTCGCATCTTCGCAGAACAGTTGGCGGAGCAACGTCAGATTCCATTGCACCAGGAGCCACGGCTGCGGGAGATTGCTTTTGGTGATTGGGAGGGCAGAACCTCCGAGAACATCATGGCCGATACGCCCGAGGCACTGACCCGCTTCTGGAGCGACCCGGTTCGTTACCCTCCGCCCGGTGGTGAGGCTATAACCGAATTCCGGCAAAGGGTCAGCAGCGGCTGGCAGGATTGGCAAACGCAAGCGGCAGGAAAGCGGGTACTCGTGGTGTGCCATGGCGGCGTGATTCGCATGCTCCTGGCGGAAGTAATGGGCATCCCTACTGAACGCTCTTTTTCAGCGCTAACCGTCCCCTACGCCTGCCGCAGCCGTATCCGCGTGGACCTCTCGGAACATGGCCTGCTCAGTTGCCTGCAAATGCACGGCGGATAATCAGCCTTTCAACGTTTGCGGCAGCCCCGCCACGCTCATCATCACCCGCTCACAGCAGGCGGCAAGATCCTGGTTGAGCCAACCCAGTTCATCGCAGAAACGGCGGGTGAGAGGGTCCATGCCAATGGTACCCAGGCCCACTTCATTACTGACAATCACGATTTGGCCCGGGTAGTTCTCCAGTGCCCGCAGGAAGGCGGCACGCTCACGGTCGAACACCTCGTCGCCGGCAAACAACAGGTTGCTCACCCACAGGCTCATGCAATCCACTAGCAACAACGGTGGCTGTGGTTCCCTGGTGTAACCATCCAGCAGGGAGGCCAGCTTCAAGGGTTCCTCTGCCAACCCCCATTCCGGCGGCCGATTCTGCCGGTGACGGGCCACCCGCCGGGTCATTTCTTCGTCGTCGGCGGTCGCCGTTGCAACATAGACCACGGGTAAACCGGCGGCGCTGGCAATGCGTTCCGCCAGCGCGGTTTTGCCAGATCGAATGCCCCCAAGAACCAATGTGCGAATACCAGGCAAAGCCGCTCCTCTTTCTATTCAGTATGATCGTCTTACCGGACATCATGGCCGTAAAACAACGCCGCTGCTATATTGCGTGATAAATTCTATAGGCCTAACCGGCGCGAAAAGGAACGAGCAATGCAGGCAGAGCTGATTGAAATACGCAACCATCTGACCCAGCACTCTCCATTCGACGAAATGCCGGACGAGTTTCTGGACCGTATCGTATCGAGTATCGAAATTGCCTATTTTCGCGCAGGTACAGACATTCTGAAGCTGGATGAGCCAAACACCAACCTGCACTATGTACGCAGTGGAGCTGTCGAGATCTATCGCCGTTCAGGGGAACTCTACAATCGCATAACCGAAGGTGAGATTTTCGGTCAGTTTGGCCTGTTGATGAACAAATCGGTGCGGTTTCCTGCCAAGGCCTTAGAAGATTCCCTGATATACCTCATTCCTGACGAGGTGTTTCAGTATTTGTGGGAAAACGACGAGAGCTTCACCGATTTTGTGGAAACCGAGAACCACTCACGGCTACGTTCCGCGCTTTCCCGGCGCGAGAAGTCCAACCAGCCAATGACGGCACGAGTTACCCGGCTTATTTCGCGCGAGCCTGTCATGGCACCCAACACCGTCCGCCTTCAGGAGGCAGCGCGCATCATGACGGACCGGGGGGTGTCTGCCCTGTTGCTGATGGACGAAAACGGTGACAAACCCACGCTCTCCGGCATCATAACCGACCGCGACCTGCGTACCCGCGCACTGTGCGAGGCGCTGCCCTCAGAAACACCCATCAGCGACATTATGACGGAAGAGCTGATTACCACCCGTACCAGCGCCTTTATTTTCGAAGCCATGCTGACCATGCTCCACAATAACGTGCATCACCTTCCGGTGATGGAAGGCGATACCGTACGGGGCGTCATCGCGCTGTCGGATATCGTCAAGCATGAATCCCAAAGCAGCCTTTACCTGGTCAGCAATATCTATCACCAACAGGACGTCAAGGGCCTGAGGCGCCTGAGCAAAGAGGTGCCAAACACATTCGTGCGCATGGTCCGTGAAGATGCCAATTCCCATATGATTGGCAGCGCCATGGCGGGCATCGGCCGCACCTTCAGTCAGCGGCTACTCGAACTGGGTGAGGAGAAGCTGGGGCCGCCACCGGTGCCTTATTGTTTTATGGCGTTGGGCTCCATGGCCCGGGACGAACAACTGGTCGTCACCGACCAGGACAACGCCATGGTACTGGACGACAGATTCGATCCGGAGCAACACGACGAGTATTTCCTCGCCCTGGCAAAGTTTGTCAGCGATGGCCTGGCCGAGTGCGGCTACAGCTACTGCACCGGCGATATCATGGCCACCAACCAGAAATGGCGACAGCCCCTGAAAGTCTGGAAGAAGTACTTCGCTGACTGGATCGAAAACCCGAAGGCAGAAGCCCTGCTCAACAGCAATATTTTCTTCGACTTGGACGGTATCCACGGCCGCATCGAATACACCGAGGAACTGAAAACCTTCATTGCGGAAAAAGCGAGCAACAGCCAGCGGTTCCTGGCCATGCTGGCCCGCAATGCCCTCAACCGCACGCCGCCACTGGGCTTTTTCCGCACCTTTGTCATGGAAGAAAGCGGCAGGCAGGCAAAAACCTTCAACCTCAAGCGGCGGGGTACAGCACCCGTGTCGGACCTGATCCGGGTACATGCCCTGGCCTGTGGCTCACGGGCACAGAACACGTTCAACCGGCTCAAAGCCATTGGTCAGACGAAGCTTATTCCGGAGGATGGCGTTGATAACCTTCGGGATGCCTTCGAGTTTATTGCGATAGTGCGTATTCGACATCAGGCCCTCTCCATCGAAGCAGGTCGAGAGCCAGACAACAATGTGCGGCCGGAAGACCTTTCGCCGTTTGAGCGCAGCCATCTGAAAGACGCTTTTCAGGTGGTCAGCCAGGCACAAAAGTTCCTCAAGTTCCGCTATAACCCCCAGGCTACCCGGAATGTCTGATGGCAAGGCAGCACTGATCGACACTTTGTCCTGGCCCGAACAGTACCGGGAACTGGCAACACAAACGAAAGACCCGCGACTGAAGACGTTCTACGAGGCAGGTTGTGTGGCGCCGGAAACGCCTCTGAGCGAAGTCCCGTTTGTAGCCGTGGATTTCGAAACCACCGGCCTGGACCCTGACAGGCACTCCATCGTCAGCATCGGAGTAGTGCCCTTTACCCTTGACCGAGTGCAACTGAGTGGTTCGCGACACTGGCTGGTGAAACCGCAACTGCCGCTACACCAGACCTCTGTCACGATACATGGCATAACCCATACCGATGTCGACAAGGCCCCTGACCTGGCCGACGTACTGGACGAGTTTCTGGAAAGCCTGGCCGGGCGCGTACCGGTGGTGCACTACCGCAATATCGAACGTCCATTCCTGAACATGGCGCTGAAGTGGAGAATCGGGGAGGAAATACGCTTTCCGGTGATGGATACCATGGCCATTGAGGCTTACCTGCATCCCAATCGGAAACCCTCCTGGTGGCAGAGGTTGAGGGGCCAGCGGCCGATCTCGATTCGGCTGGCAGACAGCCGGCTGCGATATGGGCTGCCACACTACCCACCACACAATGCCGTGGTGGACGCGCTGGCCAGCGCCGAACTGCTGATGGCGCAGGTCCAGCACCATTTTTCGCCAGAGACCCCCATCCGGGATCTCTGGCTGTAACGTGTTTGCTTAGTTGGAAGCGGTACGGTTGGCTTCTTTCACTTCACTGATCAGCGCACCGTATCCTTCCTTTTCCATGTTCTCCAACGGGATGAACCGGAGCGCGGCCGAGTTCATGCAGTAACGCAATCCCGTTGGCGCCGGGCCGTCGTTGAACACATGCCCGAGGTGGGAATCCGCATAGCGGCTACGGATCTCGGTGCGGGTCATGAAGAAGGTGTTGTCCTCTTTCTCCACCACCATGTCCGGACTGATCGGTTTGGTAAAGCTGGGCCAACCCGTGTTGGATTTGTACTTGTCACGAGAGGAGAACAGCGGCTCACCGGAAACAATGTCCACGTAGAGACCGGCCCGTTTTTCATCATAATACTCGTTTTGGTAGGCAGGCTCGGTGCCGTCCTCCTGGGTGATGTCGTACTGCTCCTCCGTCAAGCGCGCCTTGAGGGTTTTTTCGTCAGGTTTGGTGAACGTATCCGGATTGAACGCCTCAACCCGGCTGAGGTTCATGCCGGTACTGCCACCAGACGCTTTGTTGACAGTCGCCTGTGCGGAACCCCCGTTGTTCTCAGGACGATATTGAGCGTAATCCACTTTCTCGTCCTCGCCCCAGACCTTTTCGATAAACTGGTAGCGACCGGAGTTGAAGGTGTAGAACTGGTACCGCACCGGGTTCTTCTTGTAGTAGTCCTGATGGTATTCCTCTGCGTCGTAGAACGCTTCGAAAGGAACCACTTCAATCTTGACCGGATGATCGTAGCGACCAGATTCTTCCAGTGCCTTTATCGAGGCCTCGGCAGCACGCTTCTGGGCGTCGTTGTGGTAGAAAATCGCCGGCCGGTACTGTTTGCCCCGGTCCACGTACTGGCCTTTCACGTCGGTGGGGTTGGCTGTGCGCCAAAGGCCTTGGAGCAAGCCTTCGTAGGTGATGACATCAGGATCGTAGTAGACCTGCACCGCCTCAGTATGGCCTGTGCGACCACCAGCTACCTGTTTATAGTTCGGGTTCTTCTCGTCGCCGCCACTATAGCCGGACACCGCCTCAACAACGCCGGGCACTTTCTCTTCATATGCCGCTTCCACACACCAGAAGCAGCCGCCAGCGAACGTGGCAACCGCCAGGTCAGGATCATCCGGGGCGTATTTTGATTCCGTCCCCTTGGAAGCACCAACCTGGAAACCGGTCAGTGCGATCGCTGCCGCGACAGACGTCAGTAACAGATACCGTTTCATAACCTTAACCTCTTGCCTATTGAATACTGTGACCAGTTTGCACGGAATTCATCACACCATTTTCTCCAGTTTATTACGTTTGTATAACGCCGGAGAGATCATTACGGATGCAGGCAGTCTATTTGGGTGGCCCTACCGGCAAGCGTATGCAGAAAGATGCGCCGCCGGAGCTCAGGTTCTCAACGCTGATATCACCGCCCTGAAGAGTCATGATTCTGCGGGCGATGGCCAGCCCCAGGCCGGCGTGGCCGGAACCACCGGACGATTCGCCACGGTAGAAAGGGTCGAAAATATGGGGCAGGTCCTGCTCTGGAATACCCGGGCCACTGTCGTGAACGTAGACCTGCGGCAGTCCGTCCGCCTGCCCTAACACCACTTCAATGCGGCCCTCAGAGGGACTGTACGCAATGGCATTGCCGATAAGGTTATCCAGTACCCGCTCGGTCATGGCCAGGTCAGCGTACGCCAGAGGAAGGTCCGGCTCGCCATCCACCACAAGTTCCAGCTGCCGGGTGCTCGCCTCTTGTCCATGCTTCTGGACCACGTCGTACACCAATTCCGCCAAAGGAAAGGGTTCCGGCACGGGCTGCTTTTCCCGGGCCTCAAGGGCCGCAAGTTCAAACAGCTCATCCACCAGGCGGCTCAGCCGGCGGCCCTCCTTGAGGGCAATGTCGAGAAATCGGTCCTGCTCGTCCGCTGTCAGCCGATCGCGCCTGAGTTTGAGACTTTCAATGTAGCCCTGCATCGAGGCCAGGGGCGTACGCAAATCATGGGACACCTGGGCGATCAGCTGCCGTCGCTGGGCGTCTTTTTCCGTCAGCAGTTCGATCTGGGATGCAATACGGCTGGCCATGTCGTCGAAGGTGGCGCCCAGGTAGTCAATTTCATCGCGCACCACCGGCCGCCGGTCCCGCCAGGTACTATCCAGGGCCTGGTGGCTCATGTCACTGTGCTCGAAATTTTCCACCAGCCGGGTCAGCAAGGTCAGCCGGCGCGTCAGCAGCCGGAAGACCGCCAGCCCCGCAATCATCACCACCGCCAGACTGACGATCAGGGCCCAGGCGCTCAGTTCCACCAACTGACCACCCCGGGCCATGGTTTCCGCGGCATCGTACTCCTCACCGCGCAGCACCACGTAGAGATACCCTTCCGGATTGTCTATCGACGGCACCGGCGTTACGGAAAAGACTTTCTGCCGGTCATGGCTGCGGGGGTCGTCGCCCAGTACCGGGTAGCTGTCCATATCGTTCATCAGGCGGCGGATGGGTTCGAGCGAGACTTGCTTGCGCTTGATCTTCGCCGGATCAGCGGAATAAGAGAGGATGGTGCCTTCCAGATCCAACAGGTAGATTTCAATGCTGGGATTGATGGTCATATACAGCGCAAAGAGTTCTTTCAGGGCGCCTCGGTCGAGTTCCCCTTCACTGACCAGATTCCTGTCTGCCACCAGATCTTTCGCCAGATCCCGGTGCAGTTCCTGATTAACAGACGCGTTGTACTCCCGCAGGGAATACAAGCTGAAAAAGGTATACAGCAGACCAACGGCCAACAGTAGCAGGAAAAGGCCTAACGCCAGCCGCGTGTAGAGCGTTTTCAGCATGGTTCAGTCCCGGAAGCGATAGCCCACCCCCCAGACGGTTTCAATAAACTCCGGCCGCGCCGGGTCTTGCTCAATCTTCCCGCGCAGACGGTTAATGTGGGTATTGACGGTGTGCTCATAGCCTTCGTGGTTATAGCCCCAGACCTTGTCCAGTAGCTGAACCCGGCTGAACACACGTCCCGGGTGGCTGGCAAAGTGCCAGAGCAGATCGAACTCCCGGGCCGTCAATTCCACCTCCTGTTCCCATACGAACACACGGCGCCGAACCGGATCGATACGCAAACCTTCGGTGTCCAACTCACCCGACTCTTCAGGCCCGGACGTTTCGCCCGACGAATTCGACATGGCGTCCACCCGCCGGAACAGAGCCTTCACCCGCGCAGACAGTTCGGCCACGCTGAAGGGTTTGGTGAGGTAATCGTCCGCCCCCATCTCCAATCCCAGCACACGATCCAGCTCCGTGCTTTTCGCCGTGAGCATCAGCACCGGCACATACCCCGGGCCGGAGCGGATTTCACGGCATACGGAGAGACCGTCCATGCCAGGCAACATCAGGTCCAGTACAACCAGGTCAATATCGCCTTCGTGGAAACGCTCCAATCCGGTATCACCCCGATCGCACAGGATGGGGTTCATGCCAAGGTCGGCCACGTGCATCCGTACCAACTCACCAATACCGGGATTGTCTTCCACAATCAGTACGTTTCGCGTCATAGGTTCCTGGCTCTGATATCCCGTAATGGCCGCCGGTTAGTTCGTGGCACTCGCCTTGCCCATACCGGGGTCTGTCATATCGTCGTGCATGGCCTTGTCGTTCTTCATGTCCATTCCGTCATCCTTCATGCCCTTGTGGTCGTCGGACATGCCGTCTTTTTTCATGTCGTGGCCCATGGAATCCGACATGCCGTCTTTCTTCATGTCGTTGTGTTCCATTGATCCTTTCATATCATCCTTCATCATGCCATCTTCAGACGCCATGTCATCTGCCTGAGCCGCGCTTGCCATCAAGCCGAACAGGGCCATTGCTGCGATTGTCGTGAACTTGTTCATTGTGATGTCTCCCCAAGAATGTTTGCCTGCCTAACTGGCAGGTTCGACATACATCCTGAAGCAGTGCTATCACGGTACAATCACGAGGTGTTAAAGAGTGTATCGCGGAAACCTCACAAATCTGTCACGCCATTCCCAGACTTCCCAGCAGGCGCTGGCGAATGATGCTGTCGGCCTCGTCCATAATTCGGCCAACCAGTTCCTCACAACTGGGAATGTCGTGAATCAGCCCCGCCACCATGCCGCAACTCCAGGCTGCCTCATCCATCTTGCCTTCCTGAAGCACCAGCCTGCCCTTCACGCCAGTGACCAGATGGCGGATATCGTCAATGGTTTCGGTGCCGGCTTTCGCGTTCTCGATGCGGATGATTTCCTCCACGGCGGCGTTGTTCATTACCCGCTCGGTGTTACGGAGGTTCCGCATAATGAGGCGGGTCTGAAGTTCATCCGCGTCGACAATGGCCCGTTTGACATTGTCATGGATGGGAGCGTCTGTGGTCGCCAGAAAACGGGTACCCATATTCATGCCATCAGCGCCCAGTGCCATAGCCGCCACCAGGCTGCGACCATCCGCCATACCGCCTGACGCGACAAATGGAATGGTGAGTTCTTCCGCAGCGCGTGGCAGCAGGATAAAGTTAGGGATGTCATCCTCACCCGGATGGCCGCCACATTCGAAGCCGTCCACGCTGACCGCATCGCAACCGATTTTTTCAGCCTTCAGGGCGTGACGCACGGACGTGCATTTGTGGATCACCTTGATACCGGCCGCTTTGAGCTGGGGCATGTATTGCTCGGGACTACGTCCGGCCGTTTCCACCACTTTCACACCACCGTCGACAATGGCCTGGATATAATCCGGGTAAGGCGGCGCCTTGAAGGACGGCAGAAACGTGAGGTTGACGCCGAACGGCCGATCAGTCATCTCGGCACAACGTGCAATTTCCCTGGAGAGATCTTCCGGGGTAGGCTGAGTCAGCCCGGTTATCATACCGAGGCCACCCGCATTGGAAACGGCGGCGGCCAGCTCCGCATACCCAACGTGGTGCATGCCTCCCTGGATAATCGGGTGATGGATACCAAACAATTCGGTGATTCTGGTCTTCATAGCAGGCTTCCTGTTTTGTCGTTAGAATGAAATCGAGTACCGATACGAGGTTGCAGTGACAGAAAAAACAACAACAAGGGCGACACCAGCAGATGCCTTCCGACGTGCACGAAGGATGTGGTTGAAAGGTGAACGAATTCACTTGGCTTCGCTGTCTGCGGAATTGAATATTGGCAGGGCCACCCTGTTTCGCTGGGTTGGCAACAAGGACTTGCTGCTGGGGGAAGTGCTCTGGTCACTCTACGAACCCCTGAGGCAGGAAGCGCTGAACGAAACACCGGGGAATGGCGTCGACTTTGTAGTCGCGGTATACCGCCACATTAACTCCACCCTGTTGCACTCTGAACCCTTGCGGCGGTTTATCCGCGAAGATCCGGAGTACGCGCTCAAAATCCTGACGTCATCCCAGTCCACGCTTCACAGCCGTACCGTGGAGGCCAACACCCGCACCCTTCGGGATCAGATTGCAGGCGGACATATTAATCCGCCCCTGAACGTCAACAGCCTGTCCTACTTCATGGTGCGTCTGGCCGAATCCTGCCTGTACAGCGACATCATCAACGGCCGCGAACCCCGTGAAGAGGAGTTGGAGGACGCCTGTACCGCTGTTCGTGTAATGCTTGGCGGAACCGCCTGAACAGAGACATATCCGCCAAAGTCAGTCAGGCACGGGGTGGGGCCCAGCCCGCCAACTAGCAGGCTTAAAGCTGCAGGGACCGCACCTCCAGAAACTCTTCAAGTCCCCATTTGCCGAATTCGCGGCCGATACCGGAGTGGCCGAAGCCGCCAAACGGCGCCAATGGGTTGAAGTCTCCGCCGTTGACGAATACCTGCCCGGTGCGCAGTTTGCCTGCCACCTTCTTCGCGTGTGCGTCATCGGCGGACCAGACGGCGCCGGACAGGCCATAGGCCGTGCCGTTGGCGATCTCGATGGCCTCAGCTTCGTCCTCGTAGGGAATCACGCACAGCACGGGGCCAAAGATTTCCTCCTGGGCGATGCGGCTGTCGGGTTTGACGTTACCAAATACCGTGGCCTTGACGAAGTAGCCATTGTCGCAGCCCTCCGGTGCTTCCGGGCCGCCGGCAACCAGGGTGGCGCCTTCTTTGATACCGATGTTGATGAAGTCGATAACCTTGTCCCGCTGTTGAGCGGAAGCCAGCGGGCCCAGGCGTGTGGTTTCTTCCAGCGGATTGCCCGGCGTCATTTTCGCCACCGCATTAGCGGCCAGCTCACAGGCTTCGTCATGCATCTGGGCCGGCACCAGCATGCGGGTCAGCGCAGTGCAGGTCTGGCCTGAGTTCAGCAGGCAGTTGTTGACCGTTCCCTTAACCGCTTTCGCCAGGTCGGCATCCGGCAGGATGACCGATGCGGATTTGCCGCCCATTTCCAGAGCAAAGCGCTTGAAATCATCGGCGGCAGCGTGGGCAATCAGGCTGCCGGTGCGGGTGGAGCCGGTGAACGACACCATGTTGACATCCGGGTGTTTGATCAGCGTGTCGCCCACGGTGTGGCCTTCGCCGCAGACGAGATTGAAGACACCCTCGGGAAGGTCTGTCTGGGCCAGAATGTCCGCCAGGATATAGGCACTCTGGGGCGCGATTTCAGACGGCTTGAGCACTACCGTGCAACCGGCGGCAATGGCCGGAACCACCTTGAGGATGACCTGGTGCAGGGGGTAGTTCCAGGGGGTGATGCATCCCACCACGCCCACCGGCGTGTATTGCACCTCGGAGTTGCCGACCTGTTCGGCGAAGGTGAATTCCGGCAGCATTTTCAGGTAGCTTTTGGTAATGGTCGCCGGCAGCCCCGCCTGGATGCCGGTGGCCAGTTTAATGGGCATTCCCACTTCCCGGCACACCGTTTCGGCTATTTCACCTGCCCGTTCCTTCAGGCCGGCATGCAGTTGCTCCAGCACATGCAATCGTTTTTCCAGCGTGCTTTCCGACCAGCTTTCGAAAGCCGTACTGGCGGCGGCTATGGCCTTCTCCATTTCCTCACGACCGGAGGCGGGGACCCTGGCAATAACGTCGCCAGTGGCCGCTTCGTGGACATCAATGGTCTCACCATTCCAGTTCTGCCATTGGCCGTTGATGTAGTTTTTGCTGAGATCTTTCATGGTTCTGCTCCTGAATAAATTCATGCGGATGGTGCTCTGTGCCACACGACCTTACACCACCTCGAACAAACCAGCCGCGCCCTGGCCACCGCCGATGCACATGGTCACAACCACATACCGGGCACCACGGCGCTTACCTTCAATCAGCGCATGGCCGGCGAGGCGAGAACCGGTAACGCCATAGGGGTGGCCAATGGAGATAGAACCGCCGTTAACGTTCAGCTTTTCCATGGGAATGCCCAGACGATCACGGCAGTAGACCACCTGCGACGCAAAGGCTTCGTTCAGTTCCCACAGGTCGATATCGTCCATTTTCAGACCATTCCGCTCCAACAGGCGCGGAATTGCGAAAACAGGGCCAATACCCATCTCATCCGGCTCACAGCCGGCCACCGCAAAACCACGGAAGATACCCATGGGCTCAATATTGTTTTTCTCGGCGTAGGTGCTGTTCATCACCGTACACACGGACGCACCGTCAGACAGCTGGGACGCGTTACCGGCGGTGACGAACTGATTGTCTCCGCGCACCGGATTCAGACCCTGGAGGCCTTCCAGCGTGGTGTTGGGGCGGTTGCACTCGTCACGGGTCAGGGTAACGTCCTTATAACTGACATCACCCGTCTCCTTGTCCTTCACCATCATGGTAGCGTCATAGGGCACGATTTCATCGTCAAACCGACCCGCTTCCTGAGCCGCGGCGGTGCGCTGCTGGGAGATCAACGCGTACTCATCCTGAGACTCACGGCTAACGCCATAACGCTGGGCTACAATGTCGGCGGTTTCGATCATCGCCAGATACAACTCGGGCTTGTTCTTCATCAGCCAATCGTTAGTAGCGTGGAAACTGTTGAGCTTCTCGTTCTGCACCATGGAAATGGATTCGACGCCACCCGCCACCATGGCCGGTACCTTCTCCGACACCACCCGCTGGGCGGCAATGGCGATGGACTGAAGACCGGAACTACAAAAACGGTTGATCGAAAGGCCAGCGGTGGTTACCGGCAGACCAGCACGAATCGCCGCCAGCCGCGCAATGTTCTTGCCCTGCGCGCCTTCATGGAACGTAGCACCGAGGATCACATCTTCCACGATGGCCGGATCAATACCCGCACGCTGCACCGCATGCTGGATCACATGGCCGGCAAGGTCCACAGAGTGGGTGTTGTTCAGTGCGCCACGGTAGGATTTACCCAGGCCCGTGCGGGCAGTGGAAACAATAACGGCATCAGACATAACAAACTCCTTCGTAAACGTGTAGGTGGCTCAAACCTCGGCAGTATGGTCGGTCACGGGGTGGGGTGCCTTTTCTGCCGGGAAAAAGATGTCTGAGCGCAGCGACTTATTTTTCACAGAAGAAAAGGCACCCCACCTCGGGACCAGCCGCCACACCAGCAGGCCAGGCTTTTAAAGGTCCGAAAACTTGCGCCCTTCACTGACCAGTTTTTGCAACAGGGCTGCTGGCTTCCACTGCTCGCCACCCAGGTCATCGTAGAACTGCTCAACAGTGCCAAGGATTATGTCCAGGCCAATCTGATCCGCCCAGAACATCGGCCCACCCCGATAGGCCGGGAAGCCATAGCCATAGATCCAGGTAATGTCGATATCCAGCGACCGGTCGGCAATGCCCTCTTCCAGAATCTTGGCACCCTCATTGACCATCACGTACATGCACCGCTCCAGAATCTCCTGGTCGGTGATGTCACGGGACTTAATACCTTGCTCCTCGCGGAACTCGGCAACAACCCGGTCCACCTCCGGGTCGGGAATCGGCTTGCGGTTACCCTCTTCGTATTTGTACACGCCCGCCTGGGTCTTCTGCCCAAGGCGACCCTGCTCCGCCAGCTTGTCCAACCAGCTTGCCGGCACATCCTCACCAGCCTTGCGGCGCTCCTGACGGATGCTGTAGCCAATATCGATACCGGCCAGGTCCGACATCGCAAACTGCCCCATGGGGAAACCCAGATCGGTCAGCACCTTGTCCACCTGTTGCGGGCTCGCACCTTCGTTGACCAGCGCCATGGCCTCAGCGCCCCGCTTGTGCAGCATGCGATTGCCAACAAAGCCATAGCAGTTACCCACCATGACACCCACCTTGCGGATCTTCTTCGCCAGCGCCATGGCGCTGGCCTTGACCTCATTGGAGGTGTTTTCGCCGCGCACAATCTCCAGCAGCTTCATCACGTTGGCGGGACTGAAGAAATGCAGGCCGATTACGTCCTGCGGACGTTTCGTCGCTGCAGCAATGTCATCGATACTGAGGGTGGAGGTGTTGGACGCCAGAATCGCACCCGCTTTGCAGGCGTCGTCCAACTGACCGAAGATCTTCTTTTTCAGGTCCATGCTTTCAAACACCGCCTCGATCACCAGGTCCACATCGCTGAAATCATCATAGGTCAGGGTGCCGCTGATCAGGCTCATGCGCTCCTCAACCTGGGCCTGGGTGATACGGCCTTTCTTCGCGGTGTTCTCATAATTCCGGCGAATCACCGCCAGACCCTTGTCCAGCGCTTCTTGCTTGACCTCTGCGATGGTGACGGGAATCCCGGCGTTAGCGAAGTTCATGGCGATGCCGCCGCCCATGGTGCCGGCACCGATCACGCCCACGGTGCGAATGTCGCGAACTGGCGTGTCCTTGGACAGGCCTTTCACCTTCGAGACTTCCCGCTCGGCAAAGAAAGAGTGAACCAGCCCGGCACGCTGGGGCGATTCCATGCACTCCATAAACAGTTCACGCTCTCGCTTCACGCCATCCTCGAACGGCAGGCTGAAAGCGGCTTCCACCGCATCCACGCACTTGAACGGGGAAAACAGGCCCCGCGCCTTTTTCTGCAAGCCGGCGCGGAACTGTTCAAAAACGTCGCTACCCTTGTCGGCCTGCAACTTATCGGTCAGGTCCCTTACGCGACGGACCGGCTTGCCTTCGTCCGCAACTTTCTGTGCGTATGCCAGGCCTGCAGCCTTGATATCGCTGCTGTCCTCAACCGCATCAACAATGCCCAGGGCCAGAGCGTCTTTAGCGCCCACAAATTCGCCGGTGGTAATCATTTCCAAGGCCTTTTGGGCACCCGCCAAACGCGGCAGGCGCTGGGTGCCCCCGGCTCCCGGCAACAGGCCCAGCTTCACTTCCGGTAGCCCCACCTTGGCACTGCTCAAGGCCACCCGGTAATGACAACCCAATGCGGTTTCCAGGCCACCCCCCAACGCAGTGCCGTGAATAGCCGCAACAATTGGCTTGTCGCTGCTCTCATACTGCTCAACAACGGACGGCAGTCCCGGGTCCTGCATGGGCTTGCCGAATTCGCGAATGTCGGCCCCGGCAATAAAAGTGCGGCCTTCGCACACCAGCAACAATACCTTGGCGTCGGCGTCTTTCTCGCCCTGCTCCAGCGCAGCCACCAGGCCGGAACGAACCGCATGGCTGAGGGCGTTCACCGGTGGATAGTTCACAGTGATCACGCCAATGGAGCCTTCTCGGTTATAAGTCACGACCTCAGACATAATTTTCCCCGCCATATATGGAATGTAGTTTTAACAAGCGAAATATAGTCACGATTTAATACAAGTTCTAGGCAGGTTTCAACCATGAACTAAAATGCAGGCGTAAAAAAACCCCAGAACGAATTCTGGGGTTTTTCTAGAAAGCCCGCTCAGGGGGGAAGGCCCGGACGGAGACCTACCTCCGAAACACGCTGTAAATACATCCCTGTACGCTCGGCTCCGCCATCCATGGCTACGCACGGTTTCGGAGGTAGATCTCCGTCCGAGCCCAGGCCTTGTCAGTTAGTCCATCAGGTCAAACACCAAGCGATTCAATATCGCTGGCCAGCATCGCCAGTTGATGAGCAATGGATTCCCGCAGCTTTTCTCCGGAAATCAAATAGGAAGGCGCCGCACAAGTCAGCGCCATGATGGTGCCGTCCTGCAGATGAATGGGCACACCCGCAGAGTTGATGTTGCGATCCCACTCGCCGAGCGACAGACAGAAGCCATACGTCTTGTAGTCCTCCATCGAGCGTTCAAGGCCCTCCTGCTTCTCCGGCCAGGCATCGCCATATTTGGCTTCCATCGCGTCCGTAATGACCTTGCGGCCTTTATCCGAAATGGCGCAGTAGTAAGCTCGCCCGGCCGATGTGGTGGCCATCGGCAGTTTCAAACCGATGTCCATACGCAGCAGCGATGCTTCCGGCGGCAGGCGATTCTCTACATAGATCATGTGCAAACGATCACGGCAAGTCAGGCCTACGGACATGTTGGTCTGACGGGCGAATTCGTCCATGTAAGGCTTAGCCAACTGGCGCACCTTAAGGTTGGAAACGTAGGCGTAACCAAGTGCCAATACACCGGAGCTGAGCTGGTATTTTTCCAACTGGGCGTTATAGCTGAGGTAACCCAGCTTGGTCAGGGTGTAGGTCATGCGCGAAACAGTGGGTTTCGGCAGCCCGGTCAGGCGCGCGATGTCCTGATTCCCCAGAATCACCGAGCCCTGACTAAAGGCACGAAGCACGTCGAGACCACGGGAAAGCGCCTCTACAAACTTGCGATCTTTTTCAGGCTTTACCGGTTCGCCATCACCGGATGCTGCCAGGAGTTCCGGCGAGGTGGCTTGTGCTTTTGTCATAAACGGGCGTCCTCCAACAGCTGCGCCTGATCCGCTGTGCCCGGACTACCGGGGCTTTGTTCGGATAGTAAGAAAAGATGCGGTATTTTAATCGCTGCAGATACCAAGTACCAGAAACCA
>PBRG01000085.1 GCA_002726615.1 Marinobacter sp.
ACTTGCACCCCCAAGTCATCCGGCCAGCACCACCTAGACCGGAACAGCGCCCGTCAAGGCGCTACGCGCCATGCCTGGCGCACCAAAAAAAGGGTGGAGACCAGCTCCACCCAAGGGGTTTACGACCCGACCAACGATGCAGAGGTCACATAGAGCCAACGCAGTAATTGAGGTAAGTCGGTTCAAACACACCGGAGGCCAGCCATTTGCCCGTTTGGGCCGCTTTCGGCCCATGATTCGATGGCGAATAGCGGTAGTTCACGTAGCCTGGTTCATAGATACCCGGCTTAACCATGGTGCCTGTTCGCAGTATGTTGAACGGCTCCCCCGCATCGGACGATGGATAGTCATAGTTGACATAACCTGGCGCTGACTCAGTGCCCGAGGCAAGAACAGAGCCAGACCAGATCAGGGAAAACATTACTAATAACGCAGCTTTCATCTCACACCTCCATCGGCAATCGCCGTTTTGTGTCTCACTGCCAAACTGACGCGCGGGCCGGCGAAATGTTACAACGCCAGAGGCATTTGACCCCCAGACCCTGGCCTGCTGATTCCTGCGTCTGCCGTGGAGTGGTATCGAGAAAAGCTGCCGAACCTGGAAACCATGATCGTCGAGGCAGGGCTTCACTACATTCAGGAGGATCAGCCGGAGAAAACCGGGCAGACGATTGCACAATGGATGACAGGCCGTGGGCTCTAAGGGACTGGCAACCCACGCAACCACTTTGGCCGGGAGGTCGGCAGGGGGCTTGGTGCCACTGCCGCTGCTGCCGCCGTCATCACGGCGCCGGGTGTGATCGAAGATCACCACCTGGGAAGCACCCGTGGCCTCACGCACCAGAGCCTCAATTTCCTGATAGTAGTCCTGCTCAACGTGCGCGTCGTCGTACAGGTCGTCAACAATGGTTGGTCGCCGGTGCAATTCTATGCCATGGCGGTCGAGCGACAGCTCCTGTGCCTGAGTCCGCGCGTCGTGAATAGTCACCGCTCGGCGCTGGAGTTCAGCGTAATAGCGCGGCTCAGGCTCTCCGGTGAACGCTTCGCTGAGCACGTAGGGACGCTGCTCCGCCGGTACCATGAAGATAATCTCACCGGTTATCGTGCCTGCTGGAATACCTCGGCTTTCAGTCACCATAGTCATCCCCTCTTCGCTTTCAGGGCAGAGGCCATGGCCGAGCCACTACTTCCGATAACGGCACTATGTGGAATTTGTCATTCATCATTGGCGTTCCTTCCAAGAGGACGTGTTGAGACTGTCGTCGGTAAAGGCGTCGTACTGTTTCTTACGCCAGAGTGCATAAGCGGTCAGGACAACAAAGATCACCAGAGCAGGCAGCAGCACAAGGTCCAGATAGCCGGTGATGGCACTCAAACCCACCACGCCCAACAGAATGACAAGAACGGGCGTGAAACAGCACAAGGCGACAATCGCTGTGCCAATAACACTAACACGCAGCAGGGTTTTCGGATTTTTCATAACGCTACTCGGTATCGAATTCGGGATTAACACAGTAAGCTTACTTCCGTACCTGACTACGGGATCAAGCAACATGAACGCACATCTGATGATCATTGGCCCGGGCGCTGGCAGAGCGCAAACTGGCCGATGTGCGTGGAAAGTTTACCGGCCTGATGCCGATGGAATCTGTTCTGGACAATCTGGTGGAACCTTGCCGATGCAGTGAGGACCCGCAACAGTGCCCGATCATTCACTCTCTGCACGGGAACCCTTAATCAGCAACCGAGGAGGCGCAGCAATGACTGGAACACCACAGGATCGTGCCAAGGGCGCCATTCTCGGGGCTTTCGTGGGCGAAGCCCTCGGCGTGGGCCCCCACTGGCATTACGATCTGAAGGAACTGCGACGTTGCCACGGCAACTGGATTGATGATTACACCACACCGGAACCCGGACGTTTCCATGATGGGCTCAAGGCTGGGCAGAATGCGCAGGCCGGGTTCATTCTGGAGTTGATGCTGCGCTCACTGATTGAACGCAAGGGTTATGACGAAGCGGATTTCTGCCAGCGTCTGGATAACGACCTTTTCCCGCTGTTGGATGGCAGCCCGCGCTAATGTCCCAGGCTATCAGCAACAATACGGCGCTGACCCAAAGCAGTGAAACCATGCTCTCCATGGGCGTTGGCTACGGCTGCATACTGGCTCGACTGGTTCAGGGAGACGCCCTGGATGCGCGAATTTCACAACAACCCTTGACGTGGAGAACGACGGGCGCTCTGTCTTTCGAACCCGTCACCACTAAATACCGGCTGGACCAGGCTACCAGCGTATCCGCAACATACTGAGCGTCCGCGGCCCTGGAGAGCAGGTGATCAGCATTATCCGGGGAAATAAAGCTCTATGGGCGTTTGGCCGCCTGCGACGAGCAATTTCATCAATCTCGAATTCAAAGAGTGACGCACAAGGAGGCCCGATGATAGACACCACACTCACCGACAGAGAATCCTACGTGGTTGCCGCACTTGCCGGAGGCTGGGTTGCGGATGCGGCCAGCCTCGGGCTGCATTGGCTTTACGACAGCCAACGCATCTGTGAGGTTGCTGGCCAGTCACCGGAGTTTCTGCCGCCGAAGGCCGACTATTTCACCGGTGGCTTCGGTTATTTTGCCCATGATGGCAAACAGTCTGGCGATGTCAGCCATTACGGCGCAGCTACAGGGGTGTTGACCGGCAGCCTGCTGGCCAATGAAGGAAAGCTGGATATCCGCGATTACCAGCGCCGCTTTCGGGCTTTCTTTGGCCCCGGTGGTGATTGGCGGGGCTATATCGACAACCCGACCCGGGGCACTCTTAACAATCTGGACACCATTGAACAGAATGCCATCGAAAAAGCGCAATTGACCACTACCGCCAAGCTGACCGACAGACAGAAACGAGTCCTGGTGCAGAAGGTTTTGCCCTACACCCGCCGCCTGAGAGGCGATCAACTGGCTGACCCGGTCCGTAAGGCCATCAGCCTCACGTACCAGGAACCGGAGATACAGGAAGCGGGCGTGCATCTGGCCGCGACGATCGACCATCACCTGCTGCCGGAAAGCGGCGCCGACGACATGCAACTGCCGGCAGTCTCCAAATTGGCGCCACTGGTGGCCTGCTATTGTGGCAGCGAGAGACTGATGGAAGTAGCGGAGGCCGCCGTCCGGGTGACCAATCACAACGACGAAGCCGTGGCCTGGGCAAGGTGCGCAGCGCGACTACTGGACTATCTTTTCCGCGGTGAACCCCTGTCAGCGGCCCTGGACGCCGCGACCCGCGAAGCACCTGATCCGCAACACCTCAACAACGCCAGATCCGGCTCCGCTCTGGACGCTCCGGGCGCCGGTGACACCTACGGCCGCACGTGTTATCTGCATGAGGCAATGCCCGTGATCTTTCATATCCTGAACCACGCCCACGGCTTTACTGAGGCCGTTCGTGCCAACATCCGGTGTGGCGGCGACTCCTGTGGGCGGGGCTGGATCATCGGGCCGGCCATGGCGGCAATTTACGGCGTGGGAGGGGAGCGTGGCATACCCCTGAGCTGGTTGGCGCGGGTAACCGATGCCCCTGATATCCTTATGGATATTGAAAGACTTGTTAAAGGCTGATGATGTGTATCATTGCCCATTTTTCACCCCAGACTATGCTTCAGATAGGATACACGCCGGAAGGAGGTTTTATGAAAACACTACTGATCAAAACGCTATCGATAATTGCGCTGCTCGCAAGCGCAGCTCTGCACGCCCAGGATGCCCCCTTGAGAGTCGGGATGTCTGGCCAGTATTTCCCATTTACCTTTGTGGAGCAGGATGAACTGAAAGGCTTCGAGGTCGATGTGATGAACGCTCTGGGCGAAGAAATGGGACGCGAAATCCAGTACCAGACCGCCAATTTCTCCGGCCTGTTTGGCATGCTGGAATCCGGGCGCATCGACACTGTCGCCAACCAGATCACCATCACCGAAGAACGCCAGAAGGCGTACATTTTCAGCGAGCCTTATGTCTATGACGGTGCTCAGGTGGTGACCAGGGAAGGCAACACCGAAGTCGAGGGCGTGGAAGATCTGAAAGGTAAGACCGTCGCCGTTAACCTGGGCTCCAACTTCGAGGCCCTGTTGCGGGAACTGCCCTATGCGGACGAAATCAATATCAAAACCTACGAGAGCAACCTGGAGCGGGACACCGCACTCGGCCGCGTGGATGCTTTCGTGATGGACCGAGTCAGCGCCAGCCAGATCATCAAGGACAAGCCCCTGCCTCTGGAACTGGCCGGCCCGACATTCTCACAGATCACCAACGCCTATCCGTTCCGTGACACCGAGACCGGGAGGGCCCTGCGGGATGAGTTGAACCAGGCGCTGACATCCCTGCGGGACAACGGAACCCTGGCGTCCATCTCAGAGAAATGGTTCGGCACCGACATCACCCAGCCCTGAGGGGCACCACCAAGGCCTGATTCCCTATGGACGTGTTGAACGTCGAATACATGCTTGGGCTGGTACCTGTGCTGCTCGGGTACCTGCCACTCACCCTGCAACTCGCTGGCGTCGGGATGGTACTGGCACTGATCCTTGCCTGCCTGTTTGCCGTTGTTCGTGTGCTGGGCATTCCGGTGCTGAATCAACTGACCATCGTGTTCATTTCTTTTTTCCGGGGCACTCCGCTGCTGGTTCAGCTGTTCCTGTTCTATTACGGTCTGCCACAGTTGGTCAGCGCATTGACGGTTATAGACGGCGTTACCGCAACCATTATGGGCCTGACCATGCACTTTTCCGCGTACATGGCGGAATCGATTCGCGCCGCCATCCTGGGCGTGGACCGCAGCCAGACCGAGGCCGCCCTGTCGATCGGCATGACCAACAGCCAACTGATGCGCCGGATCGTCCTGCCCCAGGCCACCCGGGTGGCACTACCCACGCTGATGAATTACTTCATCGACATGATCAAGGCCACCTCCCTGGCGTTCACCCTGGGCGTCACGGAACTGATGGGCGCCACCCAGAAAGAGGCCGCTGGCAGCTTCCTGTACTTCGAGGCCTTTATCGTTGCCGCCGTTATGTACTGGATCGTCGTTGAGATGCTTTCCAAACTTCAGCACTACCTGGAAATCCGCCTGAACAAGGCCTACAGCCGATGATCAAACTGGCATCACTGAGTAAGCATTTTGGCAAGACCGTGGTTCTCGACGGCATCGATCTCACCATTGAAGAAGGCGAAATCGTCGTCATCATCGGCCCGTCGGGAACCGGAAAGTCCACTCTGCTGCGTTGCGTCAACTTTCTGGAACAGCCCACCACTGGCACGATAACCGTTGGCGACCTGACCGTGGATGTGAACCGCGCCAGCCGGGCGGACATTCTCTCCATGCGCCGGCGAACCGCGTTCGTTTTCCAGAACTATGCGCTGTTTTCCAACAAGACCGCTTTGCAGAATATCGCAGAACGGTTACTCGTGGTGGATCGGTGGCCCAAGGAAAAGGCCTATCAGCGCGCCCGGGAAATACTGGATCAGATAGGCCTTGCTGACAAAGCAGATGCCTATCCGGCGTCCATGTCCGGTGGCCAGCAGCAACGGGTCGGAATCGGCCGCGCCATGGCGACAGGCGCAGACGTCATCCTCTTTGACGAGCCTACGTCGTCGCTTGACCCCGAGTGGGTGGAAGAAGTGCTGGGATTGATGAAACAGCTGGCGTCAGAACGTCAGACCATGATGGTGGTCACCCACGAAATGTCCTTCGCTCGGGACGTGGCCGACCGCGTGATCTTTATCGACGGCGGTCGAATCGTGGAACAGGGGCCTCCCAGTGAGATTTTCCATAATCCCAGGGACCCACGAACCAAGGACTTCTTGAAGAAGATCCTGGCCACCAATCCGGTATGAACGAAGGCGTTAACGCCGTTACCAGGTTTCCCCAAACGGCCGGATGTCCAGCTCAAAGGTCCAGGCAGACGGATGCTGCTGGCACAGATTCCAGACGGCGTCCGCTACCGCAGCCGGTTTCACGAAGAAATCGTCAGGCTTGTCTGCCAGCGCCTCGCGGGTACGAGGCAGGTCCACCACACCATCAATCACAACGCTAGCCACATGGATCTTCTCCGGCCCGAGCTGGCGGGCCATCGACTGCGCCAGACTGCGTTGGGCGGCTTTTGCCGAAGCAAATGGCGCGGTGTTTGCCCGTCCGCGGGTCGCCGCCGAAGCACTGGTAACGACAATACTGGCCGAGTCATGCTCCCGTAGCTGCGGCAAGATCGCCTTTGTGGCGGCCACCAGACCCTGGACATTGATGCGCCAGTTGGCTTCGAAGTCCTCCAGGCTGGCGTCTTCGACGCTCTTGAAAACTCCACCACCAGCGTTATAAAGCAGCACTGAGGCGGGCCCAAGTTTGTCCCTGATCGAAGCCAGTACCGAACCTATCTGTTCCGGTTCCATCAGGTCGCAGGGAAAGGCATAGGTGTTGGATATCGATTGCTCAAGCTGCAGCAGGTAATCTTTACTGCGCGCCAGCATCGCCACCTGGTAGCCTTCATCGCTGAACCGTCGCACAAAGGCCTCGCCATTGCCCGGTCCTACACCCATCACAATACATACCTTGTTCATTCGTCGTCTCCCACCGGCTACACCGGTTAGCTTGTCGGAGCGTTGTCAGTCCCGCGTTGACGGGCACGGCGCTCCGCAGGGTGCACATGCTGTCTCATCTCGCTGGCTCAACGCCGTTTCCACATTACCTTGCCCGGAATTGAACGCAAAGGTCGGACTTCTCAGGTGGTCCGCCATGATCAATGCCAGAATAATCGACAACATAATGACAATACGGGTTCGGCTGTAAGCTCTGTCCATCGTGTCCTCACGCATCAGTTGGGCAGCCGGAACCAGGGCCGCAGGCGAATGCCGATCAGTGACCCGACAAACGCGCTGGCAAACCAGACCCAGGCGTGCAGGCTGGCCGAGGCAATGCCGGAGAACAGCGCCCCGATGTTGCAGCCAAAGCCCAGGCGGGCACCGTAACCGAGCAGCAAACCACCCACCACGGCAGCGAGGAACTGGCGACCTTCGGGGCGGTTGCGGCTGGCTTCATTGAACCGGTTGGCCAGGCCCGCCGCCAGCATGGCGCCCAGCAAAAGCCCGAAGTTCATTACCGAGGGAATGTTGGTGAGCACCGAATCCTTCAGGGCCATAGCCGGATATTCCCAGGTCCAGAACTCAAACTGGGCCATGTTGACGCCAACGACCTCCAGCGCTTTCGCGCCCCATACATTGAATGCAAATGTGATGCTCCAGGGCGCGCCGCCGATGGCCAGAGTCAGAGCATTGCCAACAGCCAGGATCAGAATCGCCCAGGTGAACGGCCAGCGGCCACTCAGCAATGTTCTGAGCATACCGTGACTCTGGCTTTTCCAGAGCAACTCGCCGCGCTCGACATTGCCATGGGCCTTACGTTCGATACGGTTGACCCACCAGGCAATCAGCCCGAGCCCCACAAGCTGCATCAGAATGGCGCCGCTGACCCCAAAGGTGTTTACAAGAGGTACCGGATCAAAACCGGGCTGGTCCAGCCACCAGGGCAGATGGATGGACCCCAGTACCGCGCCGGCGATAAAGAACACCAGCGTAACCACCATGCGGATGTTGCCGGCTCCCACCGTAAAAAGGGTACCGGAACCGCAACCACCGCCCAGTTGCATACCAATGCCGAACAGGAAGGAGCCCACCACCAGGGATGTGCCCACAGGCGCAACGGCTCCCACCAGACCCGCCTGACCACTGTGGAGCATTGGCACCATGATCAGGGATGTCAGCCCGAACAGCAAAAGCTGGGCCCGCATGCCGGCGCCACGCTTCTTGACCACCAGGTTGCGCCAACCAGCGGTGAACCCAAAGGCACCGTGGTACAGGGCCATGCCCAGTAAGGTACCGATCACAAACAGCGCCACCATGAACGGGGCGGTTTCCAGCCAGATCAACCCGCCCAGGAGGACGAGGCCCAACAGCGCCGTTGATACAATGAATCGGTCCACCTGCCAGCCAGGCTGCTGGAGCCCGGGCTGGAGGACAGCGGTATCAGCCATGAAATATCACTTTTTGCCAGATCAGTTAAAAACGTCCAGAAGCTTGCCAAGGCCTTTCTTCGCCACCTGCAATGGGCGGCTACTGTCCTGGGACCACTCCGCCATGGAGCCGTCATACAGCGCAACTTCTTCAAACCCTGCCAGTTCGCTCAGCACAAACCAGTCGGTTGCGGCCCAGTGGCCGGTATTGCAGAAAGCGATGGTACGTGTAGCCGGGTTCAGTTCAGCCTCGTTTACCCTTGCGGTGATGCTATCTTCGTTCAGGTACCAGGCACTTTTACGCTCACCCAGGAAGCCGGCATGTGGCAGGCTTCTTGAACCAGGAATGGTGCCCGGCGCCTTCGCCGCGGGCGACTGGTTCTCTCCGCGGAAATAGTCTGATGGCCGGGCATCCACCAGTTGTGCCTGGGTGCCGCGGGCTTCTTCAACTTCCTCCAGGGAGGCAATCAGCGCCTGCTGGAGTGAGCCCTCGAAGTCAGCCACCGGGCGCTGGTCACCTTCGCCACTGACGGTTTCAAAGCCTTCAGCTTTCCAGCCGGCAAAGCCGCCATTGAGGATGGTTACCGCATCATGGCCCAACACGCGGAAGGTCCAGTACACCCGGGCAGCACTGCCAAAATCCGTTGCTCCGGTGCCGGCGGGTACGATCACCACGGTATCGTCATTACCGATACCGAGTCCGCCAATCAAGCGCTCCAGGCTTGCAACAGGTGGCAACAGGCCGGCCACGCCGTCCCGGCTTTCACGCCAGCCGTCGCCGGTGTAGCTGCTGTATATGGCTCCGGGAATATGGGCTTGCTGAAAGCTGCTGCGATCCCCTCCGTCATCAATGCCGGAACGGACGTCCAGCACAACCAGATTCTCCCGGCCGAGGTTGGCGTCAAGCCATTGGGCGTCGACCAAGGGTGTTGCCTTTTTTTCACCGGCCATGGCCAGCGAACTTGCAAAAACCAGAACAATAGCCAACAAACGGCTCATTGTGGTTCTCCTCTGCCATGAATTCTTGAACGATCATTATGGATCCAAAAGAACGTAATGCATAGGCGTGTTTTTAGTGTATTTTTTTATAAACAAATCGCCTATTTTTCTTCCGGTCTTCACTGGAAACCTTTAGTGAGAACAGCGGTTAACGGAACTTTGGAAAATTGGCCGGCTTATTAAGGGACCAATCATACTCGATGAACGTCAACTCTGAAGTGCCCTCAATTCGATCCGCCAGGGCTGAATCCGCCCACTTTTCGATAAACGCCTTTCGAGAGCCGGAAGCCTCCACGAAATCACCCTCGCACCATTTGAACAATTCCGTGACATGGAGAGTGTCGCCCTTGATCTCAAGATGACGTTTGGTTGCAAAGGCACGACGAGTGTTCTCTGCCAACAGACCTTCCAGGTTGTCGGCGGTGTAGACCACATCCCTTAATGGAGGGCAACCAACAGAGGCACAATTCACCGCAAAGTGGACTCGCGCGTCCTTCCAGCCTTTATCCGCGTAGGCCTCGCCGAGCAGGATGTCTTTTTCCATCTGATTGAGACTGTATGCCCGCCCATCGATGAGGAACTTTTCCCGGTCAAAAACACTGTCCACAAAGGGATTGACGCGACCGCCGTAGTCCCACACCGAGTCAACGAGTTCTCCGTCCGGTCGCTCAGTCAGGATCTGGTCGATCATGAAGAAATTATAGGCGTTGAGCCAGAAGGCAACGGATTCAGACTCTCCGTCGAGGGAGCGGATGTCGAAATCTGCCAGGCGGTCACGCTGATCCGTTACCAGGCCGTCGGTCTGTGATGAGGCCAGGGCTGCCTCATAGTCAAATGCGGAAACCAGGCCACCCTCGGCCGTTGTCGACTCTGTCAGGTGCTGCGTTAACAGACGCTGAAACGGGGCAAAAGTTGCTTCATCGGCGGCAGCGGTCAGCGGCATGATTGCGGCGAGCATTATCAGGCATATCAATCGTCCAGGTTTGTTCACATCACTCTCCATCGGTCTACAGGTTCCACGGGTCTACAGGTTTATCGCCTTTGTTCTTTCACCGACACGAAAGGCCGATAATTGTTACAATGCAATTAGTATTGATAATCGATTACATTTAGTTTAGTTTCCGCATCGTGACGAAAAACAATCATCAGGTGCCGAGAACCATGCTCAAACAACCCCACGCACTACGCTATTCCCTGATCCTCGCGCTTGGATGCGCCACAACCGCAACTGCTCAGGAAGGCACCGATCAGGCACCGCAATCCCTTGATACCCTTGAAGTAACCGCCACTCGCGGTCTCGACTCCCTCAACGTTAACCCCGGTGCGGTCACCGTGGTTGACCGTGACGCCATCGACAAACAATCCTCGTTGGGTGGCAACGTGGGCGATATTCTGGCCAAAACCGTTCCAGGCCTGTCGCCCTCCACCCACGGTTTAACCAGTGTGGCGCAGACGCTGCGTGGCCGAAACCTGTTCGTGCTGATTGACGGCATTCCCCAGACCATCAGCCTGCGCGACGGCCTCCATTCCCTGAATTCCATTGACCCGTCATCCATCGAACGCATTGAAGTTATCCGGGGTTCAAACGGTGTGTATGGCTTCGGTGGTACCGGCGGCATCATCAACATCATCACCCGCAAGAACGAGAAAGGCGCCCCCCTATACCGCACCGAACTGAATGGCGGTTTCTCCACCGAGCACATCAAGGACAGCGAACAGTTCGGCCTATCCCAGAGCGTAATCGGTGGTAAAGGCTCCTTTGACTACCAGTTCCGAGGCTCCTACGAACAACGCGCTAATTTCTTCGATGCCGATGGCGACCGTATTCCGCCGGACCCGAACGGTCAGGGCGGCATTGCCGACTCCCGCGAGTTCGATGTGCTGGCAAAACTCGGCTTTGATCTGGATGCCGACAAGCGCCTGGAACTGACCACCAGCTACTACGACATCAAACAGGACACCAATTACGTCCTTGAAGCAGGCGTGTACGGCGAGCAGAAAACCCGCGCCGTCAAAGGCGACCCGGGTGGCAAGGATCAGGGCACGGAAAACCTGAACGTGAACCTGACCTACAGCGACCGACAGCTGTTCGGCGATACCTCGCTGGGTGCGCAGCTGTATTATCGCGATTACATGACCCGATTCGGATACTTCGCCACCTTCTACCCCGGTGGTGGGCAATCGCTGACCGAATCAGAGCGCATCGGCTCCCGCCTCGACTTTGAGACGCCGTTTGACGTCATGTCTGGGGCCAAGCTGCTCTGGGGCCTGGACACGCTGCTAGAAACCACAGCCCAGCCGTTGGAAGACGGACGGACGTTCGTACCTGAAATGGACCAGAACAGTGTGGCGCCGTTCCTGCAGGCGGAGCTTCGGCTGAATCCGAAGTGGACCGTTAACGCCGGTGTCCGCTACGAAAAATTCTGGTTCGAGGTGGACGACTACACCACGGTGTTTGGTGCGGACGTCGAAGGCGGAGAGCTTGAGTACAGTGAAACGGTCTTCAATACCGGGGCCCGGTATCAAGTGAACGATGTCTGGGCCGCAACGGCCAGCTTCTCCCAGGGCTTTACAGTGCCGGAGATTGGCCGCACGCTGCGCCAGCCGCAGCAGGGCACATCGCTGGATCAGATCCGTCCTGAGCCACAGGTGGTGGACAACTACGAGGTTGGCACCGAGGCCGTCTGGGATCGCGCCGATCTTGCACTGACGCTGTTCTACAGTGAGTCGGAACTGGGAACCAGCCTTGCGGCAGCCAACGCCAACGAGCCCATTCCCGTGCTGCGCAGCCCTGAACGTATCTACGGTTTCGAGGCAGAGCTCAACACCTATCCCACCCGCGACCTGAGCGCCGGCGGCACCTTTACCTGGATGGAAGGCAAAGTCGATTCTGACGATGATGGCAGCTACGACACCTACCTTGCCGGCAACCGGATCTCACCACTCAAGCTCACTGGCTATGTGGAACACGACACCACTGCGCGCTGGAGCAATCGCCTGCAGGCCCTGGTCGTAGGTGATCGCGACCGGTTCAGCGGCAGCGGTTTTGGTCAGGGCGAGGTGGAGTCCTTCACCGTTCTGGATCTGACCAGTACCTGGCGGACCGGCAACGGGGATATCACTCTGGCCATCAACAATCTGCTGAATGAAGACTACTTCCCGGTGATCTCGCAGATCTACAATTTCGACACCCAGTACACCACCGCACCAGGCCGTTCGGTTATGGTAAGTTATGGGGTCGACTGGTAAACGGTAGACTGGCAGAACCCCACATAAGGCCGCTCAACGCGGCCTTATGTCTTTTACCATCCAGCAAACCGACGCCGTGGGCCCTTCTTCCAGGTCCGCACAGGTGTCGACACGCACGACCTCCATCGTGCCGCAACGGGCAACCAGAGTTCCGGCATCATCATTCGAAGCCCAGCCCACTTGCACCGTAACCTCCTTGCTGTCATCGCAGGCAGCCTCCGGACCGACCGACAGCTCCGCACGGGTGTTTCTGTCTGCGAGCCATTCCAGGGCGGATATTTCAGCGCACTGCTGGGCAGGCGTCAGCAGCGACTGGCCACGATAACAGGGCAGGTAGGGAAGGCCATTTGCTTCATGCTGCAGAAAAGGCAGCACCTGCTCCGGTGCCACGCGGCCATATTTGCGCATGGACGGGAACACCATGATGCTCGCCGCAAGCCGACATCCGCCCAGATGGGAACTTTCCCAGACCTCAAACGGCAGGTTCCGGTCTGCGACCGTACGGACGAGCGCCTGATAGGCCGCGTATCCAAACTTGGCACAGCACTTGTCCTTGCGTCCATGAGTGCAACACAGCACCAGGGAGCCTGTCATTGCCTCACTGGTCCACCCGCTCAGGTCATTACCCGACGCCAGGGCATCCAGAAACGCCGGCAGGTCTCGCCGCTCAACGTCAAAGCTGCGGCCCTCCGGCAACAGATAAAGGCGGTGACTGAGCGCCGGGTGACCACGCTGGTCGATCAGATTTACACGCCGCCCGCTGGCCGCAAGACGATTGATCCGTGATGTCAGGTCGTCATCCATATCACGGGCGATTCGCAGGCTTCGCGACCACTTCGGCCGCGGCCAACTGATCAGCAGATTGCTCTCGGCATGGGTTGCTGTACCGGCAAGAGGATCGCCGGCCTCAATACTATCGACAGCACAGAACCGATGGGCGGAGGCTCTCATGCCGTTGCCACCGACGAGGTAAAGGCAGTGGTCTCTGCCACGGTCCGTTTTACCGGCACACAAACTGGCCGGCCCGCCAAGGGTTCACGGATAACCTGGGCATCAAGATCAAACACCTGCTTCAGGTTGTCGGCGGTAAACACGGTCTCCGGCGGACCGTCGTGCAGAATCCGGCCGGCCTTCATCATCACCAGACGGTCGGCGTAGGCCGCCGCCAGGTTGAGGTCATGGAGCACGACCAGCAGAGTCCGCCCCTGGGTGTGAGCCAGGGATACCAGCAGTTCCAGCAGATCCACCTGTACCTTCAGGTCCAGAAACGTGGTGGGTTCATCGAGCAGAAGCAGATCGGTTTCCTGCGCCAGCACCATGGCAATCCAGCAGCGTTGGCGCTGCCCGCCACTGAGCGCATCCACCGGTCGGTCCGCAAACGTCACAACATCCGCCACCGCCATGGCCTCCTCAACGGCGGCTTCATCGTGCCGGGACCACTGGCGCATCAGGCTCTGATAGGGGAAGCGCCCAAGCCCGACCAGCTCCCTGACGGTCAGGCCATCCGGTGCGGTGGGGCTCTGTGGCAGTATTCCGAGCCGTTGTGCGACGGTGCGGGTGGGCTGACGATGAATGTCGTTGCCATCAAGAAGCACCTTGCCGGCACTGGGGGCCAGCGTCCGGGCCAGGGTTTTCAGCAGGGTGGACTTGCCCGAGCCATTCGGCCCCAACAGAACGGTGACACTGCCCTCGCGCACCGTGAAATCCACGTCCGTCAGCACCTGCCGGCCGTCGTATCCCGCGCACACGGCTTCACCCCGCAGTCGCGGCTGGCCATCGTAATCCGTGGAGGGGGCATGTCGATTCAGGGGCATATTGGCGTCGCTTTCGGATGAAGTCAGATGATATTATCTCCCATTCTCATTATCAAATCGGCACCATCAACTCGCCCCCATCAAATAGGCTCTTTGTTGCTGTTCGCCAAACAACCGGATTTACCATGCACCGCTACGCCAGCTTCCTGCTGATCGTTACCTGCCTCTTTCAGCCTCCCGCAGCCATCGCTGCCATCGTAACTACCCCGGCAACCACCGTGGAGCATGCCCTAGGCCAAGCAACCATCACGGGCCGGCCTGATCGCGTGGTATCCCTGTATCAGGGCGCCACCGATACCGCTGTGGCGCTGGGGATCAAACCCATAGGTGTGGTGGAGTCCTGGACCGAAAAGCCGATGTATCAGTATCTCCGCGAAGACCTTCAGGGCGTGACTTATCTGGGGCTGGAAACCCAGCCTGACCTGGAACGCATCGCCTGGCTGTCGCCGGACCTGATCGTCGGCGCCAGAAACCGGCATCGCACCATCTACCCCTTGCTGCAGCGCATCGCGCCCACCGTCATACCGGGCGATGTCTACGATTTCAAGGCGCTGCTTACGCTGATGGCAACAGCCACCGGCCGCACGGCTCGTGGTGAGGAACTGCTGACGCACTGGCAGGAACGGGTTGAGGATTTCAGAACCCGAATCCGCCAAAAGCTGGGTGAACAGTGGCCCCAGGAGGTGGCCATCCTGAGTTTTCGGGCCGACCATGCCCGCATCTACTATGGTGGCTTTGCCCGTTCCGTGCTGGACGAGCTTGGCTTCACTGCTCCGGCCTCCCATCGCCAGGATAGCTGGGGCATAAAACTCACCAGCCAGGAAAGCATCCCGGCCATGGATGCCGAGGCGGTCTTCATCTTCATGGAGGACGATCCCGCCGTTCGGCGCACGTTCAACACCTGGTCCAGCCACCCCCTTTGGAAAAACCTGCAGGCCGTACGGCAAAACGATGTCTATCAGGTGGACCCGGTCACCTGGAACATGGGCGCTGGCATCATCGCCGCCAACCGGATGCTGGACGCGCTCTACAAGCACTATGGCCTCCATCAACCTGAACACCGGGGGTGTGCACCATGCTGACCACCCTACAGGCAAGAATGCTCGGAACCCTGCTCTGTCTCGGTCTTCTGCTGGCCGCCACGGTATCGAGCCTGATCTTCGGTCACATTCCTGTCTCGCTGGAGATGCTGGCCAACAGCATTGTGGATTACGACCCCGGTTCGCTGGAACATCTGGTTATTCACACCGAGCGCTTCTCGCGCACCGTGACCTCGATGATCGTGGGTTCCGGCCTGGCCATTGCCGGGGCGCTGATGCAGACGCTGACCCGCAACCCACTGGCGTCACCCGGCATTCTGGGCATCAATGCCGGCGCCATGTTTTTCGTGGTCGTCGGCGCCACGCTGCTTTCGCTGACTTCGCCGTCGCAACTGGTGTGGGCGGCCTTTACCGGCGCCGCCACGGCCGCAGTGCTGGTGTACTTCCTGGGGCGGGAGGCAGGTCGCGGTGTTTCCCCGGTGCGCACGGTGCTCGCCGGCGTCGCGGTTACAGCGCTGTTCGTCTCCTTTGCCCAGGGGTTGCTGATCCTCAACCAGGACCGTTTCGAAAGCATTCTGTTCTGGCTGGCGGGCTCCGTTTCAGGGCGCGGGCTGGATGCAATCGTGCCTCTGCTGCCACTGTTCGGCGGCGCCCTGATTCTGGCGCTGCTGTTGTCACGGCAACTGAACCTGCTTGGTCTGGACGATGAGGTTATCCGCGGCCTGGGACTCAGAGTAGGGCAGGTGCGACTGCTGATCGGTCTGGTGGTGATCGTACTGGCAGGCACGTCTGTCGCCATGGCAGGGCTGATCGGCTTTGTCGGCCTGATCGTGCCGCACATGGCCAGGGGGCTCTTTGGCACGGATCACCGCTGGCTGCTACCCCTGTCGGCCATTATCGGAGCCACGCTGCTGCTGGCTGCCGACACTATCGCGAGGCTGGTGATTCCCCCCCAGGAGATTCCTGTGGGCGTCATGACGGCGCTGCTAGGCACACCGTTGTTCCTCCACCTCGCCCGACATGTGAGGAAGGTGGCATGAGCCGTAGCCTGATACTTCGCTCCCGCAATGACCGCTGGTCAATCAAACTCGGTACCAGGGTCCTGGTGGTCACCGGTATTCTGGCGGTATTGCTGGCCGCCAGCAGTGTCCTCGCACTGACGTCCGGCAGTCATCCCACGTCGGTTACGGACGTACTCGGCACTCTGGTCGCCCCGAACCAGTCAGAGCTGGCCCTGATTATTCTGGAAATTCGCCTGCCGAGAATACTCATGGCCATTCTGGTGGGCGCGGCGCTGGGCTCAGCCGGACTGATCCTGCAAGGTCTGGTGAGAAACCCACTGGCGTCGCCGGATGTGATTGGCATCACCAGCGGGGCGTCGGCCGCGGCGGTGCTGTTTCTCTGGCTCGGGGGCATCACCGGCACCTCGCTGCTATTGGCACCCGTCGCCATTGGGGGCGCCTTTGTCGTGGCCCTGGGCATTACGGCTCTGGCCTGGCAGAGGGGGATCAGCCCCGCCAGGCTGGTGCTGGTGGGCGTCGGGCTGGCAGCCGGGCTCACCGCCGTGACCACCCTGCTATTGGTACTGAGCCCCGATGCCACCGCGATGAATGCTTATATCTGGCTCACTGGCAGCCTCTACGCCTCGCAGTGGCACGACGTCACCGCCCTGGCACCCTGGCTGATGGTGTGCTGGCCCCTGGCGCTGATCAGGCTCAGACACCTCGATGCACAATCCATGGGGGAAGATATGGCGCTGGGCCTGGGTAGCGCCCTGCAAGGCCATCGTTTGCTGTTTCTGATGTTGGCCGTGGCGCTAGCAGGCTCCGCCGTGGCCTATGCCGGTGCGGTCGGGTTCATCGGCCTAATTGCGCCACACATGGCTCGGCGGCTGGTCAGTAGTGGACACACAGGGCTGTTGCCCATCGCCGCACTGATCGGCGCGTTGATTCTTCTTTATGCGGACTGGGTGGGTCGGGTTGCGTTCATACCCAGGGATCTACCGGCAGGCATTTTCGTTGCGGGCATCGGCGCGCCCTTCTTCGTCTACCTGCTGTACCGACTCAGGCAGGAACTGGGGTGACAGTATAAGCCCGGAGCACTGGGGCCCCGGGCTTTCGTAGGCCGACTGATCAGAAGTCGAGCTGGTAACCGAGGGTGACGGTGCGGCCACGGCCCTGGAAATAGTACTCGTCACTCACCCGGGCAGACTGGGAGTAGTATGTGAAGTAATCCTTATCCAGCAGGTTCTCGATGCCCAGTGAGAGCTTCCCGGCACCGGTCCGGTAGGCCACAGAGCCATCCACCAAACCGTAACCGTCGAAATCCAGGTCATCCCCTTCGATGTCGCGGTCCAGGAACTGGGTGAACTGAAGGTGGCTCGACAGCGTCTTCGTCCAGGCAGCTGACCAGCTCAGTTTCAGGGTTTCCGGGGCAATATTGATACCGCTCAGCTCTGTATCTACATCACCATCACCGTCAGTGTCGGATTCACCATCGGCATAGGTGTAGGAAAACGCCAGATTATGCGCATCGTTCAGGTCCGCGTCGGCGGTGACTTCCACACCCTGGATCTCGGTTTTTTCCCGGTTGCCAACCCAAGTACCGTTCACTTCCGTCAGGCGCTCACCAAAGTCGGAATCCGACTCGTAGTAACTCACCTCAACGTGATAGCGGTCCCAGTCGAACCGGCCACCGATCTCACGGTTATCGGTGATGATCGGCTCAAGTACCAGCAGATTATCAACATCCTGCCCTGCGTCACTGATTCCCCGCAGTACACGGCCAACATCTGGCATGCCGAAGCCCTCAGAATAGTTGGCAAACAGCTGCAACTGGTCCGTGGCCTGATAGACAACACCCGCATTGAACAGGGTTTCGTTGAAATCCGGATTACCACCCTGGACGGTGACGTTATCCTGGGTGACATTGCTACGGTCGATAGTGTTGTAGGTGTCGACCTTAAGCTCCGCATGTTCATAGCGAACACCGGTGTGCAGGGTCAAACGGTCGGTGACCGCAACATCGCCCTGCAGGAAGGCTGCAACATTGCGAAACTGCGATTTGGGTACGTAGGTACGCCCGGTTTCCACCAGCGTCTGGCGGGTTTCATCCTGAAGAACATCCAGCCCCGTTGTCAGGGTCAGGTAATCGTTCAGCAGGCCATCGCGGGTGAGGGTCAACTTGGCGCCCACCTTGTCGGATTCATTGCGGGTCTGATCGAGCTGGTCGTTGCCATTGGCGTCCACGTAGGGGAAGAAAGGCGTGGTGGCAAACCGGGCCCGGAAGGTCTGGCTGTACAGCTGGGTATCCACCTGATTGCCCAGCCAATCGCCGTGCGAGTATGAAAGACGGGCAGTGGTGACCTCATTCTCTCCGGGCTCCCCATCAATGATGCCTGGACGTGCGGTTGTAGGTACTCCGTTGTCTCGGTCGCCGGGTACCGGGACGTAGCCACCCTTGCCTTCCAGTTGAAAGCGGTTGATGAAAAACTCCACGTTCTGGTCGTCGTCCAGCCAGTAACCCAGCTTGGCCAATACGTCATAGCTTTCCGTATTCTGAAGTTCACCGGGATAGGCCACGCCGATCAGGCGGTCCTCACCGTCGTAGAACACTCCGCGCTCCTGGATGTTCCCGCCCAGAAGATAGTCCCAGCGGCCCTGCTGACCGCTGATCCGGTAGCCTACCTTGTAACCCTGACCATCGGAATCCACATCGTCGTCACTGGTCACGCTGGCCGACACAGACTGGGACATCTCGCCGCTGTCGGGCCTGCGGGTCACAAAATTGATGATGCCACCGGTCGCCCCAAGACCATGCTCAGCACTGGCGCCGTGGATCACTTCGATCCGCTCGACCATGTCCAGATCGATGGTGTAGCTGTCCCGTGCGCTATCCCGCAGCGGGTTGCTCTGGGGCACACCGTCCACCAGAAACAGGGGTGAACGGCCCCGGAAAGTTTCACCGGCATTGGACAGCTTCTGACGGCCCGGAGAATAGGAAGGAATCAGATTGCTCAGCACCTGGCCGGGGTCATTGGAAATCGCCTGTTGTTGCTCGATCTGCTCGCGGGTAATGATGGTTGTCTTCTGCGGAGTCTCTCCCGCTGTACTCTTGTTGCGGGTGGCGGTAATAACCAGGTCAGGTAACGCTTTGGCTTTGGCGTTGTCGCCGGACTGGGTATTGGAGGAAGATTGCGCCAGC
The DNA here is from genome assembly GCA_002726615.1 of Marinobacter sp. GTDB lineage: Bacteria > Pseudomonadota > Gammaproteobacteria > Pseudomonadales > Oleiphilaceae > Marinobacter. Next base: position 19,351 of record PBRG01000085.1, read on the forward strand.
GCAGGGCCGTGGACAGCCGCTATGGCCAGGGCCAGCAACAGGGGACGTGACTCCGGAGTTTTCATAGACAAATCTCGAATGGTTAATGCATTTTGCCCACACCCACATGAATGACAGGCATTACCTCATGTTAATGAAGCGCAAATGCTAACAATTCTCATTGTCTATATCAAAACTCCGATTCTCACACCGATAGGCGTTTGACCGCCAGCCGGGAAACGGTATTGTGGCCAGTCAGTCTTTGCGTAAATCCGGATTCAGCGTGTAGGTACCGGTCACCCGGGCGCTGGCCAGAACGTGACCCGCCATGGCTTCACGAACCGCGGCACCGTCAAACTCTCCCTCCAGGCCCAGACTGTCCACATCCAGAGCGTGCACTTCGTAGTGGTAATGATGAAGGATTTCATCGTTCCAGGGTGGGCAAGGACCGTCGTAACCGGCATAGGTGCCCGCCATGTCTGGATTGCCAGCCAGGAACTGGGTGTAGTTGTTTACGCCACGGAGTCCGATCGGCCCCGGGCCGGGCTCCTTGCCCTTGGGAATCACACCATCGCTGTCCTCACCCTCGGGAATGCGGGATGTGGAGGCCGGCACATCCACCAGCAGCCAGTGGAAGAAATCCACCCGGGGAATGTCCTTCGACACGGTTTTGCCTTCCTGATTGACGTCGTCCGCCACGCTGGGCACGTCCGGGTCAAACATCATCACCACAAAACTTTTGGTGCCCTCCGGTGCATCCTCCCAGACCAGTTCCGGGTTGCGGTTGGGGCCAAAGCTCATGTGGTCCTGTTCGTTGTAGACGCCGAATGCGAATTTCTCCGGCACCGGCTGACCTTCTTCAATACCTCGAACCTTGATTTTCACAGACCTGTTCTCCTGTACCCTTGATGGTTTTGCTTACCTGATAGCACGGTTTTAACAGTGGTGTTGTGGGTCTGTCCAGATCCATACCGTACCCAAGTCCAATTCTTGGCTGGCTTCTGGCGTGTTACGGTTGCCCAAGATTCGCTATGAAACCAGAGGAAAACCATGAGCCACGACAAGCCAACCAGGCCCCAAAACCCCGACAACCAAAAGGACGAAGACGCCATTGCTTTCGCCCAGGGGTTGTTCGAACTGGCCCGGAATGGCGGCGCCGGCCCGCTCAGCGTGATGCTCAACGCCGGCGTACCCGTGGACATCCGCACCAACACCGGTGACAGCCTGCTGATGCTCGCCTGCAGCAACGGCCACAAAGACACCGCGCGCCTGCTGCTGGAACAGGGTGCCGACCCCAACCTGGCCAACGATCAGCTACAAACACCACTGGCCAGCGCGGTGTATCAGGGCAATACCGACATTGTAGACCTGCTGCTGACCTCCGGTGCCGACGTCGACCATCGTCCGGCAGACGCCAAAACACCGCTGATGGTCGCCGCCATGTTCAATCGGGTGGGTATTATTGAGCGTTTGCTCGAAGCGGGAGCGGATAAATCGTTAAAGGATGAGGGTGGGCAATCGGCAGAGGATCTGGCCCGGACCATGGAAGCGAACGAGGCTATCGGGGCGTTGTCGTCGTAGCGGAAGAATCACGAACCAAACGCCTCAGCGTGACGTCCACCGTCACCGTCAAGGTTTCAAGCGTCTCGGCACGAACCCGCCCCTCCGCCGGCGCCCGGTAGAAATGCGGCGTCATCGCCAGCAGGTCGGCAATGGCGTCCTGACTTTCCAGGGTCAGTGAATATCGAACCGTTTCTGTGCCCAAGTCCGAAAACCCGTCCGGTACCTCCGCCATAGGCGGTTTCTCAGGCTTGATTGACGGATAGATAATCTCCCGCAGTTCCCGCAAGTGGTCTCGGCCGGCGTCAGCCTGGATCAACATGCCGCCGGGCTTGAGCACACGGGCAAACTCACTGTAGACGGGAAAGCCGAACAGGCAGAGTACGCAATCCAGGGTACCGCTCAAGACCGGCAGGTTGGCGTTGCTGCCGACCAGCCAACGGGGACGCTTATCCTGCTTCGCGGCAGCCAGGATCGCCCACTTGGAGATATCCACCCCCACCAGCGCAAGAGACCTGTCCATGTTCGACGCTGCCAGTTGTCGGAGGTAATAGCCTTCACCACACCCAGCGTCCAGGCAGGCCAGTGGCTTGGTATCGCCGGCTCTGGTCGTCACTGCCTTGTTCACAGCCTCTGCAATGGGCTGATAGAAACCGGCATTCAGAAAACGCCGGCGCGCTGCCACCATGTCCTTGCTATCACCCGGGTCCAGCGAGCGCTTCTTCTGGACGGGTAGCAGGTGCAGATAGCCCTGGCGGGCAACATCAAAACTGTGGCCCGCCGGGCAACGCCAGCAGGTACCGGACTGGTTCAGAGGCTCACCGTCCAACGGACAGGCCAGGGAGTCGAACGTATCCATGTTCACAGGCTCGCGGGCTCCGGCCCTGACGTGTGGCTTGAGAAGCGGCGGATAAATGCCCAGAATAACGACGCAGCGATCAGACAAGGGACGCCACCGTGAAGGGCGAGATTATCCATTACACCCGGGACGCACTCGGTGGCATTCTGGTGGTCGACTATCGCAAACATCGGGTGATGACCTTTGATTCGGTGTTTGAGCAAAGCAAGATAGATCGCCGCAGGCCCCATCTTCCCGTTCATGAGTACAGCCGCGCCATGCTGTTGCCTGTTGCCTTTGCGCAACCCGCACACGCCACGGTTCTTGGCCTTGGCGGCGGCGTAATGGCCAGTGCGCTGTTGCACCTTCTGCCTGAGTGCCAAGTGCATGCGGTGGAACTGCGACCCCGGGTGCTGGAAGTGGCCCGCGAATACTTCAGCCTGCCGCATTCCACCAACCTGATAATGACCATTGGCGATGCCAGGGATGCCCTCGGCAAAGCGCCGGACGGTAGCAGCGATCTCATCCTGGCCGACATGTACAACTCCGACCGTATGAGCCCGGCCCAGGCCCAGCGGCAGTTTATCAGACAATCCAGCCGAGTACTCGGCGGCAGTGGCTGGCTTGCCATCAACTACCATCGCACACCCGACATCAATGGCCCGTTGTTCCATCAGCTTCGCGCGGAATTTGCAGTCCTGCTGCTGTTCAAGAGTAAAACCAACAACACGGTGATCTTCGCCAGCAAGCGTCCCTTCGAAGCCCTGCGCACCAAAGACCCCACCCTGGTGGAGCTGGAAAACCGGCTGCCCATCGACTGGCGGCGATTGATGGGGCGGGTGATTCGACTGAACTGATCAGCTTCCGCGTTCCTCCTCACCCCCGCGTTCTCCTCACAAAGTAGCATCCGCCCGGCCCGGAGGTCGCATTGTGCCGGCACGGCAAATCTCTAGCATGGATCTGACCAACAACAATAAATCGATGGAGAGAGACCATGCCCGTGCGGCTATTGCTGCTGTTGGTCCTAGCCTGTTTCTCGCTGGCGACGTATGGCGCTCTGGACGATGAGAAGCACGCGTTAATACAGGAACTGTTCCCCAAGGCCACGGACATTCGCGACCGGTTGCCGGACTACCCGGTGTACCCGGTGTATCAGCTTCAGGAACTGATAGGCTACGCCTACGAATCCCGCGATATCAGCCCGCTCCAGGGCTTTGCCGGGAAACCCGTCAGCATGTTGATCGGGCTCGACAGCCGTGGTCGCTTTACCGGTATCCGCATACTCAACCATCACGAGCCGGTGTTTCTTCACGGACTGGGCGAGGAGCCGCTGTTCGAGTTCATTGACCAATACGAGGGCCGCTCACTCACCGAACAGATTGTTATCGACACGTCAGGCTCCCGCAGCGGCAAAAGCCCGGATGGCAACGTGGTGCATTTCGATGGCGTAAGCAAAGCCACGGTGTCTGTGCTAATCATCAACGACACCGTCCTGTCATCGGCTCTCAAGGTGGCCCGCAAAAAGCTCGCCGGATTTACTCAGGAAGCGCCAACCCGAGCGAGAACCGATTTCTATCAACCTCTGTCCTGGACGCAACTGGTCGACCGGGGCTACCTCGGCCACTGGCAGATCAGCCCGGCGGAGATTGAACAGAAGCTGGGTTCGCCCCTGGTGGATTACCCCGACGCGCCGCAACCGGACCCCGGCGAGCCCTTTACTGAACTTTTTTTCGGATACATTAATGCGCCGATGGTGGGCCGCAACCTGTTGGGCGACGAGGGTTTCGAGCGACTGAAAGAAAAGACGGGGCCAGACGCCCAGATACTGGCTGTGATGTCCCGTGGACTTTACCCACACCTACCGGATGATTTCACGCCAGGAAGCTCCCCCGATCGCCTGGGGTTGCAGCAAAACAATCTGTCGCTGGACATTCGCGACATCAACGTGTTCGACCAGAACATACAGATCAACACCGACGGCATGCCGGAGTTGGCCAGGACAACCCTGTTCCGGGTCGGCGGCAACGCCGGCTTCAATCCCGGTGCCGAAGCGACCCTGAAGCTGGGCGTTACACTGCGGAAGAATCACCTGGTGGCCGACAGCACCGAACTGGAGATCCCGATGGCCTTTGCCCAGGACCTGTTCGAAGCCGTCGAAGTGGCACCCCGGCCGGAGGACAGTCGCCAACCGGTGTGGATCGGATTGTGGAAGGAACGCTGGCTGACCATCTCCCTATTGGTCCTCAGCCTCACACTCCTGACGGTGTTCTTCGCGCGCCAGCGTACCCTCAGACGGCATCCGAAACTGGTACATCGGTTTCGCTGGGGCTTTCTGTTCTTCACCCTGTTCTTTATCGGCTTCTATGCCCAAGGACAGTTGTCGGTGGTGAATATCTACACCCTGTTCCTCGCCATCTGGGATGGTTTTTCCCTGAACGTGTTCCTGATGGACCCGGTGCTGTTCATTCTCTGGATCTACACGTTCGTCAGCCTGTTTATCTGGGGGCGCGGGTTGTTCTGTGGCTGGCTATGCCCCTTTGGCGCACTGCAGGAGATGGCGGCCTGGCTGGGTGAGAAACTGAAGTTCCGCCAGGTAAAGGTGCCGGAGAAATGGCATCGGCGGCTGATTCTACTGAAATACCCGATACTTCTGGTGCTGGTGGGAACGGCCTTCTATTCACTGGAACTGGCGGAAAAGCTGGTGGAAGTGGAACCCTTCAAGACCGGCATCACGCTCTTCTTTGTGCGCTACTGGCCCTTCGTGGTCTATGCCGTTGGCCTGTTGGTTGTGGGTATGTTCATCCACAAGTTCTACTGTCGCTACCTGTGCCCGCTCGGCGCCGGCCTGGCAGTTCTGGGCAAGCTGCGCCTGTTCAGTTGGCTCGATCGGGTGGAGCTTTGCGGCAAGCCCTGTCAGCACTGCAAGAACAGTTGTGGCATCAATGCTATCCGAAAAGATGGTCGGATCGATTATAACGAATGCATCCAGTGCCTGGAGTGCGTGATCATTCTGAAAGACGAGAGTCAATGCGTGGACAAGGTGCTGGAGCAGAAACGCCAGCGACAGGCGCAGATACTGGCAACGGATGCGGGCTGAACCGCACCCGTAGCGTCAGGGAGTCATCCCGTTACTTCTTCTTTTCCCAGGCGAACTTCTGGAACGGCTCATCAACCGGCGTTTCCGCAATGTGGTTGATGTAGTTGCTCATCACTTTCTGGGACAGCACAAGAATCACTTCCAGTACCTGACGATGCTTATATCCAGCACCGTAGAAGGCATCCAGGTCTTCCTTGCCGACGTTGCCTTTCTTGTGCATGACGGCCAGCGTGAATGTCCTCAGAGCCTCAAGTTTATCATTTGGCAACGGCGTTTCATCCCGCAATGCGTTAATAATGTCGTCTGACACTTCCATCATCTTGGCGATTCCGGTGTGCGCCGGTACGCAGTAGTGACAGGCGTTCTCCACGTTAATGGTCTGCCAGACCACCGTGGTCTCTTCGTTGTCAAAACTGCTATCGAGTACCAACTGATGCAGGGCCTGGTACGCCTCCAGAGTGCCAGGTGCCTCCGCCATGATTCCATGCAACCCGGGAATCATGCCAAACCCTTTCTGGGACTTTTCCAAAAGTGGCTTTGATTTTTCCGGGGCGGACTCGATGTCGTGAATGGGGAAATCTGTCATAACACTCTCCTCATGGACAATATTGAGCGTTCATTCAATTACGAATTCACCCTAACTGTTTTTGAGCGTTCACTCAAGTTATCATTAGTCCACGTTCAATTATCAGATGTTGACAGGTACCCATGGCCAGAAACGCCCGTTACGATCGACAAATAGCGCTGGACAAAGCAATGAACCTGTTCTGGGAGCGCGGCTATGCAGGTGCTTCCATGAAACAGATTGAGCAGGCTCTGGACATGCGCCCAGGTAGTATCTATGCAACCTTTGGCAGCAAGGATGGTCTGTTCAGCGAAGCGCTGGCTGCCTATGCACGAAGAAGCGGGCTGGAACTGCGCGAGCACCTGGCTGGAAATTCGTCGGTGCTGGATGGGTTGCAGGAGCACCTTCGTTGCATCGCACGACAGGCCAGCCCGGGTGGTGAGTCGCCATCCCGCGCCTGCATGGTCGTTAAAACCCTGCTCGAAGCCAGTAACACCAATACTGCCATTGCAAACCAGGCAAATTCGATCCTGAGCGCCATTGAGCAGGCCCTGACTGAACTTCTGGAACAGGCGAAGCTCCAGGGCGAACTTGCACCGGGAACCCACTGTGCCCGGCTCGCAAGACTACTCCAGGCACAGATCATTGGCCTCCGGTCTTTTGCCCAACGGGAGATCAGCTCTGAACAGGTCGCTGAGCTTGCCGAAGATATGGCAGCCATGCTCGATCACTATCGGGCCCGTCACTAGTCCCTGCCTGCTCCGCGTCTACCTCAGGTATAGGTACTAACGGCGAATTGTCCCTGCCACAACAGTGCGTTAGCATAGCCGCTCTGTGTCGTTTCCTTCCTCAGTGAGGACAGCCAAGAGTTTTTAACGAGAGTTCTTGGCTATCTTCACTTCAGGAACCCCTTGTCATGAAAAACCTGCATCACATCGTCGTCGTGGGCGGCGGCGCGGGCGGCCTTGAGCTGGCTACCCGCCTCGGTAACAAACTCGGAAAAAAACGCAAAGCCCGTATTACCCTGGTCGACGCCGGCCTCACCCACGTCTGGAAACCTCTGCTTCACGAAGTAGCCTCCGGCTCACTGGATGCCAACGCCAACGAAATCAACTACCGGGCCCACGCACGCAAGCATCACTATGAATTCCAGCTCGGGCGCATGGACGGCCTGGACCACAACGCCAGGGAAGTGATCATCGCCCCATTCCACGATGAGGACGGCGACGAAGTCGTGCCGGAACGTCGCATCGGTTATGACACTCTGGTGATTGCTGTGGGCAGTACAGCGAACGACTTCGGAACCCCCGGAGCCCAGGATCATTGCCTGTTCCTGGATAGCCTCAACCAGGCCCGGCGTTTCCACAACCTGATGCTTAATGCATTTTTGCGCAAAAACCACGAAGCCCAGTCCGGCAACGGCCATGAACTTCCGATCACCATCATTGGAGCAGGCGCAACCGGCGTTGAACTGGCGGCGGAACTGCGACTGGCGTCCAGGGAACTGCCGATATACGGCATGAATCACCTGCGGCCGGAAGATGTGTCCATTACCGTTGTCGAAGCGGCTGACCGCATTCTGCCAGCGCTTCCGGGCCGGCTCTCCGAGGCCGCAACCCGTGAACTGGATCACCAGAATGTCAGGGTGATGACTGGCGAGCCCGTCAGCGAAGTCCGTGATGGCGTGGTCGTGCTCAAAGACGGCACGGAAATCGCCTCGGAGATGGCCATCTGGGCCGCCGGGATCAAAGCGCCTGCGTTTCTGGCAACCCTGGACGGCCTGGAAACGAACCGTGGCAACCAGATCAAGGTGAAGCAAACCCTGGAGGCCACCACGGCTGCGGATATCTTTGCCTTCGGCGATTGCGCCGAATGCCCCCAGCCCCAGTCAGAACGCCCCGTGCCACCGCGTGCTCAGTCCGCGCACCAGCAGGCGGACACTCTTTTCAAGACGCTGTGTCATCGACTGGAAGGCCGTGAGGCGGTGCCGTTTGTCTACAACGACCATGGTTCACTGATCAATTTCAGCCGCTACACCACCGTGGGTAACCTGATGGGGAACCTCTCAGGCCGCAGTATGTACATCGAGGGGAAAGTCGCGCGCCTGTTTTACCTGTCGCTCTACCGCATGCACCAGGTCGCGCTGCACGGCGTCATTAGAACCGGAATCATCTGGCTGATGGATCGGATCAGCCGCGCCATGCATCCGCGCCTGAAACTGCACTGATCCACTCGTGACCCTGCTATCATCGAGACATAACCCCAATCCGGAGCAGGAATGGATCCGCTAGTTACTCTGATCGGCGCCCTGATGCTGGTCATCAGCATCATGCTCAGCCCGCTGTCCAGCAGGCTGGGCATGCCGGTACTGCTGATTTTTCTTGTGGTCGGCATGATCATGGGGGAAGACGGTCCCGGTGGCATCCTGTTCGACGACTTCGAGCTGGCGTTCCTGATCGCCAACCTGGCGCTTGGCGTGATCCTGCTGGATGGCGGCATGCGCACACGGGCAGAAACGTTTCGTGTCGGTCTCCGCCCGGCATTGGTACTCGCCTCCGTTGGCGTGTTCCTGACCGCCTCCGGGGCGGGCCTGGTGGCCTGGTGGGTGTTCGACATGCACTGGATGGCCGCACTGCTGCTCGGCGCCATTATTTCCTCAACCGATGCCGCAGCGGTGTTCTCCCTGCTTCAGGGGCGCGGGCTTCATTTGAATGAACGGGTCAGTGCGACCCTCGAAATCGAGTCCGGCAGCAACGACCCGATGGCCATTTTTCTGACCCTGATGCTGGTCACCATGATTGGGACAGGCGGCGCATCCGAAGGCTGGATGGCGCTGCTGATGCTGGTGAAGCAATTCGGCATTGGCGGCGCCGTAGGCGTGGCCGGCGGCTTCATCGTGGTGGAACTGGCCAACCGGGTTCGCCTTACCCCGTCGCTTTATCCTTTGCTGGTGGTGGCAGCCGGCATCATGGTGTTCTCCGGCACCAACGCGCTTGGGGGCAGCGGCTTCCTAGCGATCTATCTGGCCGGTGTGGTCGTTGGCAACCGCCCGGTGCGAATGATGCCGATGATTCTCCAGGTTCACGATGGCCTGGCCTGGCTGGCCCAGCTATGCCTGTTCCTGATGCTGGGGTTGTTGGTAACGCCCTCGGAACTGTTGCCCCTCGCCGGAGGCGGTCTGGTTCTGGCGCTGGCGCTGATTTTCCTGATCCGGCCGCTGACAGTGATGGCGACACTCTGGCCCTTTGGCTTTAATCGACGCGAACTGGGTTTTATCAGCTGGGTTGGGTTGCGAGGCGCCGTGCCCATTGTGCTGGCGCTATTCCCGATCATCGCCGGGCTGCCGGAGGCCCAGCTCATCTTCCATGTTGCCTTCTTCATCGTGCTGGTATCGTTGGTGGTCCAGGGTACCACCATGGCGCCACTAGCCAGAAAGCTGCGCCTGGAAGTCCCCGCCGGTGAAGATCCATACCGCCGCTTGCCCCTGGATGTCCCGGCTGCCGGGGATCATGAACTGATGCTGTTTCCGCTGCGGGGCGGAGCATGGGAGTCACCCCGACCCCTGGGTCAGCTACGGTTGCCGGACAACACCGCCATTGCTGGCGTGTTCCGTGAACGAACGTGTTATCAGCCGAGCCCTGATATGGAAGTATCCACCGGCGATGTATTGGCGATGTTTGCAACCCCGGCGATGCTTTCAGAGCTGGGCAAAGCCCTCAGTGGTCGCCATGCCCCCAAATACCTCGCCGAGCGTGCCTTCTTTGGCGATTTCGTGCTCAATGGCGATGCCCTGCTGGGGGATGTGGAGCAAGTCTACGGCATCGAGTTTGATCAGTTGCCCCCAGAGCTTTCCCTGGCCGAGTGTTTTGCGCGGCGCACCAAAGGGCATCCAGTGGTGGGCGACAAGGTGGTGCTGGGCCCTGTTACCCTGGTCGCGAGGGCAACCGAGGCCGACCGGGTGACGAAAGTTGGCCTGAAAATGGACAACCAATAAAAATCTTTAACAAAAACACTCAAAACCCTGGTTCGATTCACAAAAGTCCTGTGCTATAAAGTGTACAAAGATTAATCATTGACTCGTTATGTTATCGATAATGCCGACTTCACTCTCCAACACCGGCCGGTCCTCAGTTGCCGCTGCCAGCTTTATGGCCTTTATTTTCTCGTTGTTGCTGGTCCCCCTATCACCGCTATCGGCATCGGAGTTGCCGATGGGCGCCATGGATGAAACGCCGGAAGTCAGCGAGGTACTGGTTCGTAAGGAAGAGCGCAGGCTTTACCTGCTGTCGGGCGATCAGGTGGTGCGCAGCTACCGTATCGGCCTGGGCGACAACCCCTCCGGCCACAAGCTCTATGAGGGCGACAAGCGTACGCCCGAAGGTAAATATGTGTTGGATTGGCGCAACTCCAACAGCGATTTCTACAAATCCATCCACATCTCCTATCCCAATGCTGAAGACAGAGAACAGGCTTCGGCCTGGGGGCTCGATCCCGGCGGCAGCATCATGATTCATGGTTTGCCGAACGAGGCTGGTGATATGGCATTCGCTTTCCTGGGACTGGACTGGACCGATGGCTGCATCGCCGTCAGTAACGAGGAAATGGACGAAATCTGGCAATTGGTGGCCGATGGCACACCAATAAGAATCGTACCCTGACACTGATCCAATCCCCGCTTCATGCGTATGGCCTTTCTGCAATATTAAGTTGTTGTCATAACCTAGGAACTTTTACGTATCCTTAGTTAACATTTCTGTCCAGACTGATTTACACTGTTTGACGATGTCGTTGGCCAATCGCTAACGGCCCCGTTTTGACAGAATGTCTGCAGCAACGACTTCTGGAACGCAGGAAATAAAACGACCAATAAGGGGATATACAATGCGTAAACTGACGATCGCAGGGTTTGCACTGGCCACCGCACTGACCGCAGGTTGTGCGACAACTGACCAGGGCGCTCTCGACGAAGCGAATGCAACCGCTTCTTCCGCCGAGCAAACCGCTGATAATGCACTGAACACCGCTAACAGCGCTTCCAGCGCTGCACGCTCCGCTCAGCGCACCGCTGACGAAGCACTGGCTGCTGCCAAGGCTGCCCAGAAAGCTGCTAACGAAGCCAACGAGCGCGCCAAGCGTATGCTCGAGCGTGCCAGCCAGAAGTAAGGCTGTCAGCTAGCAA
>PBRG01000086.1 GCA_002726615.1 Marinobacter sp.
AAAGTCAATGAGTGCGTGAAAGCCGCAGACCTGAACACCCTGTCCGAGATCTACGAGCAGGTTCTCGTAGAGCTCCTGGCCTGATCAGTAGTGGGGAGGAGGCGTTTCGTCCTCCTCCTTTCTGATGTTCGATGACGACACTTCCTTGAGCTGAGTGTTCAGCTGCTTCTTCGCCTCCCAGAGTTCCCGGATATCCAGCTCCTGACGGGCCACCTGCTCGCTCAGGGTATGAATGATGTCGTCCTGGAATGCCAGACGGGTTTCCAGTTCGTCCAGCCGGGCTTGCAGATCTTTGTCGCTCATAAAGTTTTTGGTTCTCCGGGAAGGATTCCCATCAAGGTATTGTGTGATCGATTTGGTGTCGGCGGACACGCTGCTTGGTCAGCGCTCCCTGTTATCTGGTATCATCCCGCTTTTGCCCGCGCGGGAACCTGCAAGACCCGTTTATGTCTTGCAGGTTCCCAGCGGTTTTCACCGCCGGAGACCCGATTTTACCCGATATCCGGCTCTTTATCGTTAGCGTTAGATGAATGGAGAAACTTCAGTCCATGCAAAACCCAGCAAAAGCGATCATTCTTGCTCTCCTGGTCGCGATTCCGTCACCTTTTATCCTCGGCTTTCTGTTGGTGACTTTCACCCCGGAACTCTTCCAGATTCTGTCTCAGGCCGGCACTAGCGAGGAAGCAACCAGTACCACGTTTGTATTGGGCAGCGCCCAGGGCATCGCAGCCTATGTTATTGCGGTTGTCCTTTTCGGACTGGCAGGCTTCGTGACCGTCGCTCTGGCAGCCAAGAAACCCTCAGCCGTGAAACCGCAAGCGCCTCGCGCCAGCACGGCACCTCGTCAGCCGGCCCCACGCAAGCAGCAATCCCAACCGGATTACGAAGACGACGATGACTACGACGACAGCACTCCTGAAGGCAACGAAGAGGGCACCGTCAAATGGTTCAACGTCAAGAAAGGCTTCGGGTTTATCGTTCGCGATAGTGGCGATGAAGTCTTTGTACACTTCCGCGCCATTCGTGGCCGTGGCCGCCGGGTGCTGCGTCAGGGCCAACTGGTCCGGTTCAGTGTCGTCGAAGCGGACAAGGGCCTACAGGCGGACAACGTGTCCATCCTGAGCGACTGATCCGCGAGAACGTGCATTAAAAAAGGGGGCAGCCGGTCGGCTGCCCCCTTTTTTGTAGCCGTGAAGAGACTCAGTTCCACACCGCCAGTTGCTCTCCACGCTGGTCCAGCCGCCACCATTTCTCATCCTCCACGGGCTCGCCTTCTTTCCAGTCACCGGGGCTGCAGCGAATCTCGGTATCCATGGCGCGCCAGGCACTCCGGGCGCAATCGAGGTCGGACACCCAGGGCAGATCGTCACCTTCAAGGATCACGGAGGTGTATCGCTTGCCACCTGCACCGGGGTACAGATTAATGCGGACTCTATGTGCCCGATAATGAGCTGACCCTTTCACTGCCCTGTCACCCAGCGCGTCATCCCTGAGCTCAATGTCGTCCAGATGACTGGCAAGCCAGCTCGATACCGCTGACGACTCCAGGTCACGAATGTAGATTTCGAGATCCCGCACCTTCTGTTTCTCCTGCCGGTTGATCACAATGGACCACATAGTGAACCGGCCCGGGGCGGGCTGCAACCCAGCGTTCGAGTTCATGGCGGAGGTCATCCGTTTTCAGGGTCCTGAGCGTGCCCTCTGCTTTTCGCTCATGCCACGCCACCTCCGCCGCCGCACGATCAATTGCCAGGCTTTCAAGGGTTCGCTCCAGCGCTTCTGTCGGCTGCTGCCTGGCTATTGCCACCAGTGACTGTCGCCGCAGCGTATCGGTTCTACCGGCGAGCGCCATGCCCTCAATAGAGCCGCGTTCGGAGAACAGGTTTAACCGGGCGGCTGCACGCTCCACCCACTGGATCATACCGCCAGGAGACCCGACCAGCCGACTCCGGCTTGAGGCCGCATAGCGGATAAGCGTTTGGGACAACTCTATGTTCCAGCGCTTTTCAATCGCTGGCTGATGAGCCGTCAGGATGGCAATCTTCTGGCCGGTACTCGTGCCGGGCATGTCAAAGATATCGAAATCACGCCCCAGGCATCGCTCCAATTGCCCAACGGCGGCCTCCGCTTCCGGTGAATCCGGCCCCAGCATGACCACAGGGCCCGGATATCCGGTAACCAGACTGCGGGCCACGCTGAGCTCGGGCGCCATCATTGCAGCCAGATCCGCCGGAGAAACGTTATCCAGAACCAACGCGGGATAATCCTTGCGGTCGATGCCTTTGGACGGGATGGCGGGATTGTCGCTGGCCATGATTTCCGCCTCATTGCGAAGGTCCAACCTTATAAAGCCACAATACAGGAACGGCAATAGAGCCTGTAGCCAACTGGTTTTACCGGTGCCTCTCTCCCCTTTCACCCACACCAGTGCTTTTGGAACCGAGACCAAGTTAATCGATACATCTTCCGCCAGCTCCAGCCATTCCAGATCAGTAACCACAACGGGCGCATCGACTTTGTCGGAGGTTTCGGCAACTTGCTGCTGGTCATCCGCAGCGGGCCAGCGGTCGACCAATTCCAACACCGCCACGTAGGCTTTCTCCTGCAGGCGCTCGGCATTACGAGTCAGCACTGATAACAGATTGGGCCAGTCCAGCCAGGGGGCATCGCTCAACTCACGGGCAGAGGAAAACCAGTATATGAGCTGTGAGGACAACTGGCCCTCTCCGCCCACTTCGGTCACGATGGGTTGCTCACACTGGATGGTCCGGGTCAGTTCGTCAATATCAACACCACGGCTGCGCAGGAATCCGCAGATGGCAGGTTCACCATCCAGCAGCGCCAACAGGAAATCCTCAACGGTGATGGCGTAGCCGCCTCGCTGGGCAACGCTATCACGTGCCCGTTGCAGTGCGGTTTGACAGAGGGGGCTCAGGCATCCTTGCCAGTCTTCCATTCACTTCTCCTTGTGTAATGGGGCATCATCCTGATGCCGTTTCATGTAGATCGATCAAACTCGGTTGTAGGTGTCCTCAAAACGCACAATATCGTCTTCACCCAGGTAGCTACCCGTCTGCACTTCAATCAGTTCCAGTGGAATAACGCCAGGGTTGGTCAGCCGATGGGTCACACCCAACGGAATGTAGGTGGACTGATCTTCGGTCAGCAACAACACATCGTCGCCGCGGTTGACCGTGGCCGTTCCCTTCACCACCACCCAGTGCTCGGCACGATGATGATGTTTCTGCAGCGACAGCGACGCCCCGGGTTTAACCGTGATGCGCTTGACCTGGAAACGTTCCCCCATGGCAATACCTTCATAGGTGCCCCAGGGGCGATGAACCTTCTTATGGAACCGATGCTCGTGTCGGCCCTGGGCCTTGACCTGGGCAACCAACTTTTTCACATCCTGAACCCGGCCGCGGTCCGCCACCAGCACCACATCATCGGTTTCAACAATGACGTGGTCTTTGATGCCCAGCGCTGCAATCAGACGACCTTCTGAGTGGATGTAAGAGCCAGAAACGTCTTCGGTGATTACGTCTCCCCGGCACACATTGTTGTTTTCATCATGAGGCTGGATATCCCAAAGCGCTGACCAGGAACCCACATCCGACCAACCGGCATCCAGGGGCACCACTACCGCATCCCGGGTCTTTTCCATCACCGCGTAATCGATGGAATCGTCCGGGCAAGCCCTGAAACTTTCGGCGCCGACACGGGTGAAATCCATGTCGGCGTTGTGCTCCTCCCAGGCAGCACGGCAGGCCGTCATCATCTCGGGTTGCTGACTTTCCAGTTCCTTCAGGTAGCGATCGGCACGAAACAGGAACATGCCGCTGTTCCAGAAATAATCGCCCTCTTCCAGATACTGACGAGCGGTTTTCTCGTTCGGCTTTTCCACAAAAGCCGCCACATCGTTGTACCCTTCGTAGGCCGCACCAGCCTTAATATAGCCGTAGCCGGTATGGGGGGCACTGGGAACAATACCAAATGTAACCAACTTCCCCGCCCGGGCCGCTTCCGCACCCTGACTGACAGCCTGGCGAAACACGTCCTGATTCTTCAATACGTGGTCCGAGGGCATCACCAGCAGCAGTTCTTCCGGGTTTTCCTCTGCAGCGGCCAGCGCTGCCAGAGCAATGGCCGGGGCGGTATTGCGACCGACAGGTTCGAGAATGATTCCAGCGGTACGCTCCGGTGCCTGGGCCTGCAAGTGGGCGGCTACCACAAACCGGTGCTCTTCGTTGGTGATGGCCATCACCCGGGTTTTGTCATCCAGTGCCAGGCCACGATCGATGGTTTCCGCCAGCAGGGAATCGTCAGACACCACCGGCAGAAACTGCTTCGGATAGGCTTCACGGGACAACGGCCAGAGACGGGTGCCGGAACCACCAGAAAGAATCACTGCAAGCATGGGTCGTCCTTGTCTTGAATTTTCACGAATTTTACCTCAAAAACCGTCAACCTGTCCTGCCGATGGCGATTAAACCGGTTCCAATCTTGCAAACCTTCACGTCCTCCTACCAGGTGCCAATGTTTTCCATGCTGGCCCAGGGTTCCTTCGCTGGTAGTGACTCCCCCTTCTGGAGCAGTTCAATGGAAATTCCGTCTGGCGACCGGATAAACGCCATACGACCGTCGCGCGGGGGACGATTGATGGTAACGCCGTTGGCCTGAAGGTGACTACACAATGCATAGATGTCGTCCACCCGATACGCCAGATGCCCGAAATTGCGACCACCAGTATATTCTTCCGGATCCCAGTTATAGGTAAGCTCTATCATCGGGGCCCGCTCTTCCCTCGCCTTCGCCTCATCCTCGGCCGCCGCCAGGAAAACCAGAGTAAAGCGCCCCTTTTCACTGCTTTTGCGACTGATTTCCACCATGCCCAGTAGCTCGCAGAAAAAGTGCAGGGTGTCTTCCAGGTTGCTGACCCGGATCATTGTGTGAAGGTAGTGCATATCGGCTCTCCTGATGCATTGCCCCAAGGCCTATGACCGGGACTGATCAAATCAATGGTTTGAGGTATCCTGCCAGAATGAATCGACGCCCTGAAACCACCGCCCATCTCCAGTACCGAGTTCCAGCCGTACGCCACTTGGCGTGGATGTGTCATGCTCCCCAGCTTATCAGTTCGCCCATGGGTTTTACCCCGGAAACTTACCTGCTGGATGGTGCTGAAGAGCGTCTGAAGGCATGGGACAGCGCGCCCCAACTTGGCCCGGAGGTACTCACGGAACCACCGGCGCGACGCCTTGGGCACTATTTCGAGCGCCTATACGAATGCATGATGCAGGATCTCCTGGGCTGGGAAGTTGTGCTCAAGAACCAGCCGGTCCGCAGCAACGGCATCACATTGGGCGAACTCGATTTCCTGGTCCGCAATCCTGCGGACAACGTCGTCGAACACCACGAAATTGCCGTGAAGTTTTACCTGGGCCATCTGGAAACCGGCCAGGACAAACCACTCTGGTACGGACCCAATGCCCGGGACCGGCTGGACATCAAAACCAGGCGGCTGACAGACCACCAGAGCCAACTGACAGAAAAACCAGAGGCCCGCAACCTGCTGACATCCCTGGGTATTGATACACCCGCACGGCCCCGGATATTCATGCCCGGGTATCTTTTCTACCCTCTGACCAACGCCTTGCCCGCACCCGACAGCATACCGTCAGGACATCTGCGCGGCTATTGGCTCTATATAGACAACCTCGACGCAAAAGAAACGACGGGAAACAAGAAAATCACGGACACGAAACACTGGGTCCCGCTGATCAAGCCCCACTGGCTTGGCCTCTGGTGTCAGAAAGAGGTTCCTGATCAAAACCAAACGGAGGACGCGCTGGAGGAGGTCCGCTCTGCCGGCATTCCCCGCCTGTTTGCGGCCCTTGAGCGATCTGACGACGGGGACTGGCGGGAAACGTCACGCGTGTTTGTGGTCCCCAGTGAATGGCCGGGGCTCCCCCGTCGCGGTTGATGTCTTGGCGGGCTAACCAGCTTCCAGTTCCACACGATTCCTGCCACCCTCCTTGCTGCGATAGAGCGCGCGATCCGCACGACTGATGGCGGAATTCAGGTTGTCACCCCGGCGAAACTCACTGACGCCGGCACTGATGCTCAGATTAATGGTCGCATCTGTTGTCGCCAGCCAGTCATGGGCCAGAAGCGCCTTGCGCACGCGCTCCGCACTGGCTTGAGCGCTATTCAGGCCGGTGTCTGGAAGCACCGCGAGAAATTCCTCACCGCCCCAGCGGGAGATCAGGTCCTGAGTGCGTAATTGAGCCTCGATTATGTTGGCGACTTCAATCAATACCCGATCACCAATCTCGTGTCCATGCCGGTCATTGATGGCCTTGAAGTGGTCGATATCAAGTACCAGGAACGCAACTGGGCGCCCCGTCCTCCGGAAACGCGCCAGCTCCTTTTCAGCAAGGTAGGTCATGTGTCGCCGGTTGAAGAGGCCCGTCAACGAATCGGTTGTCGCCATCCGCCGCAATTTCCGGTTTGCCGTGGTCACCATGGTGAGGTAGAAGAACGACAGGTAGCTGAACATGGCAAACACCACACTCAGGTTAAACAGATAAACGGCAAGCAGGGCTCCAGGGGCAACGGGCTGCAGCGGCTCGATGAACCACATCATCAAATAGAGGGCGATGTAATAGCTCCACAACGCCAGCAGGCAGATCACCGCTGACCGAAACTCCATGCTTACGAACAGCGCCGGTATAAACATCAGCAGGTAGTAGTGAAAGCCGCTGTCCCAGCCGATAAGCACAATACCCAGCCCGGCGTGGATAATCACTTCCGCCCAGATCAGGCGAATGGCCAGGCCATTCTGCTTCCTGCCCAACGCCCTGTATGCCACGACATACATGGTGACACTTACAACATTCACCCAAGCCAGGATAGGCGAGCCGAGCATGTGAAACAGAAAGAAGAATGCCACATCGACCGTGGCGGCAATCTGACAACAACGCTTGGCCACCTGCCAGAACTGCGGACGACTCTCCCTTAATGATTCCCTGGCAGACTTGGATCTGGCCTGACTCATAAACAGTAACTTCCAAAACGGTTATCTTCAGGTTACCCCGAAAATTACAAGGCTGCCCACCACAAACGTAAAATACTGAAAATCTTTGAAACAACTGCGCGCAGCGTGAAACCCCATGCACCCTGTTTCAACTATCGGTTTGTGGCAGAATACTCCCCATCAACAATGAGATGATGGACCACTATCATGGACGACCACAGCCAGTTCCGGCTGCTTTCCGAGCGACGTTTCCTACCTTTCTTCCTGACTCAGTTCTCAGGCGCCTTCAACGACAACCTGTTCCGCAACATTCTGCTATTGCTGATCACTTACACCGCTGGCGGCCTGCTGGGCCTGCCCATTGATGTGGTGGTCAACATCGCGGCGTTGCTGTTTATCCTGCCCTTTTTTCTGTTTTCCGGCATCGCTGGCCAACTGGCGGACAAGTATGAAAAGTCCCGTGTGATTCGCTGGGTAAAACTCGCTGAAATCGCCATTATGGTGCTGGCAGCCGCCGGGCTCTGGGTCGGCTGGTACGAATCGCTTCTGCTGTTGTTGTTCCTGATGGGCGTGCAATCCACCTTCTTTGGACCGGTTAAGTACGCCATCCTGCCCCAAGTGCTTCGAGACGATGAACTGGTGGGCGGCAATGCGCTGGTGGAAATGGGCACCTTCGTGGCTATTCTTGTGGGCACACTTACCGCTGGCCTGCTTATGGGCAGCGACCAGCCGGAGAAACTCGCCGCCATTGGGGTCCTTGCCCTGGCCATCATTGGCTACCTTGCAGCGCGGCAGGTCCCGGTGACCGGAACCACCAATCCCGACATGGCCATCCGTCTGAACCCCCTTCGGGAAACCTGGCACCTGATGCGTCTGGCCGCCGAAAACCATTCCGTGCTGTTGTGTATCATGGCCATTTCCTGGTTCTGGTTCCTCGGTGCAGCCTACCTCACCCAGTTCCCCAGCTTTGCCCAAACCGACCTTATGGGTGATGAAACCGTCGTTACCCTGCTGCTGGCAATCTTCACCATCGGCATTGCCCTAGGCTCAGTGGCCTGCGAACGACTCTCCGGACACCGGATAGAACTGGGCATTGTGCCCATTGGCTCCCTCGGTATCAGCCTGTTCGGGCTCGACCTCTACTTCAACATGCCCGCCAACCCGGTTCCCACCGACTGGTGGATGATGATCAGCGACAGCCAGCACCGGCAAGTCGCCATCGACCTGTTAGGTATTGGTTTCTTTGGCGGCCTGTTCATCGTGCCCCTTTACGCATTCGTCCAACGGGAAACGCCTGAGGAACGTCGCGCCCGTGTAATTGCGGCGCTGAACGTATTCAATGCCCTATTCATGGTGGTCAGCGCCATCATGGGCGTCCTGATGCTGGGCGTGATCGGCCTCAGCATCCCCGAATTCTTCCTGGTACTGGCCATCATGAACATGATTGTGGCGGGCTTCGTGTACCAGCAGGTGCCCGAATTCGCCCTCCGGTTTATTGTCTGGGTGCTCTCCCACACGATTTACCGGGTGCGCCATGAAGGCCTGCATCGAATCCCCGACGAAGGACCGGCACTGCTGGTCTGCAACCATGTCACCTACATGGACGCCCTCGTCATTGCCGGCGCGATCCGGCGGCCAGTTCGATTCGTGATGGATTACCAGATCTTCAAAACGCCGATACTCGGCGCAATTTTCAGGCTCGCCAAGACCATTCCCATTGGTTCTCGCAATCGCGTGCCGGAGATCTACGACGCCGCTTTCGAACGCATTGACGAAGAACTGGACGCCGGCCATGTCGTTTGCATCTTTCCCGAGGGGCGCCTGACCTCCGACGGCGAAGTAGCCACCTTCCGCGGCGGTGTGGATATCATCCTGGAACGACGTCCGGTGCTGGTGGTGCCTATGGCGCTGCGAGGGCTCTGGGGCAGTTTCTTCAGCCATTGCGGTGGTCCTGCGCTAAAACACTTCCCGAAGCGCTTCTGGTCGCGAATTGAACTCATTGCGGGTGAGCCAGTGACCGCGCAGGAGGCAAACGCCGGTTTGCTGGAAGAGAACGTAAAAGCGCTCAGGGGAGACAGCCGTTAACGACAGCGGCCCGTGAGTAAGTTGTAAACCTGAGAGTGACTGCTACCTTTTGAGTGTTATCAGGTTTTCGATTCTCTGACTTCGGGAGGTGGCCTCAGCCGGACGTTTTGTCTGGCGAGCACAACCGGTAGTGGATGGAATAATGTGTTTGCAAGGATCGCTCCGCTTCGCTCGAGGATTACATCGACTCGTTGCCACGCTTCTATGCGTAGCCACGGTCCACATCCTCGCCCCCCAGCTTCACGCTGAAGAGTCGGATTCCACCGTCCGGCTCACCAATGGCCACTGGCCTCCCTACATGGAGAATACCCCACCTCACTTCGGGGTCATTTCCCAGATCGTCACCCTGGCCTTCGCCAAAGAGGACATTTCCGTAACCTATGGTTTTTTCCCTTGGTCCCGCGCCCGCCTGCTGGCTCAAAAAGGATTGCGGGATGGCTCAGTCGCCTGGACTTGTCGCAGGAAATTACTCAAGTTCTTTCACTTCAGCGACCCCATCGTCACCCATAACTACGCCCTGTTTCATCGCAAAGATATGGATTTCGACTGGGACACAGTGAAAGATCTGGAAAGCTATCGGATCGGCCTGACCCAGGATTACAACTACGGCGAGAAATTCGAGGAAGCCGTCGCCGCCGGCACCATCAGTGCGGACACGACCACCTCCGACGAATCCAACTTTCGCAAACTGGCAGCCGGCAGAATAGACTTGTTCCCAATGGAGCCCGCCGTGGGCATGGGTATGCTGAAAGAGCTCGGGCTCAACGACAAGATCACATTCCACACCACGCCGCTGCAATCGGATTACTTGTACCTGATCCTGTCCAGGCTTGTGCCTGAGAGTGAGCGTTATCTGGAGAAATTCAACGAAGGGCTCAGTGAGTTGCTGGCGTCTGGCCGGCTGGAGGAGTTGATTACGACCTCGCTGCCGGAATTGCCGGCTCGGTATTTGGTGGTGGAGGATGGGGATTCGCAGTGTGGGAATTAGATAGGCGGTCACGCAGCCTCCCGATCAGTGGCCGGCATAAAGCTACTTTGGTTTGACTCAAATAGCGCGGCATCATGAGCGCAAGCCCACCTAAAATAATAACAACAACACCTGTGTACCCGATGAAATCCCACATCCTTGTTTCCTCAGCTTAAAACTTCTTCCGTGATCAACGACGAACGACTGCAAATTAGCTTAAGCCATTGCACGAATGGCAAATTGCTTTCGTTACTTCGTTCACAATGCTCTCCCCGAAGACTTTGGCCATAGAGTAAGGGCTGGCGGGTAAACTGGCTCGAATTATTCAGTACTACCACTGCTTGTTTATGCGGTCATTGAGGCATCACCTGAAAGCTCCTCGCTGACCTGCGCAAAGATCTCAGTAACCGACTTTTGCGGATCCGCCTTTTGCAGCTCCAGCACCCGTCTGCTTTGGCGCTTCAGTTTCCCGCTGGGCTGGGCCCACTCGCTTTCCGGTAGCGGTTTTGACCATTTCTCCATACTTTCCGGCAGCGCCTTCTGGCTAAGCCGCCGCATCTTGGCGTTTTCCCAGACCACCAATCGGTTGGGAATCGTCCAGAAGGTCATCACGTGATACAGATACCAGAAGAACACGTAAATCCAGCCGACTTTGCCCGCCTTGCGGCGCGCGTGGAGGTTGCGCCGGGCGTTGTGGAAAAACTCTACGCCCTCTTCCGGCCCGGCACCCGGTGCCTGGGGCTCGTCGGGTGCCATCAACTCGCCGTGGGGCTGAATCTCCTCCAGAGTATGCACTTCGTACTCCATGTAGGCCCGCAGGGCTTCCCAGTTACTAATGGACAGCGGCAGGCCGTGGGTCTCGAATTCCAGATTGAACTGTTCACCCGTGTCCGGGTGCCGAAAACCAATCCCGAAACCATACTGGCGACGCACCCCGTATTCGCTTACGCCTTGTGCCTCAACCACCCAGGCTTCCAGTTTTTCCCAAGGGACATAGATGGGTTCGCTGTGGCCTTCCGGCACGAAGCAGACTTCACGGCGTTGGCGGTTGAAGCGGGTGGGAACGATTTTTTCAACGCGGCTATGCATCTGCCAGCGGGTTTGCAGGCCGAGTGAGAGCACAAACAGCCCCCCTCCCAAACCAAGCCAGAACGACAGGTCGATAGTTGCCAAAAATAGTCGCGAAGCATCCTGCACACCATTGCCAATATGATAGCCAGCCATATAACTGACACACGGAAAGACAAGAGCAAAAAGTAAAAACAGTCCAAATGGCCCTCCAAGTACCATCTGCCAGGCAAAGGCAAACGAATCACCAACGCCAAAATCGAGATAGTGGTCGGTGACAGCGCCCACGACCCTCCCGTAATCCACCGGCAATGCACCGGTGGGAAGCGGCTTCGGAGCCAGATAGATCAACCTTCCGGTCGGGAAGGATTCGACCTCACCGGCCTGATGGCGCTTTCGGGACGGGCGCAAGGGTTTGGATTGGCTCATGGATACAGGTCCAGCGCAGTCAGGCCCGAAGGCGTTCCTGCTGCGCGTAGAGTTCCGCATAAATTGCCGTTACGGACTGTGCCGGGTTGTCCTTTAATCTTTGCGTCACTTGAGCGCTCAGTTTTTTGAGTTCATCACTGGGCTGTGCCCACTCGATTTCCGGCAATGGCTGCGACCATTTTTCCATGCTCTCCGGCAAAGTCTTCTGGCTAAGCCGCCTCATCTTGGCGTTTTCCCAGACCACCAATCGGTTGGGAATCGTCCAGAAGGTCATCACGTGATACAGATACCAGAAGAACACGTAA
>PBRG01000087.1 GCA_002726615.1 Marinobacter sp.
CAGCGCAGAAGGTGACGTTCTTCGTCTGGCCGGTGATGCCTTCCTGCAGGCAGGTGACCACGTTAACGCCTTCGAGCACTACCAGCGGGCGGCCTATGACACCGATTATGAGATAAAAGAGGATCCGGCGGCAGCGGATGCTGCCTGGGCTGCCATAGTGATTCAGCGTGATGCCCTGGACAATCGCAATTTGCTTCCCGCGACACTGGACGACCTGGCTGCCGCTGCAGACCGCTTCGCTGCCAAGTTCCCCGAAGACCAACGACAGCCTGGTCTGATGGCGGATATCTCCAACCGGATGCTCGCGGAGCATCGTTATGCTGACGCCCTTCGATTCGCCGAGTTAGCCATAGCCCATCCGTCGGTCAGCGCAGCTGAGCGATACAGCTCCTGGCTGGCAGCCGGTAAGGCGAACATGGCGATGGCGTCCTATGGGCTTGCTGAAAATGCCTGGCGTCAATCACTGGCACTGATTTCGGAGGGGCTGTTACAGGAAGCGCTGTCCAAAGATACCGACAGTCTGCAGCGGCAATTAGCCAGCAGCATCTACTACCAGGGGGAGAGAGCGGCGAGCGAAGGCCGCATTGAGACCGCCGTGGCACATTTCCAGCGTGTGGAGTCTGCGTTTCCGGGGTCGGATATTGCGATCAAGGGCCGTTACGACGCTGCGAATACACTTCTGAAGGCAGAGCGTTGGCAGGCTGCTGTTAATGAACTGAACCGGTTTCGCACGGATTACCCGCAGCACGACCTAACCCCAACCGTAAGCGAGAAGCTGGTGTTTGCCTATCAGTCATCGGGCCAACCGGTGCGGGCGGCGGATGAAATCATGCGTGCCGAAGGGGAAGAGTCGCCGTCCTGGGGCCAGCAGCTGAGGGCGGCAGAGCTGTATCACAAGGCAGAGGCCCACGAGCGTCGCAATCGCATCTATGTTGCGTGGCTTGATCGCGATTCCGCTGCTGACGATTCCGAGAGTCATATCCGTAACCAGATCCTGCGCCACCGTCTTGTGCTCGACAATGTGGAGCCGCGTCGATATCGAGCCGAGTTGGTAGAGCGAGAGCTCGCCAGCCAGTGGCATTCGGAAGAGACGCTGGCCTGGGCTGGGCAGGCTGCCATCGTGCTCGGTGCGGAGGCGTCTGAGCGGTTTGCAGATGTTCCGCTGCAGATTCCATTGGCCGAATCCCTGACGCACAAGCAATCGGCCCTCTCGGCTGCGCGGGAGCGCCTTTCACAAGCTGAGAAGCTGGTGGGTGAGGACGCGCGTTCGGAAATTCTGTTCCGTCGGGCAGAGCTGTACCGGGTGATGGCACAGGATCTGATGACGTCAGAAGCGCCGGCGAACCTGAGCGACCTTGAGGCAACCCAGTACCGGATGTTGCTTGAAGAGGAGGCCTGCCCGTTCGAGGAAAAGGCCATTGACCTGCACGCAAAGAATCATCAACGCCTGGCGGAAGGCCGGTTTGATGACTGGGTGGAACGCAGCCTGCAAGTGCTGGCTGACTTATTTCCCGGCAGGTACGACCGGGAGGTGCGCTGGATGACGTGGAATGAGGAGGACAACGATGACGCCTGAAACAGCTCGCGCGGTTCTGCTTGCGGGGTGTCTTGCGTTGTTGGCGGGGTGCGCCAGCCAGCCCAAGCCGGAGCCGGTGGTCGTCAACACCGCCGAGGCCAGTGAACTGGCACGTCAGGCCTGGGAGGCACACCAGCAGGGACGCAAGAAAGAGGCCCTCGAACGGTACCGTGAGGCTTTTGATATGAACCCGGGCAACGCGCTCACGGCCAACAACCTGGCGCTGTTGCTGCGAGAGCAGGGACGATTTGATGAGGCAGTGACGGTGCTGGAGACGGGGCTCAGGCATTCCCCGGCTACCGCCGAACTGCATTACAACCTTGCGGTTATCTCCGAGCTGTATCTGTTGGACCTGGACGGCGCATTGGCGCATTACCGCCGTTACCGCGAGCTGGCGGGCACCGAGGATAAGCGGGTGGCCGGGTGGATTGCGGACCTGGAAAGGAGGCTGGACTGAATGCGTTTTTATCGACGACTGACGGCTGCCAGCGTGTGCTTGATGCTTACCCCATTGATGGCCCTTGCCAATGAGGCGCCCAATGCCTCGGGAACGGAGGCTCCTCAAGCCGCGGATAACACCGTCGCACTGGGCGTGGAGGGAATCAACCGCCATACCGGCGACGATGACCCCGGCGTGCTTTATATCCTGCCCTGGCAGCCGCCGACCTTGCCGCGGCGTTCACGCGCTGAACTGGATGCCGGAAGCGAGGACCTGCTCGAACCCAAGGACCCGTTGACCCTTGAGCGTCACCGGACGTTTCGTGAAACCCTGAATCCATTGCTGGATTCCACTCTTTCCCTGCAGTAGAGAACCGGGAGTCTGAATATGCTGGAAACTGTTGTTCGTTTTTTTCAGGAAGGTGGCCCCTTCATGTACCCGATTGCCATTGTGCTGGCCGTCGGCCTGGCGATTACCTTTGAGCGTTTCATCTACCTTGCTTCGGTGCGCCAACGGAACCGGCTTGCCTTCGAGAAGGGCATACTGCCGCTGCTGAGGAAGCGGGATTACCAGCGGGCGATGAAAGCCGCGACAGGCTCTGACAGTGCCATTGCGTCGATCATGAGCGCCGGCATTGGTCGACTGCTGAACAATCACTCCCGCGAAGATGTTGAGTACGCCATGGAAGAGGGGTTGATGGAAGTCTTGCCCCGTCTTGAGAAACGTACCCAATACCTGGCAACCCTGGCCAACATTGCGACACTCCTCGGCTTGCTGGGCACGATCATCGGCCTTATCGCAGCGTTTACGGCCGTGGCCGCTGCGGATCCATCCCAGAAGGCGTCGCTGTTATCGGAAAGTATCTCTGTTGCCATGAATACCACGGCGTTCGGGC
This sequence comes from Marinobacter sp., assembly GCA_002726615.1. GTDB lineage: Bacteria > Pseudomonadota > Gammaproteobacteria > Pseudomonadales > Oleiphilaceae > Marinobacter. The sequence goes on from PBRG01000087.1 coordinate 2,911, forward strand.
TCATGTCGGCTATTCCCCTGTTGATGTTTCATGCACTGCTTCAGACCCGTACCAATGAAATCGTCGACAGTTTCGAGATGGCCGGGGTGAAGCTGCTGAACATTATCTCCGAGCAGCCTGCCCCCCAATCCGCCTGAGCCAGGGGTTGCCGCATGAGACGAAAGCATCGCAGGCTAGTCAGCAATCCGGAACTGGATATCACGCCATTCCTGAACCTGATGATCGTGTTGGTCCCGGTATTGCTGCTGGGCATGGTCTTTAGCCAGATTCGTATGATTGAGCTCGACTTTCCCGGGATGGAGTCGGGTGAGGCGCCACAGGCTGACGAACTGCGGCTGGTGGTGGCGCTGATACCTCAGGGCCTGGAAGTGCTGGACAGTGAGAGAGGCGTGATCCGAACGCTGCCGTTGATTGAGGATGATCAGGACTTCGACGGCCTGAGGGAAACTCTCAAACAGATCAAGAAGCGGGTGCCGGAGAAGACTGACATCGTTCTGGAAGTCAGCCCGGACATCGACTATCAGACTCTGGTGACTGCGATGGATACGCTCCGCTCCTATCCGGCAGTTGTTGCGGCCAGTGTGGTGAAGGGAGAGCTTTTCCCGGATGTGGCACTGGCAGACGCACCTGAAGACCGGACTCTATCGGGCGAAGGGGAGGGTGCATGAAAACCTCCCGCCGTGCCCGTCGTATCCAGCGCCACTACAGCCGCATGCACCGCCCGGGAGGCCTGAACCTGGTGTCCCTGATGGACATTTTTACGATCCTGGTGTTCTTCCTGATGGTGAACTCGTCCGATGTAAAGGTTATGCAGAACACGGCCGATGTCCCACTGCCGCAATCGACCGCGGACAAGGAGGCGGTTGAAACCCTGATGGTCCAGGTAATCGGCCGGTCCATTCTGGTGCAGGGCCGGGAAGTTGCACGGCTGGATGGCATTGAAACCGGGGACAGCACCATCGGTGGACTGGCGGATGAGCTTGCCTGGGTGCGTAACCGACGGGGCGAAGTGCCGGCGCAGGGCCATGAGGTGACCATCATGGCGGGGCGCGCCACCGACTACCGGTTATTGAGAAAGATCATGCAAACTTGCATTGATGAAGACTTCCGGCAGGTCCGGCTGGCGGTTGAGTCGGCGAAGGAGGTAGGCAATGGCTGAGCGTCAGAGTCTTTCTCCCAAAAAGCTCTCTCCCAACAACCTCGCGTCCAAACACCTTTCATCCGGATTGCCATGGGGCGCGGAAAAGGGCGAAAACCGCCGTTTTGTGCTGGTATTGTTGGTGATGTTGGCGGTGTTTCTGCCTCCTGCGCTGCTTATTCCGGTGCTTCAACTCCCGGAACCCGATCGCAGTGAGGCGGAGAAGATCCCGCCCCAGTTGGCGCGACTGATAGAGCAACGGGAGCCGCCAAAGCCGATTCCTGTGCCTGAGGTTGAGCCTGAGCCAGAGCTGGCCAGGGAACCTGAGCCCGAACCTGAGAGTACAGAACCCAAAACGGTGGAGCCGGAATTGGCAGAGGAGGTAGCCCCACCCGAGCCTGTGCGCCCGACACCAACACCTCCCCAAACGGTCGAGCAGGCGCGTGAAACTGCCTCCAGGTCGGGTCTGATGGCAATGCAGGACCAACTCGCCCGTATGCGGGCACCAGAGCCCGATGCCGTGGACACCCTGGCGGCCAACGTCGGTGCTGAGGCCGCCAGCAGCGGGGGGGATTTGTTCGGTGCCGAAACTGACCCCGATAGGGCACTTACTGGCAGCGGTGGCGTCACTCGGGAAGCTGCGCCTGAAACTGAGGTGGCGGTGGCTGGCCATCAGGTTCGAAACGTGGAGGTGGCACAGGAAGCAGTGCCAGAACCTGCGCCGGAGCCCACCGGCGGACCGGGCCAGCGGGGTATGAGCAACATCCGCCAGGTGTTCGATGCCCAGAAGACGTCACTCTATTCCCTCTACCGGCGTGAGTTGCGACAGGACCCGACGCTGGAAGGAAAGGTTATGCTGGAGTTGGTGATCGAACCGGATGGATCGGTATCGAGTTGCGAGGTGGTGAGCTCCGAGCTGGGCAATCAAAGCCTGGAGCAACGCATTGCCATGCGCGTGCGCCTGTTCAATTTCGGCGAGGACGATGTGGAACCCAGGACGGTGCGGTTCCCCATCGATTTCCTGCCGGGTTAATCCGGGCGGAGCCGGTCATACACTAGTGCGCTATGGTGATCTTGGGCAACTGTGGCTTGCTCAGGGACATCTTCTGGGTAGGGGCGATCACTTTTGCCTCACCGGTCACAACCCGCTCATCGTTCTGGTTGCGGACATCACAGGACAGGGTTACGCGGTTTTTGCGTTCCTTGGCCAGTACCGTCAAGGTCACCGTCAGGGTGTCGTCCAGCTTTACCGGGCGCTTGAAAGCCAGGCTCTGCTCCAGGTATATGGTGCCGGGACCCGGCATCACGGTGGCCAGGGCCGCGGAAATCAGCGAGCCGCTCCACATGCCATGGGCAATCCGTTCCTCGAACATGGAGTCGGCGGCGAACTCCGAATCCAGATGGACCGGGTTCACATCTCCGGATACAGCAGCGAACAACACCAGTTCGTCCTCAGTCAGTGTTTTCACATAGGTTGCGGAGTCGCCTTCCTGGAGTTCGTCGTAGGTGATGTTCTCAAGCGTGTCCAAAGTGTCGCTCATGATGGGCTCCAGTGTTGGGTGTGATTAGGTTGGTGGCTACAACCGCTACAGTTCTGCTTTGAAAACTACCTCATCGTTCACAAAACTGCTATTCTCTCCCGACTTTTCGAGGCTGATACTTTTGTCTGGTTGATTTTTTGACCAAAACGACATTGGTAAACATTATAAGCACAAATGCCAAACAGGAGATGGTGATGGATTTTGAGCAGTTCTATCAGGACAAATACCCCGCTGGCGTGTCCCTGAGCGTAGACCTGGATAAATACAGTAGCATGGTTGACGTATTTGACCAGGCCGTGAATAAGTACGCTGACCGCCCTGCGTTCAGCGCCGTTGGCGCCACGCTCACCTATCGCGACCTGGACACCCAGAGCCGGAATTTTGCCGCCTGGCTGCAGAACAAGACTGACCTCAAGCCGGGCGACCGGATTGCGGTGCAGATGCCCAATGTGTCCCAGTATCCTGTCGTTGTGTTTGGCGCCATGCGCGCGGGCCTGATCGTGGTGAATACCAACCCGCTGTACACCACCCGCGAAATGGAACACCAATTCAATGATTCCGGCGCCAAGGCGCTTGTAGTGCTGGCGAACATGGCCTACAACGCCGAAAAAGTGCTTCCCCATACCGGCATCGAACATGTCATTGTTACCGAAATCGCCGATATGCACTCGCCGCTGAAGCGTACGCTGATGAACGCAGCCGTGAAGCACCTGAAGAAAATGGTTCCGGCTTTCAATTTGCCCCAGGCTCATAAGCTCCCGGCGGTGCTCAGCGCCGGCGCCAGGGAAAAATTCTCCCCGGTGGAGTGTAAGAAAGACGATATTGCGGTGCTGCAGTACACGGGCGGCACTACCGGTGTGGCCAAGGGCGCGATGCTGACCCACGGCAATCTGGTTGCTAATCTCCTACAGGCTCGGCCGATGATGGAGGATTCGGTGGAACAGGGCACGGAAGTGGTTATAGCCCCGCTGCCGCTGTACCACATTTACTCGTTCACCCTGAACTGCGGCATCATGCTTGAAGCCGGCGCCCACAACGTTCTTATCCCGAACCCCCGTGATATCCCCGGATTTGTGAAAGAACTCAAAAACCATCGCTTCACCGCGTTCCTGGGGCTGAATACCCTGTTCGTGGCGCTGTGCAACAACGAAGAATTCAAGGCCCTGGATTTCAGTGCCCTGAAACTGACGTCGTCCGGCGGCATGGCGCTGACCAGCGACACCGCGAAGATGTGGCAGCGTGTTACAGGGTGTGAAATCAGTGAAGGTTACGGCATGACTGAAACCTCGCCGGTTGTCACGTTCAATCCCAATAGCGCGATTCAACTGGGCACCATTGGCCTGCCGATTCCCGGTACCGAAGTCAAAACCATCGACGACGACGGCAACGAAACGCCTCTCGGCGAGCCTGGCGAACTGTGTGTCAAGGGACCACAGGTGATGCGTGGATACTGGCAGCGCCCGGAAGATACCCAGAAGTCTTTCACTGATGACGGTTTCCTGCAGACGGGTGATATTGCGCTTATCCAGGAAGATGGCTACATCCGCATCGTTGACCGCAAAAAGGACATGATTATCGTGTCTGGCTTTAATGTCTTTCCCAATGAGATTGAAGACGTGGTCAGTGGTCATCCGAAAGTGGTTGAGTGTGCCGCGGTTGGTGTTCCCGATGACAAGAGTGGGGAGGCGGTGAAGGTCTACCTGGTGGCAACCGCGGAAGGTGTTACTGAAAATGAACTGAAAGAGTTCTGTCGCGAACGCCTGACCGCTTACAAGGTCCCCAAGTCCTTCGTGTTCCGCGATGAACTGCCGAAGACCAACGTAGGCAAGATCCTGCGGCGCGAGCTTCGTGACGAAGCCAACAGCCAGTAACCGGTTCGTGCGGGCGGTTTAATCGCCCTGAACGAATGACGTGAACCCCGCCTCGGCGGGGTTTTTCCGTTTAATGAGGCGCGGGATATCGTTAGACTGTCGCCACGCCCGAAGCGAACCGGGTATCCAAGATCCAACAACGGTAAAACGGACCGATGACGCAAGCCCCACCGGAACAGCCCACGAATACGCCAGACAGCAAGGCCGCCGTAAAAGCCATCATGGAGCAGTTGGATGCCTGCAACCAGTTGGAAGCTGCCCGTATTCACAAGTTGGTAGCCCGGAAAAAAGGGCGTCCGGGGCAAAAGGACCTGGAGAAGATGGCGCAATGGCTTGATCGGGGGCAGGCGCGTGTCACGGAGCGCCAGGCGATGCATAAGCCGGCCACCTTTCCGGCATCGCTGCCAGTGTCCGAACGGGTCGATGATATCCGTGAGGCCATTGAACAGAACCAGGTGGTGATCATTGCCGGCGAAACCGGTTCCGGTAAGACCACCCAGATTCCCAAGATCTGCATGAACAGCGGTCGGGGTATTCGTGGGCTGATCGGCCACACCCAGCCCCGCCGGATTGCCGCCCGTACCGTAGCCGGTCGTATTGCTGAAGAGCTTGGAGAGCAGACTGGCGGCCAGGTGGGGTATCAGGTGCGTTTTACCGACACCACGTCCGATCAGTCCCGGGTCAAAGTCATGACCGACGGCATCCTGCTGTCGGAAGTCCAGCACGACCGGTTCCTGGACCGTTACGACACCCTGATCATTGATGAGGCCCACGAGCGCAGCCTTAACATCGATTTTCTGATGGGCTACCTGCGGCAACTGTTGCCAAAACGGCCCGATCTGAAAGTCATTATTACCTCCGCCACCATCGAAGTGGAACGCTTCAGCCAGTTCTTTAACGGCGCGCCGGTCATCGAAGTCAGCGGGCGAACCTATCCGGTTGACGTGCGTTACCGTTCGCTCACCGGCGATGAGGACGATCGGGACCAGGGTTGGACGGATGGCGTGCTGCGTGCGATGGAGGAAATCGAGCAGCACGAGCGTGCAGAAAAACAGCCACCGGGCGATGTACTCGTATTCCTCCCCGGGGAGCGGGAAATTCGCAGTCTCAGCAAGGTGCTGCGACACGCAGACCTGCGCCATACCGAAGTTCTGCCATTATATTCGCGGCTCAGTAACCAGGAACAGAACCGGATATTCCAGGGCCACCGGGGGCGTCGGATCGTGCTCTCCACCAACGTGGCGGAAACCTCCCTGACCGTGCCCGGCATACGCTACGTCATCGACACCGGCGTGGCCCGTATCAGCCGTTACAGCGTGCGTTCCAAAATTCAGCGCCTGCCCATTGAGCCTGTGTCCCAGGCCAGTGCCAACCAGCGTGCCGGGCGCTGTGGCCGGGTGGCGCCGGGCATCTGTTTCCGGCTTTACGACGAAACCGATTTCATCAATCGGCCCGAGTACACCGACCCGGAGATCCTGCGCACCAACCTGGCCTCGGTTATTTTGCAGATGACCACCTCGGGGCTGGGGGATATCCGTCACTTTCCGTTTTTGGAACCACCCGACCGTCGCCTGATCAACGATGGCTACAAACTGCTCGAAGAGCTCGGTGCCGTGGATGACAAGCGGCGCGTGACAAACCTTGGCCGCACCATGGCGCGCCTGCCGCTGGACCCAAGGCTGGCGCGCATGTTGGTGATTTCGTCGGAACAGGGCAGCCTGGCGGAAACGTTGGTGATCATTGCCGGCCTGAGCGTCCAGGACCCGAGGGAGCGCCCCCAGGACAAACAGCAGGCTGCCGATCAGGCCCATGCGCCGTTCAACGACAAGGAATCAGATTTTCTGACCTTGCTGAATATCTGGAACTTCTACGAGGAACAACGCCAGGAACTGTCCCAGAACCAGTTAAAGAAGGTCTGCCAGAAGAGTTTCCTGTCGTGGATGCGGATGCGGGAATGGCGCGACATTCATCGCCAGCTGACACTGATCTGCCGGGAACAGAAGCTAAAGCTGAATAGAGATTCTGCCAGTTACGAGTCGCTGCACAAAGCCATTCTCGCGGGCTTGCTGGGCCAGGTGGCGGTGAAACTCGAAAAGAAGGAGTATCTGGCCACCCGCAATCGCAAGGTCATGATCTTTCCGGGCTCAAAGGTGTCGAAAACCGGCCCGAAGTGGATTGTGGCGGCGGAAATCGTCGAAACCAGCCGGGTGTTCGCGCGAGTGGTGGCCAAGATTGAGCCGGAATGGATTGAGCCCCTGGCCGGGCATGTGGTGAAGCATCACTTTTTCGAACCCCACTGGGAGCAGAAACGTGCCCAGGTCATGGGCTATGAAAAGGTCAGCCTCTACGGCCTGGACATCATTGCCAAACGCCGTATTCCCTACAGCAAGGTCGACCCGGCGGAGTGTCGTAACCTGTTCATCCGCCGTGCTCTGGTGGAAGGCGATTACCAATCCAGGGCGCCGTTTATTGCCCGTAACCGGGAGCTGCTGGACACCGTCGAAAACCTGGAGCGCAAAACGCGGCGGCGGGATCTGTTGGTGGAGGACGAAGTGCTGGTAGCGTTCTATGAACAGCGCCTGCCGGCGGATATCGTCAGCGGTCGGCACTTTGAAAGCTGGTGGAAACAGCTCAGTGCCGACCAACTCCGTGATATGGAGTTGACGGAGGCTGATATCCTCCAACGCCCAGTGGATGAGCAAGCGGACTCACTCTATCCGGACTATCTGGAGTGGGAAGGGGTGAGGTATCCCCTGAGTTACGAATTTGAACCCACCAGCGAGCGCGATGGCGTTACGCTCCAGGCGCCGGTCATGGCCCTGAAACAATTGCCAGCACGGCGGCTTGAATGGCTTGTGCCGGGGCTTTTGAGGGAGAAGTGCATCGCACTGGTCAAAGGCCTTCCGAAGGCGTTGAGGCGCAACTTCGTGCCGGTGCCGGATTTCGTGGATGCAGCACTGGAAAACCTTCAGGCGTCCAACGAACCATTGGCGCTGCAGTTGGGTGAACAGCTCCGGCGAATGACTGGTGTCAGGATTGACGCCGATGCCTGGCCACAGGAGGACCTGCCGAAGCACCTGAGAATGAATCTCCGTGTTGTAGACGACGCCGGCAAGCCCATCGCCGAGGGGCGGGAAACCGAAAAGCTGCAGAGTGAAC
>PBRG01000088.1 GCA_002726615.1 Marinobacter sp.
ACCAATATTGCCTGTGAAATTCGTCGCGAAGGCGATGAATACGTGATCAATGGTCGCAAGTGGTGGTCGTCCGGTGCCATGACCACGACCTCTAAAATCGCCATTGTTATGGGCAAGACCGATCCAGACGCCGAGAAGCACAAGCAACAGTCGATGATTCTGGTGCCGCTGGACACGCCGGGCGTGAAGATGATCCGCCCGCTGACGGTGTTTGGCTATGACCATGCGCCTCATGGTCATGCCGAGATTCACTATGACAATGTGCGGGTGCCGGTGAGCAACATTCTGCTGGGTGAGGGCCGCGGTTTTGAAATTGCCCAGGGCCGCCTTGGGCCGGGCCGTATTCATCATTGTATGCGCACCATCGGGGTTGCCGAGCGTGCCCTTGAGATGATGTGCAAGCGGGCCAATGCCCGCGAGGCTTTCGGTAAGCCGCTGTCCAGTTTCGATTCCATTCGCAAGGACATTGCCCGCAGTCGCATGGAAATTGAGCAGGCGCGGCTGATGACCCTGAAAGCGGCGCACATGATGGATACCGTTGGTAATAAGGTGGCTCGTCAGGAGATTGCGATGATCAAGGTGATCGCGCCGAGCATGGCGCTGAAGGTACTGGACCGGGCGATTCAGGTTCACGGCGGTGCCGGAGTGTCTCAGGATACCTTCCTGGCCGAAGCCTGGGCCAAGGTGCGGACTTTACGGCTGGCGGATGGGCCGGATGAGGTGCATCTGGATTCTGTTGCCAAGATCGAACTTCGCCAATACCGCTAATACGACAACCTCTGAATCAGGGGGAGAGCGGCCGGGGTGATGTCCTTCCAGGACACGCCGTGAATACGTCCATGTAGGCTTGAGCAAAACATCCCTGTTTTGCACAGTCCCGGAAGGACATCACCCCGGCCACTCCCAAGCTTCAGTGCATGAGGATCGAAAGATGGTAAATCCGCTTTTTGACATGACCGGAAAAGTCGCCCTGATCACCGGTTCCACCAAAGGCATCGGCCGTTCCATCGCCGAGGAAATGGCCCGCCTGGGCGCCAAAGTGGTGATCTCCAGCCGCAAGGCCGATGCCTGTGAGCAGGTCGCCAACGAATTGAAAGAGCAGGGCTACGAAGCCACCGCCATTCCCTGCCATGTGGGTAAGAAGGAAGACCTGCAGAACCTGGTGGATAAAACCAACAAAGCCTGGGGTTCCATCGACGTGCTGGTGTGCAACGCCGCCACCAACCCGGTCTACGGCACCACCGCCGAAATGACCGACGAAGCCTGGGACAAGATCATGGACACCAACGTCAAAGGCACCTTCTGGCTCACCAACATGGTGCTGCCGCAGATGGCCGAGAAAGGTGAAGGTGCCGTCGTGCTGCTGTCCAGCATCGCTGGAATCCGCGGCAATACCACCATCGGTACCTACGGCGTATCCAAGGCCGCCGAAGCAGCGCTGGCCCGGAATCTGGCTGTGGAGTGGGGGCCAAAGGGCATCCGCGTGAACAGCATCGCACCCGGTCTGATCAAAACCGACTTTGCCAGAGCCCTGTGGGAAGACCCGGTCCGCGTTAAACGCGCCGAAGACAAAACCCCACTGCGTAGAATTGGTGATCCGGTCGACATCGCCGGCCTGGCCGTTTTCCTGTCAACAAAGGCGAGTGCCTACGTCACCGGACAGGTCATCGTCGCCGACGGCGGCGAAACTATCTGCTAAGGGTTGCCCTCAGTCGTGGGGGAGGCCGACAGGTGGGGGTGCTTTTGTTCCGGGAAAAAGAACTCGTTGCGCTCAGACACCTTTGTTCCCTGCACAAAAGCACCCCCACCCGCCGGCCACCAAACCTTTGTGCGGGTTTTGAACTTAAAGGATAAAAAGGCATGAACGAACAATGAGTATGACGCCAGAGTTGGTAGACGTGCTGCCAGCCCACCAATTCGATAAAGCAGCGCTACTTGCTTGGCTTCAGCAAGCCATTAACGGCTTCGGTAACAAGTTGGACGTGAAACAGTTCCAGGGCGGACAGTCCAATCCGACGTTTCTGTTGGATACCATTAGCGGTCGATACGTGCTCAGGAAAAAGCCACCGGGAAAGACGCTGCCTTCCGCTCACATGGTGGAGCGAGAGTATAAAGTCATGCGTGCGCTTTCCGAATACACAGAGGTGCCGGTGCCGGTCACACGGGCGTTGTGTGAAGACAGCAGCGTTATCGGTACGCCGTTCTATGTGATGGACTACCTCGAAGGCCGGATTGTGAGTCATCCTGCGCTGAGGGTGCTGGATCGACAGGAAAGGATGCCGGCGCACCTTTCGGCGATTGATACTTTGGCGGCGCTGCATTCTGTGGACGTGAATCAAATCTGCCTGGGCGATTATGGTCGCCCGGAGGGCTATGTCGCACGGCAGGTCTCGCGGTGGACTAAGCAATATCTGGCGTCAAAAACCGGTGAGATGCCGGCGATGGACAAGCTCATGGACTGGCTGCCGAAAAATCTGCCATCCACCGATGAGTGCGCCATTGCCCATGGTGACTACCGCTTTGGCAACCTGATGCTGGCGCCGGACAGGCCGGACGTGATCGCCATTCTGGACTGGGAGTTGTCCACCCTGGGACATCCGCTGGCGGATCTGGCCTATTACTGCCTGCCGTACCACCTGCCTTCGGACATGGAAGGTTCCCGCGGTTTGCTGGGAGAGGATCTGGAAGCCCTGGGCGTTCCCACTGAGCAGGAAACCATTACCCGTTACTGCCAACAGACCGGTCGCGAGGGCATCGCCGACTGGCATGTGTTCCTGGCGTTTTCCCTGTTCCGTCTGGCGGCGATTGTTCAGGGGGTCTATGCCCGCGCGCTGCAGGGTAATGCCGCCAATGCCGATGCCCTGCAGGTGGGCAAACGTGCGAGTCAGCTGGCGGAAGCGGGCTGGAAAATAGCCAGTGAAGGAGACCGGTCATGAGTGAGCCTGCTGCAATAACTGAACCGATGGTTCGTCGCATTCTGATTACCAACGATGATGGTATCAACGCACCGGGCCTGGCGATTCTTGAACGTATTGCCCGCAACCTGGCGGAAGAGGTCTGGGTGGTGGCGCCGGAGCATGATCGCAGTGGCGCCGGGCAGAGTATCTCCATCCACGACCCGCTACGGGTGTATGAAAATGGTGAGAAACGCTACGCCGTGTCCGGTACGCCCGCAGACTGTGTGTTGTACTCGATGGCCAAATGGTTTGGTGACAGCCCGCCGGATCTGGTGCTGTCCGGGGTGAACTGCGGCGCCAACATCAGTGATTCAGTGCAATACTCCGGAACCGTGGGCGCGGTGCTCAGCGCCGAGCATATGGGTATACCCGCCATTGCCCTGAGCCAGGCCTTCCTGAGCCGGGAGGGCGTTGACTGGTCGCCGGTGTCGGTGTTTGGCGAGCAGGTCATTCGTAAGCTCTGGCAACCCGGCGAGAACCGTGCCTGGAATGTGAACTTTCCGGCCTGCGAAGCCGGGGTGATCCGGCAGGCGCAATGGTGTCGCCAATCCACCGGCTCCATTCAGCAGCCCCGCCTGCTGGCAGGTCAGGACGCCCGCAACCTGCCTTACTGGTGGCTCGGGTTCGATCGCAGCTCGCGGCACATTACCGCACCGGATGAGGACGTTACCGTGCTGCGGGAAAAAGTCATTGCGATAACGCCCTTGCGTCACCGGGAAGGCTTGCCCGGGGGTACTGGAACATTCGATCTGGCTGCTGCTGCGGCTCACTGAATTGACTGAGAGGATCACAACAATGACATTTACACGCCACCACAGCGTCTGGCCAAAAGAGTTGCCAAAAACCATGACGCTGCCTGACACCAGCGTTTTCACCAACCTGGAAATCTCAGCTCTGCGGTACCCGGACCACACGGCCGTCATCTATTACGATGCACCGATGCGTTACCGCCAGTTGTTGGCTGAGGTTGAAGCGATGGCGGGTTATCTCCAGGCGCAGGGTGTGGAGAAAGGTGATCGTGTTCTGCTCTACATGCAGAACTCCCCCCAGTATGTCGTTTCCTACTACGCCATACTCCGTGCCGACGCGGTGGTGATTCCGGTGAACCCGATGAACCGGGCTGCTGAGCTGGAACACTACATTGCGGATACCGGTTCAAGGGTATGCCTGGCCGGTCAGGAACTGGCCGGTTTTATCCTGCCGATGCTGGACAGCACGGATCTTGAACAGGTGGTGGTGGCGTCCTATAACACCTACATCAATAAGGACACCGACCTGGATTTGCCAGCGGAGGTGGCCGCACCGGCCTGGTCCAAAGACGTTCCGGGCGTGGTGAGCTGGGAACAGGCGCTGGCCGGGAATCACAAGCCGGCAGAGCACACAGCCGGCCCGGACGACCTGGCGGTGATTCCCTACAGTTCCGGGACCACCGGCGCGCCCAAGGGTTGTATGCACACCCACCACAGTGTCATGGCCACAGCGGTTCACCGGGCGTTCTGGAATTTGAGTACGGCCAACACAGTCCAGTTGGCGACGTTGCCGTTCTTCCATGTGACCGGTATGACCGGTTCCATGAACAGCCCCATCTTCAGCGGTTCGACCACCATTATTATGACGCGCTGGGACCGCACCACCGCCGCCCGGCTGATAGAAAGATACCGGATCACCGGCTGGACCAACATTGTCACCATGGCGGTGGATTTTCTGTCGAATCCGGAGATTGGCCAATACGATCTCTCCAGCCTCAACACCATTGGTGGTGGCGGAGCGGCGATGCCGGAAGCGGTGGCTGCCAAACTCAAGACCATGACCGGTCTGGATTACATCGAGGGTTATGGTCTGTCGGAAACCATGGCCGCCACCCATATCAACCCGTCCAAACATCCCAAACCCCAGTGTCTGGGCATTCCTGTGTTTGATGTGGATAGCCGCATCATTGACGTTGAGACCCTGGAAGAGAAAGGCCCGGGCGAGGTGGGGGAAATTGTCTCCAACGGCCCCCAGGTAACCCAGGGGTACTGGAATCGCCCGGCTGAAACCGAGGCGGCGTTCGTCGACATTGACGGCAAACGGTTTTTCCGCACCGGTGACCTCGCTTATTACGACGAAGAGGGCTATTTCTTCATGGTGGATCGGGTCAAACGGATGATCAACGCGTCCGGCTTCAAAGTGTGGCCCTCGGAAGTGGAAGGACTGATGTACCGGCACCCGGCCATCCACGAAGTGTGTGTCATTTCATCGCCCCACCCCAAACGCGGGGAGACCGTGAAAGCCTGCATCGTACTGACGCCGGAGGCAGACGCATCCCAAGCGGATATCGTCAGTTGGTGCAAGGAACAGATGGCCGCTTACAAAGTGCCTGAAATCATTGAGTTTGTGGATGAGCTGCCTAAGTCACCCACGGGTAAGTTGATGTGGCGTGCGCTGCAGGAAGAGGAATGGAAGACCAAAGGTTAACGTTCAAACTCACGATTAATGTTCTGCACTGCGAAACCAAATTCTAAATATTGACAACTGAGACGCTCAGTGTAACTGTTTCATCAAGCTGATTGATGGGTCGCAAGGCCCTGCCCAAAACCGCATAACTTGCTACAACAACAAAACAGCGGAGGAGCACACTTGAGCCTTTTCTTACAACAAATCGTCAATGGGTTAACCCTGGGCAGTATCTACGGTCTCGTAGCCCTGGGCCTGACCCTGGTTTACGGGATACTTCATATCCCCAATTTCGCACACGGCGCGCTCTACATGGTCGGGGCATTCATGTCCTACTTTTTCATGGTGGATCTGGGTGCGCATTACTGGATCGCCATGGCCGGTTCGGCCGCGGTGGTCGCTGTTCTGGCGATACTGTGTGAGCGCCTGGTGTTCCATCCGCTGAGGCATTCGCCACCGATCCACGACAAGATCGCCGCCATCGGTATTCTGCTGTTCCTGGAAGCGGTGGTGCAGATGTTCTGGGGATCGGACTTCCGCCGCATGTCATCGCCGTTTACCGGCATCATGAATTTCGACGGACTCATTATTCCTGAGCAGCGCCTGCTGATTATTGCGGGGGCGTTCGTGTTGGTGGTGGCGCTGCAGCTCTTCCTGCGCAAGACCATGACGGGGGCGACCATTATCGCCATGGCACAGAGCTGGGACGGTGCCTTCCTGGTGGGCATTGATGCCAACCGGGTGGCCATGATGACGTTTGCGATTTCGGGCATGCTGGCCGCGTTTGCCGCCACACTCTATGCACCCATCAATCTGGTGTATCCCGCCATGGGGCACCTGGTCATCATGAAAGCCTTCGTCATTATCATCCTTGGCGGCATGGGTAGCGTGCCCGGCGCCATTGCCGGCGGCATGATCATCGGTTTCGCCGAAGCCCTCGGAGGCTTTTACATCTCGACGTCCTATAAGGACATCATCGCCTTCGGTCTGTTGGTGCTGATTCTCTCAGTCCGTCCACAGGGCCTGTTTGCGAAGGGGGCGCACTGATCATGTTCAAAGTCGCTTCCCTGCTGATGACGCCCGCCGCCAAATACCTGATGCTGGCCTTCGCCATACTGTTCCCTCTGGTCGCCGCGAATGAGTACCAGGTGTACGTGATGGCTACCGCCTTTGTCTGGGCGATCGCGGTCTACGGCCTGAACATCATTACCGGTTTTTGCGGCCAGTTGAACCTGGCCCACGGCGGTTTTTTTGCCATCGGTGCCTACACTCTTGGCCTACTGACCGCTGATTACGGTTGGAGCTTCTGGCCAGCGTTCCTGGGCGCGCTGGTGATGACCGCGGTGCTCGGGTTCCTTGTGGGCATCGTCTCGCTGCGCCTGAAAGAGCATTACTTTGCCATTTTCACCCTGTGTGTGGGCTTCATCATCTACCTGCTGATCGACAAGTGGGAAGAGCTGACCCATGGCGCCATTGGTGTCCGAGACATCGCCGCGCCCTATGGCTTTGGGCTGGTGGACTTTACAGACACCACCCCATTCTATTACCTGGTGCTGGCCTTCCTGGTGCTCGCAATCTGGTTCATGGGGCGTTTGTCCAAGTCCCTGCTGGGTCGTACCTTTATCGCCATCCGCAACGGCGATGAACTGGCCCAGTCCCTCGGTATCAATCTGATGCGCAACAAGGTCCTGGCCTTTGTGCTGTCCACGACCTATGCCGGTCTGGCTGGTGCGCTGTATGCCGGCATGGTTCGGTTCATCGGTCCGGAGGAGGCCAATATCAACCATACCTTCGACATGATCACCTACCTGTTGGTGGGCGGGATCGGCACCATCATGGGGCCGCTGCTGGGCACCGTGGGCATTGTGTGGATCACCCAGTCACTGCAGTTCCTGGAAGAGTATCGAATGATCATTTTCGGGCCACTGTTGGTACTGCTGGTGATTTTCTTCCCCCGGGGCATTACCGGATCCTTCCTGACCTGGATGCATCGCAAGTCCCAGGCACTGGCGCCCACGAAAAAACGCCAGGAGAAGAAGGTCAACACCGCGCAGAACCGGGAGGCAGAGAGCAATGCTTAAGGTAGAACACGTCACCAAAATGTTTGGCGGTCTGGCGGCGGTGAACGATGTGTCGGTGGAGTTCGAAACCGGCAAGATCAACGCCATTATCGGCCCCAATGGTGCTGGCAAAAGCACCTTTTTCAACCTTATTTCCGGCCTGCACCAGCCCAGCTCCGGCCGTATCCTGCTGGACGGCGTGGATGTCACCAATCTGCCCAGCGACAAGGTCGCACGCCTGGGTGTGGGCAGGACCTTCCAGACAACCAACCTGTTTGAGCAGGCAACCGTATTGGACAACCTGATCGTGGGGCACCGGCTGCGAACCAAATCCGGGCTGTGGGACGTGCTGATCAACAGCAAACGCCTGCAACGTGAAGAGAAGGCTGCGCGGGACAAGGCCATGGAAGCCCTGGAATTTGTGGGCCTTGCCCACGTTGCCGGGCAGTTTATCGCCGACATCACCCAGGAAGAACGCAAGCGGGTGGCCTTTGCCCTGGCACTGGCGACCGACCCCAAGATCGTCCTGCTGGATGAACCGGCGGCCGGGGTCAATCCGGAAGAAACCGTCGGTTTCGCCGCGCTGATGCGCAAGATGGTGGATGAAAAAGGGCTCACCGTGTGCCTGATCGAGCACAAGATGGACATGATCATGAGCCTGGCGGACAAGATCATGGTGCTGGATCACGGAGAAAAGATCGCCGAGGGCACGGCGGAAGAAGTGCGCAATAATCCGGTGGTGATCGAGGCCTACCTGGGAGGTGACGAAGATGCTGCAGCTTAATCAGGTGGACGTCTGCTACGGCAGCTTCAAGGCACTGACCGATATTTCGATGACCGTGGATACTGGGGAACTGGTCGTTCTGCTAGGGGCCAACGGCGCGGGTAAAAGCAGTCTGTTCAATGCCATTAGTGGCCTGGCAAAACCGGCGGCCGGGAAGATCCGGTTCGAAGATAAGCAGCTCAATGGTATGAAGGCCAGCGCGGTCGTTGCCAGCGGCGTGGTGCAGTGTGCTGAAGGGCGCAAACTGTTTCCGCAAATGAGCGTCATGCAGAATTTGATGATGGGTGCCTATGTGCACCGTCGTGATCGACAGGGCAACCGCAAACGCCTGAACCAGGTGTTGGAGCTGTTCCCGATCCTTGCAGACAAGGCCGACGAGCCTGCCGGCGCGCTATCCGGTGGTCAACAACAGATGGTGGCCATCGGCCGTGCCATGATGAGCCGCCCCCGATTGCTGATGCTGGATGAGCCATCCCTTGGCCTGGCTCCGTTGGTGGTCAAGCAAGTGTTCGAAACCATCAAGCAGATCAACAGCCTTGGCACAACGGTGCTGCTGGCAGAGCAAAATGCTTTTGCGGCTCTCAAGATTGCCCACCGGGCGTATGTTATGGAAAACGGCCACCTGGTAATGGAAGGCGACCGGGAGACGATGCTGGGCAATGAGCAGGTCCGCAAGGCGTATATCGGGGCCTGACCGGCCTACAACAACCTTCAGAGTGACACGCACAACAAAACCAGGAGACAACAATGAAAATAGTCAGAAAACTGGGTC
Source organism: Marinobacter sp. (assembly GCA_002726615.1). GTDB lineage: Bacteria > Pseudomonadota > Gammaproteobacteria > Pseudomonadales > Oleiphilaceae > Marinobacter. Next base: position 9,010 of record PBRG01000088.1, read on the forward strand.
AGGCTGTCGCGGCGGCAACCCTGGGTATGAGCCTGTCCGCCGGTGTAGTGGCGGGCGAAGTCAACATTGGATTCACCGGCCCGCTGAGTGGCGGCGCTGCGTTATACGGTGAAAACACGCTGTCCGGACTGCGAATGGCGGTGGCGGAAATCAACACGGCGGGCGGTTTTGACTTGAACGGCGAAAAGACCACGGTCAATCTGGTCCCCCTGGACGATCGTTACTCACCGGCGCAGGCGGCCACCAACGCCAAGCGACTGAAACAGGAGTCCAACGTGTCGGCGGTGTTCGTGCCTCACTCCGGTGGCATTTTTGCCCTCCAGGACTTCAACGAGAAAGACAATTTCCTGGTGATGGCCTACTCCAGCGTGCCCAGCATCACCGAGAAGGGCAACAGCCTGACGTTGCGTATTCCTCCCACCTTTGATGGCTACGTTCGGGCATTTACCAACTACGCCCTGGAACACGAGGGCAAGAAGCTGGGCATGGGAGGCGCAACCCACGAATACGCCAAAATCTGGGGCGCCATGATCAAGAAGGAGTGGGAGTCCAAAGGCGGAGAAGTGGTTTCTGATAACCCCATGGATTACAACAAATCTGCGGATTTCTTTACCGGTGTCAGTCGTATCATCTCGGAAAGCCCGGACGTGATGTTTGTGGGCGGCGCCTCTGAGCCCACGGGACTGGTGGTGCAACAGGCCCGCCAGATGGGCTTCCAGGGCGGCTTTATCGTGATGGACCAGGCCAAGATTGACGAAGTGGCCCAGGTAGCCGGTGGTCTGGACATGGTGGAAGGCGCCATCGGCGTGGTGCCATTGAGCGTCTATGAAACCCCGGCGGCCAAAGATTTCATCGAGCGCTACAAGGCCGAGTACGACAAAATGCCTGGCTCCGAAGCGGCCTACAACTACCTGGCGTTGCACGCTCTGGTGGAAGCCATGGACGCCACCGAGTCCACCGATCCGAAAACCATCCGTGCGGCCATCGGTGATGCCCTGAGAAACATGGACACCCGCAAGAACCCGTACGAAGTCACCGAAGTGACCGAAAATGGTGGTTTCGTGACGGAGACGACTCTGGCTGTGGTGAAAGACGGTGAGATTGTTCGGGAAGAGATCAAATGATGGGAGCACCAGTACCCGTCTGAATCAGAAAAGGGGCCCGCGGGCCCCTTTTTAGTGTTGTTTCCGGCTTCTGGCCGCTCAGTCAGGCCACGTACATCACCAGATTCTCAGCCACACAGGCGGGTTTGTCCTCCCCGCGAATTTCCACGGTGGTGCGGTAAATGGCCTGCGTGCGATGATCATCCACCCTGGACACATCCAGCAGTTCCATCTTGCTGCGGATATCCGCCCCGGATTTCACCGCAGCGGGAAAGCGCAGTTTGTTGATGCCGTAGTTAATACTGGCGCTCTTGCCCTGCACATCAATCACCTCCTGATTCAGCAGTGGAATCAGCGACACGGTCAGAAACCCATGGGCGACGGTGCTCTTCCACGGCGTTTCGCGCGTGGCACGCTCCACATCCAGGTGAATCCACTGGTGATCGCCCGTGGCGTCCGCAAACGCCTGAATCATCTCCTGGGTGATGGTTTTCCAGGGGCTGTGGCCAATGGTGGTACCGCAAAAATGTTCAAGATCGTTTAATTCAACTGAAAGCATATCTGCGCTCATTAATTGGTATGGGAACAGGTTGAAGCAGAAGCCATGGAAGGCAGGGGTCTTGCCGGGACCGTCGAAAAACATGGATGTTTTTGTCGAGCGTACAGGGACGTATTCACAGCGTGTTCCGGCAAGACCCCTGCCTTCCATGGCGCACAAGGTGCAAAGTCAGAGACTCAAACAGCGTACCCAGGACTCTTGCTATCCAGAAGCCGAACCAATGCGGGCCAGGTCAACGCAGCCGCACTGCCGAGTTCCTGAGACTGGTCAGCGGTTGTCTGTATGGCCTGCTCTGACGGCATCCAGGTTGGCCCGCAACTCTGGGCCTTGACCTGGATCTCGCAGGCCTTCATCAAAAAATACAGATACGTGAACGTCTCCGGCACGTCCTTGCCCGCCGTCAGCACACCGTGATTGCGCAGCATCATCATCGACTTGTCGCCCAGATCCCTGATCAGCCGCTCCCGCTCATTCAGGTTCAGTGCCACACCTTCATAATCGTGATAGCTCAGGTGATTCAGGCACAACATCGCCGTCTGGCTCAGGGGCAACAGACCATCCCGATGGGCGGACACAGCCACCCCATCCGGCGCGTGCAGGTGCATCACCGCCCCGGCATCCTCGCGGCCCATGTGAACAGCACTGTGAATGGTAAATCCGGCTGGGTTTACGCGGGAGAGACCGCCAGACTCCACCACCTGGCCATCCTTATCCACCTTCACCAGTGACGACGCGGTGATTTCATGGAACAGAAGCCCATAAGGGTTGATCAGGAAATGATGATCCGGCCCCGGCACCCGCGCAGAAAGGTGGGTGAATACCAGGTCGTCCCAGCCAAACAGCGCCACCAGGCGATAGGCGGCGGCCAGCTCGGTACGGACCTTCCATTCGGCTTTTCTCAGATCCCGCTGTGATGACTGATCGTCGGTTGTCGTCATGATGAGAGCCTCGGTCTGTCAGCCTGCCTGTAACAGGGTGGCGTACTGCTCCAGATGAAAATCGTCATCGCCCAACTGGTGATTGATGGCGATCAGCCGCTTCGCGTAGTGGGCAAAGTTGTACTCCCAGGTCATGCCGATACCGCCGTGGGACTGAATGCCGGCCTCGGAGATAAACTGACCGGCACGGCCGATTACGTTCTTGGCAGCGGCCAGCACGCGGCGACGTTCATCACTGGGTTCGCTGTCGGCGACGCTGGCGGCAAGAATCGCCATGGAGCGAGCCTGTTCCAGTTCCGACATCATATCCACCATACGGTGCTGCAGCACCTGGAACCGGCCAATGGGAACGCCAAACTGCTTGCGCTGTTTGAGATAATCCAGGGTCAGCTCATTGGCCATTTCCATGACACCCACAGCCTCTGCGCACATGGCGGCGATGGCGCGACCGGCCTGATACTCGATCACCCCGGCAGCCTTGCCTTCTTCTCCCAGCAACGCGTCGCCACCGACCTGGACGTTGTCCAGGGTAATGTCACAGCCGCGGGAGCCGTCGATGGTGGGGTAAGCGCGGCGCTCAACGCCAGCGGTATCCGGGGTCAGGGCAAACAGGCTGATGCCGTCGGCATCGCGGGCGTCGCCTGAGGTGCGTGCGGACACCACGATCAGGTCGGCACAGTGGCCGCTGATCACGACGGCCTTGCGGCCGTTCAGAACATAGCCCTCGCCGTTTTTCTCGGCGCGGGTTTCCACGTTATTCAGGTCATAGAAACTCTGGGGCTCCTGCAGGCCGACCGCAGCTTTCAGTTCTCCGCTGGCGATGCCGGCCAGCCAGGTGTTTTTCTGGCTGTCGTTGCCTGCCTGGCCAATCAGGCCGCCGCCCAGGATAATGGACTGCACATAAGGCTCCAGGCAAAGCCCGCGGCCCAGCTCAGTCATAACGGATTGAACTTCCACACCACTGCCGCCAAAGCCACCCAGTTCCTCGGAGAAAGGTACGGCGGTCAGGCCCAGCTCGCTGAGTTGCTGCCAGAAATCGGCGCTGAAGCCCAGTTCCGTCTCACTGAACGCCAGGCGCTTTTCAAAACTGTACTCACCGCGCACCAGCCGCTCCACGGTGTCCTGCAGCATCTGCTGCTCTTCGTTAAGTCGGAAATCCATGGTCGTCTCCTTAAAGCCCGAGAATCATTTTCGACACGATGTTCTTCTGGATCTCGTTGGATCCGCCGAAAATCGACAGCTTGCGGTTGTTGAAATACTGGGCCGACAGTGGAGCTGCATCTTTATCCGACAGGAAGTCGCCCTCGTAACCCATATCCATCTCTTCTTCCAGGAACGGCAGGGCATAGGGCCCGACCGCGCGGCGGGCGAGATCATTGATGGCCTGACGGATTTCGGTGCCTTTCACTTTCAGCATGGAGCTCTCCGCGCCCGGCACGCCGCCCCCTTCAACAGAAGCAATAATCCGCAGGTTGCTGATGGTGGCTGCCGTGAGGTCGATTTCCACTTTGGCGATGCGCTGGCTGAATGAAGGGTCCTCAAGCAGCGGTCGACCGTTCTTCAGGCGGCGTGATGCCAGGTTCTTCAGGTGCGACAGCGCTGCCTTCGACATGCCAATACCGGCCAGGCCGGTGCGCTCGTAGGTCAGAAGATACTTGGCGTAGGTCCAGCCTTTATCCTCGTCGCCCACCAGGTTTTCCACCGGCACCTTCACGTCCTCGAAAAACACTTCGTTGACTTCGTGCTCGCCATCCAGGGTGATGATGGGGCGCACGGTAATGCCCGGTGTGTTCATGTCGATCAGCAGGAACGAAATGCCTTCCTGGTTCTTGACCTCCGTGTTGGTACGCACCAGGCAGAAGATCATGTTGGCGTGCTGGCCCAGGGTGGTCCAGGTTTTCTGGCCGTTAACGATGTAATGGTCGCCATC
>PBRG01000089.1 GCA_002726615.1 Marinobacter sp.
GATGTCATGACCATTGACTGTCTGCGCACCCGTCGCCGCATTACTTTGATCCTGCACGACAACCAGCCAGGCGTGCTGTTGTACCAGTTCGTGACCATCGACGATGAGGTGGGTGATGAGTTTCAGGGCATGGCGTTGTCGGAGGTCAGTGCCCAAACGTTGGTGGACTGGATGCTGGATTATTTTGGATAGGCGGGCCCTTATGTCGGGCGCCTGACACACGAGGGGCTGCATGGAAGCACTATTGATTATTCTGGCAATTGGTATTGCCATACTCCTGCCGGTGGGTTCCGTGCTGGGTATTCTTGCGTTTTCCCGACGTCGTGAGCAGTCGGAACGCCTTGAGTCCCTGAACCGGGAAGTGTCCCGTTTGCGCGAAGAAGTGACCTATCTAAGGCAACATTTGGGCGGAAACGGCCAAGACCAACCAGCCCCGGAGCTGGAGCTTGAACTCGACGAAACCGTTGTCGAGGACACGTCAGCCCCTTCTGATTTAACCCCCTTGCCCGACTCAAGCTCCCCGAGTGCAGATGCAACGTCACGCGATAAATCCCGCTTTGTCCAGGCCCTGAAGGAAAACTGGATGGTCTGGCTTGGCGGCCTGAGCGTTGGGTTGGCCGGTATCTTTATGGTCAGTCACTCCATCAAAGCGGGAATGATAGGTCCGTCGCAGCAATTGATGTTGGCGCTACTCAGCGGCCTTGCATTGCATGGGGGAGCGGAATATCTGCGTCGCCGCAACCGGGGTGCGAACGAAGTATTCGCGGCGCTGGCGGGTGGAGGCAGTATCACTCTCTATGCGGCGCTGCTGGCGGGCGTTCACCATTACGGTCTGGTCGGCCCAACCGTGGGCCTTTTCGGGCTGGCCATTGTGTCTCTGGGCACCATGGTACTGGCTCTGGTTCATGGTCCGTTGCTCGCCGTCATGGGGTTGAGTGGCGCCTATCTGGTGCCGTTATTGATCGGTGGCGATGATGGCAGCGTGGCTTTTGTGTTGTCATACAGTTTCGTGATCACCGTCAGTTCGTTGATGTTGATGCGTTATGTCTATCGGGACTGGCTCTGGTATGCCACGTTATCCGGCGCGTTGCTGTGGTGGTTGGCCACATCCAGCGGAGCCGCCATTGGCGCATCAACAGCCTGGTACATCGCCGCTCTGTTTGTGGTGTTTGCCTTGGTTCCGGTTCGCTCAAATCAGGCGTTGCCGTATTTGCGGGAAGTCTTGGTATCGCTGCTGGTTCTCTGGGCGCTATCGATGGTCGGGCAGGGCGACCGCCCGTTTTTCTGGAGCTGGCTTCTCATACTGCCGGCCGCAGCGCTGGTGCCGCAGAGTCGTGGAGCGCTCTGGTTCCTGCCCTGGGGCGCGGTGGTGGCCAGTGCGTTGGGGTGGCTCGGATACGTCGGGCGCAATGGCACTGAGGTCACCTATGTTACTCAGATAGCGCTGGAGCATCAGGGTGGTTTGCTGTCCTACCTGATAGGGGGCGCCATGCTGTCCATCGGGCTCGGATTGTGGCACTGGGTTCGCCAGAATGATCGTCGCCGGTGGGCCTCCTTCACCCTGTTGTCGCCACTGGTTTGGGCGGTCTTGGGTTGGCTGTTGATACACGGCCATCAAACATCACCCGTCTGGTCAGTTGCGATGTTGCTGGTTGGCGGCGCTTACGGCGTGCTCGCGTGGAAGCTGGAAAGCGTGCAGCGCTATCGGATGGGTGTTGTCTGGGCGGTGCTGGCGGCACACGTCAGCTATTCCCTGGCGGCGGTGATGATTGCCCGCGAGGCGTCACTCACCCTGGCCCTGTCTGCTCAGTTTGTCAGTCTAACCTGGCTGGCACGACGTTATCAGATGCCCGAGCTTCACGTGTTGTTGAAGGTGGCCCTGGCCCTGGTGGTGACGCGGCTGACGTTCAATCCGTGGTTGCAGGATTACGCTACCGATCTCCATTGGTCACTCTGGAGCTATGGTGGGGCTACGCTGTTTGCCGGCATTGCCACCTGGCTGGCGGGGAAGGATCGTGCCATTCGCGCCTGGCTGGAGGGGGCGACCCTGCATCTACTGGTGCTGTTCCTGGGTGCTGAGATGCGCTACTGGCTTTACGATGGCGATATTTTTTCCCAGCAGTACAGCTTTACTGAGGCAGCAATCAACACACTACTCTGGGGTGCACTGGGCGTGACCTATACGGTGCGTGCCGGGGCGAGCGAGTCACTGGCCTGGCTGTACCGGTTGTTCTCGCGGATACTGCTCGCGCTGTCGATGTTGAGTTACCTTGCTCTGGTGACGCTCCACAATCCCTGGTGGGGCGGCGGGAATATAGGTGACACACCGATCATCAACATGCTGCTGCCCGCCTACGGTGGTCCCATTCTGCTGGCGCTTGCAGTCAGTCGGTTTCCATCGCTTGCGCCCCGGTTCTGGTCGTTGTGCGTGGCGTCTGCCGGTTTTCTGCTGTTTACCGCGTTGGAGATCCGGCAACTCTGGCAGGGAAGTGATATGGGGTTGTCGTTTGGTATGTCAGAGGGTGAGCTTTACAGCTATTCGGTTGTCAGCCTTTTGTACGCCATCGGCGCTATTGCCTATTCTGCCAAGCGTGACAATGCGGTGCTCTACAAGGCAGGCATGGCTCTGTTGGGCCTGGTGATTGCCAAGATCTTTCTCGTCGATATGGCTGGGTTGCAGGGGCTTTGGCGAGTGGCGGCCTTTATGGGGCTTGGGCTGGCGTTATTGGGATTGGCGTGGATGTATCGGAAAGCGCAGGGCATTGTGGCCCCACCGTCTGATTAGGTGGGGCCGTGAGCGGCCCCACCCTGTTGATGGCCGGTCAATTACTTCGCTGTGATGGTTTTCATCACAAGCTTGCCGTCTTTCTTGATGGGGCCATCTTCCTTGGCGCCCAGGGTGTATTCGAACATGCCGGTTTTCATGCCGCCGTCTTCGCTATGAAGCATCAACATCAGCATGTCGCCCGATTTGACGTCTTCGGTCAGAATAGCGGCCACGTCTGTATTTTCACCCTTGCGAAGGGGGGCATGTGCCACGACCGGGCCGGGCTTGCCACTCTCATCCGTGCGATGCACCACGAGCCAGCCATTTTTCTCGGCAACCACTTTTTTGGCAGTCACGGTGCCGTCCGCAACTGACTGATTGTCTCCCCAGACCCCGACTTTCATGTTGTCCATTGCCAATGCGGAACCAGAAGCCAGAGCTGCGGCTAGAAATGCGCTTGTCATCAAATGCTTCTTCATTGTGTTCTCCTTGCTTTCGGGTTAATCCCATCTTGATATCGTGTTCGATGGGTGTAACCGCAGTTACGGGGGTGGTTCCCAAAAGTTTCAGCAAGTAAGAAAAAGAATCAGTGAGAGGGGCCAGGAGCCTCATCAGCAACGGGATAAAGGTAGCCATGTATGGCGGGCCCGGTGGGCTGGCCAGTGGGTGAACCGCCTTCGGGCTCTACACTGATACCGAAGGTGGCTTCCTTCAGTAGTTCAGGATCGTAGTCATGAAGGGCTGCGCGTTCCAGCTCAAAGTTGTCGCTGAGTACGCCCAGGGAACGCGGATTCGGCCCGAGTGAATCGGCTTTTATCCACATCTGGTAGGATTTTCCCTGCATAGGTTCGGCCGTTACCGGACGAATCTGCATTTGACGGTTGTTGAGGTCTACCGAGAGCATGAAGGCCGGCTGCTGGTCATTCTGCTGGAACACGGCCACAAACGACTGCGGGCGCTGCTCTGGCGCAGGCTGGAATATAAGAACGGCAACCAGCACCATGGCAGCGGCTGACGCCAGGGCCGTACTCCACTGCCAACGCCGAAGGCGCTTGTGCAGGGAAACCACGTTGGATTTATCGTGGCTGTCAGTATCAGCACCTGCTAGGCGCGTCTCAAGGGCATCGATGTGTTGTTCAATCTGTTGATACAACTCGGGGTCTGGCGTGACCGGCGTTACTTCATCAGCCAGTGCAGACAAGCGCCGCTCCCAGGCAGTGATCATCTCGTCGAGATCCGGTTCGCTTTGCCGACGCACGGCCACAGCGGCCCGCTCCCGGGCATCCAGTGTGCCCAGGACGAACTCTGCTGCGAGCATGTCCAGATCGTCGCGGTCGGTCATGGTGTGAGACACCCCTTCAGTTGTTTCAGCGCCCGATGCAGCCAGGTTTTGACGGTATTCACCGGCTGATCGAAATGCGTGGCCAGGTCTGCTCTGGACCAGCCGTTCAGATAGGCCAGCCGCACCATGTCGCGGCGGTCTTTTTCCAGTTCCTCCAGGCAAAGGTTCAGTCGGTTAACGGTCTGCTGATTTTCCACTTGTGATTGGGCATTGGGTTCTTTGCTGGCGAGCTGATTCAGCTCATCTTCCGGTGCCTTGCGACTTGCCGGCTGCTTTCGCAGTTCGTCGATAGCACCGTTGCGGGCAATGGTGACCATCCAGGTAATCGCAGAGGCCTTGGTTGCGTCGAATTGATCCGCTTTTCGCCAGATCTTGATATACGTATCGTGCACGACTTCCTCGGCCCAACCCCGGTTATTCAAGATACGGATGATGGTGCCAAGAAGTTTCGGCGCCGTTGCTTCATACAGTGTCGCAAACGCGGAGCGGTCTTTTGCGGCAACGCCCTTAAGCAGCTCGCTGATTTGATCGGGGGACACTGGCTGGGATGGCGACTCCGAGCCTGATGAGGCGCGGCCAGTGGTGGATGAACTGAACGGTTCAGACATGCAGGAGTCGCCAACGGGTGTGTGAGAAGGTGCTTCGTTATAAGCAGATTGCCGTGTTCGGGTTTATTACGTCAAGCAAGTTTGCGCGACTGCCCCCCTTACCAACGGTAGCTAACGCTGGCAACCACGCTACGGGCTTCGCCGTAGTAGCACCAGTAATCGCAACTCGCGACGTATTCCCTGTCCGCTACGTTGGTGACGTTAACCTGTGCCTGCCAGTTGCGGGTTACATCGTATTGGGCCATCAGGTCCAGAACCGTGTAGGAGGGAACGTTGGTCGTACCGTCTCGGGTTGAGCCCACGTAGCGGGCGCCACCGCCGATCTTCAGGCCTGGCACATGGTCAACGAAGCTGTAGTCCAGCCAGGCTGACGCCATGTGCCTGGGTATCAGCGGGGCCGCGCGTTCGCTGTTGTCGGTTTCGGTTTCCTTGATCGTGGCATCGCTGTATGTGTACGCAGCGGTAAGTTCCAGCTGTTCAGTCAGGTAGCTGACACTCTCAAGTTCGAAGCCAGCGGTAGTGCGCTCCCGGTCCTGGATCTGGAAACCGCTTTGGCTGGTGCCGAGTGAATTTTCCTCTTCGATCCGGAACACTGCTGCGGTGACATAGCCGTCCAGATTGTCCGGTGCGATCTTCACGCCAGCTTCCAGTTGCCTGCCCTTTCTGGGGTCATAGAGATCGCCGGTGCCGTCGGTGCCAGCAATAGGCTGGAAGGACTCGGAATAAGACAGGTAGGGGGAAAACCCGTTCTCGGCCAGGTACATAACCCCGCCGGAGAGGGAGAATTCATCAGCATCGGCTTCCTGGCGCGTGCCAGCTGTACGATTGATACTGTCGACTTCGGCTTGGTCAAAGCGACCACCAGCCAGGAACACCCAGCGATCATCCAGGCGCAGTTGATGTTGCAGGTAGTAGCCTGTCTGCTGCTTGTTGATGTCCTGTACGATCAGATCCGCGGCAGTAATTGGCGTGAAGTTTCCGTACTGCGGGTCGAACAGGTCGATAGGACCGCCAAACGGAGTAGAGCCCCCGGCGCTGTTCTGTTTGCCCTCGTTTTCGAGATCCTGATAGTCCACCCCGAACAGCAATGTGTGCTCGGTGCGGTCGGTAAACCACTTGCCCACCAGGCGGTTGTCGACTGTCCAGCTGTTGATCTCGCCGTCGCGGTAGACGAGATAGCGCTGACCTTCCCGCGGACCAGTCTGGAAGAAGATAAAGCTACTGCGCAACAGCAGGTCTACCTGGCTGTAGCGGAAGTCCTGTTCAAAGGTCCAGGTGTCGTTGAGGCGATGACTCAGTGAATAGCCGATGGCTGACTGGGTGCGCTCGTTGGTATCGTAGCCTGGCTCGCTGTAGTTGGTGGAAGGGTCCACTTTGCCAAAAGGAGTGTCGTCTATGGTGCCAAATGGCAGTTTGAACGGATTGGTCGGAATGGCATCATCCTTCTGGATACTCGCCAATAAGGTGAGTTCCGTGCTGTCAGACATATCCCAGGTCAGGCTTGGTGCCAGGTAATAGCGCTCGTTTTCAGTGAAATCCAGATCGCCTTCGTTATAGCGGTACAAGCCAACCAGGCGGTAGCTGAGATCGCTTCTATCGCCGACAGGCCCGGCCGTATCGACCCCAAGCTGGCGATGCTCATCGGTTCCTGCCTGCAGATTGATCTGGCCCTGAACAATATCGGTAGGTCGCTTGCTGATTGCATTGATGACACCACCCGGAGGGGCTTCGCCGTACAGAATGGAAGCAGGGCCTTTGAGCAGTTCTATGCGATCCAGGCCAAAGGGCTCCGGCAGCCATTGATAGAATCCTTGTCGATAGATTCGCAGGCCGTCCTGATAAGTGGACTGGTCGAAACCACGTATCTTCAACCAGTCGGTATCGTTGTCCTCACCATACTGTCCCGAGAGGACTCCGGCGCGATAGCGGAAGGTTTCATCAAGAGCCTGTACGTTGCGCTCTTCCAGTTCTTCCTGCTCCACCACCGAGCCGGGCCGGGGGGTTTCCATCAAAGGGGCTTCTACTTTCAAAGCGGTTGCGGACACAACCAGCGCTTCCAGGCTTGTTGGTTCACTGGTATCGTCCTTTGCAGCCGCGATAGCTGGAACACAGATTGCCGAGCAGGTTGCCAAAAGAGTTAGTGTGCGCCTGATCGCCAGTGCGAGCTGGTGCGGGGTGGGAGACAGGGTCATCGAAAACCTCCGGAAAACACGGGGATAGAAATGAACGAATGTTCATGTAGGATGGCGCTAATCATATCAGTCGCATTAAATAATGCAAATCAATCTCATTAAGGTTATTGATTTCAGGTAGCGTAACTGCTCGTAGCTCTGTGTCCGGCGTCATGGCGTGTCGAGCTGAAGAAAGCGCTTTTTGAGTAGCAAATTCGAATATTTGCAAATAGAGTTAAGGTCTTATCAGCATTTTCGGTACAGCCTTCCAGGAGTATTCCCGTGTCCGAGTCAGAACAATTCGCCAGCGATAACTACAGCGGCATTTGCCCACAAGCCTGGAAAGCAATGGCTGAGGCAAATGGCTCCGATGAGCCGGCCTACGGCGAAGACCGCTGGACACAGAGGGCGGCGGATGGGCTTCGTGCTCTGTTCGATACCGACTGCGATGTCTTTTTCGTGTTCAATGGCACTGCCGCAAACTCACTGGCGCTGGCCTCTATGGGGCAATCGTTTCACAGTGTGATCTGCCACGAACTGGCGCACATCGAGACCGACGAGTGTGGCGGGCCGGAGTACGCTTCTAACGGTGCAAAACTGCTTTTGGGGCAGGGGCCGAACGGCAAGTTGACGCCAGAGAGCATTGAGCACCTGGTCACCAAACGCACTGATATCCACTATCCCAAACCCAAGGCCCTGAGCCTGACCCAGGCGACCGAGGTGGGTACCGTCTATTCCCCGGACGAGCTACGCGCTATCCGGCAAACGGCTGATCGTTTCAAACTGAATATCCATATGGACGGAGCTCGTTTCGCCAATGCCGTAGCGGCTCTGGATGTGCATCCGTCCGAGATTACCTGGAAAGCTGGTGTGGACGTATTGTGTTTCTCGGGCACCAAGAACGGTCTGGCTCTTGGTGAGGCCGTTGTGTTCTTCAATCGTGCGTTGGCAGAGGATTTCGAATGGCGCTGCAAGCAGGCGGGGCAATTGGCGTCAAAGATGCGCTACATTTCCGCGCCCTGGTGCGGGCTGCTTGAAGGCAATGTTTGGCTGGAGAATGCCCGGCACGCGAATGCCTGCGCAGAGCGGCTGGCGAGGGGCCTGGAAGGCTTGCCGGGTATCAGGCTCCGTTACCCCAGGCAAGTGAACGGCGTATTTGTAGAAATGCCTGACCCGGTGCAGGCGGCGCTGCGCGACAAAGGGTGGAAGTTCTACAATTTTATCGGCGGAAGTGCCCGTCTGATGTGCTCCTGGTCGACCACCGAGGAGCAGGTTGATCGCTTTCTGGCGGACTTGCGGGCGCTGGTGTCCTGATTTTGGTGCCGGGCCTCTCGCCAGCGTCGTCGCTTCATGATATATCAGCACCCTGTTTGTCCCACTTCAAATTCCGGAATCCGTAGCAATGCCAAAAGCAGGTGAAATCAAAAAGAATTCGGCGATCGAGTACGAAGGTGGTGTCTACTTCGTAAAAGATATTGAGCGTTCAGTCCCGCAGGGGCGTGCCGGTGGCAGCCTGTATCGCATGCGCCTTTACGACGTTGTAACCGGCTACAAGATCGACCAGACCTTCAAGGACTCCGATATGCTGAACCTGGCGGATCTGGTCCGTCGGCCAGCAACGTTCTCCTATTCGGATGGCGAGGAGTACGTCTTCATGGATAGCGAGGACTATACGCAGTACAGCCTGAATGGCGAGGCCATTGCCGATGAGCTGCTGTTCATCAACGAAGAGACTCAGGGCTTGATGGTGGTTCTGGTGAGCGATGCGCCAGTGGCGCTGGATTTGCCCCCAACGGTGGACCTGTTGATCGAAGAAACCGACCCGTCGGTAAAGGGTGGCTCGGCCACTGCCCGCACCAAGCCGGCCAGACTCACCACCGGCCTGGTGGTGCAGGTGCCCGAGCATATTTCCACCGGCGACCGCATTAAGGTCAATGTCGATGAGCGGCGGTTTCTGGGGCGGGTTTGATCCTCGGCTTATCCGATAGCGGGGCTTTCGGTGCCGTTGTGACTCATAGCCCCGCGTCTTTCACATTCTCCATGACCACAAACGTGCTGGTCTGCAACACATGGGGCAGTGCCGATATCTGCTCCCCCAGCACTTGCCGGTATTCCGCCATGTTCCGCGTGCGTACTTTCAGCAGGTAGTCGAAGTTGCCGGCAATCATGTGGCATTGCTCTACCGCTGAAATCTGCTTCACCGAATGGTTAAAGGCCGCAAGGGCATTGCTGCTGGTGTCGTTCAGGGTGACCTGAGCGAAGGCAATATGACTCTGCCCGAGTTTGGTTTGATTAATCAGGGCGGTGTAGCCTGTGATATAGCCCTGTTCTTCGAGGCGCCTCATGCGGACCTGGCAAGGGGTTTTTGACAAGCCAACCCGTGACGCCAGTTCGGTGACGGTCACCCGTGCGTATTTTTGCAGTTCGCGGATGATGGAGTGATCGATCCTGTCCAATTCGACCATAATTCATTTCCCGATACAGATATACGGCTATATAAAGCCAAGAATATAATCAAATTGACTGCATATTAAAACTATATGGGCAAAGAGTCTTCCGTGAGTTGTCTATACTGGGGATGTTCCGTCATACATGCCCCAGTTGATATCCCCGGAGATCTCCGATGACCCATTCCGATTCCCCCCAGAAACAAACCCTCCTGGAGCAGCTTTCCGAGGCGTTGGAGGGTGAGGACTACGATCCGGACGATTCCGGCCATCTGCGGGACGTTGTGGCGACGATGCTGGAGGAGTCCCAGTCCTGGGACGACGCACTGTACCGCCGTTTGACCGAGGTGTTGGGCCGGGCGGAAGGAAAGCGTTGGGCAGCGATGTTCAGCGGCGGGTTCCCTTCGAGTTACCGATCGAGATTCTCCGTCGCGGAGGCTGCTGGCGATATTCAGCAAATCCAGTCCATTGCGCTGAGTTCTGATGTGCCCATGAGGTTCTACACCTCATCGGAGCAAGGAGAGCAAGAGCTGAATTTCAAGCTCTACAGTCAGGGTAAACCGGTGATCCTGTCAGACGTGATCCCAATCCTTGAAAACCTTGGTATGCGGGTGTTGGGGGAACATCCGTACCGTATTCGGCGGCGTGATGGCGAGCAGTTCGGGGTCAGTGATTTTACCGTGGAGTGTCATTCCCGTTGTCGTGGCGCCGATGTCGAAGCGGCCAAACCGAGGCTTCAGGAAGGATTCCGCGAAATCTGGAACGGTTTCGCGGAAAACGACGACTTCAATCAGTTGATGATGGCGGCAGGCCTGAACTGGCGTGAAGTCAGCCTGCTTCGTGCTTACTCTCGTTACATCAAACAGCTGCGCTTCGGATTCAGCCAGCCCTTTATTGCTGACACTCTGGCCCGGCACCTGGAGATCACGGCGTTGCTGGTCGCCTTCTTCAGTGCTCGTTTCGATCCGGCCCGGGACCATCGGGAGTCAGAATCCGAGCAGATCGAGAACCGGATTCTTGAGGCTCTCGAAGCCGTAACAAGCCTTGATGACGACCGTATCCTCCGGCGGTTTTATGTGCTGATCAAGGCCACCCTCAGAACCAACTATTTCCAACGTCAGGACACCGGCGAGTTCAAAGGGTATATCTCGCTTAAACTCGATCCTTCCGGCATCCCGGACATTCCCAAGCCATGCCCGCGTTTCGAGGTGTTCGTGTGTTCGCCCCGGGTGGAAGGCGTTCATCTCAGGGGCGGCGCCGTGGCCCGTGGCGGTTTGCGCTGGTCCGATCGTAGCGAAGACTATCGCACCGAGATACTCGGGCTGGTGAAGGCCCAGCAGGTCAAGAATTCGGTCATTGTACCCGTGGGTGCCAAAGGGGGCTTTATCGTCAAACAGCCTCCGGAAGGTGCCTCACGCCAGGCGCTGAGAGAAGAGGGTATTGCCTGCTACCAGACATTCATCCGTGGTTTGCTGGACCTGACTGACAACCTGGATGAAGGCAGCGTCGTGCCCCCGGTTGACGTGGTCCGTCACGACGGTGACGACACCTACCTGGTGGTGGCCGCCGACAAAGGCACTGCGACCTTCTCTGACATTGCGAACCGGCTTGCCGGGGAATACGGCTTCTGGCTTGGAGACGCCTTTGCCTCCGGAGGCAGTGAGGGGTATGACCATAAAAAAATGGGTATTACCGCGAAGGGCGCCTGGGAGTCGGTCAAACGCCATTTCCTTGAGAAAGGCATCGATACCCAAACGGACGAATTCACCGTTGTGGGTATTGGTGACATGGGCGGGGATGTGTTTGGCAATGGCATGCTGTTGTCGGATCGCATTCGCCTTGTGGCAGCGTTCAATCACCTGCACATCTTCGTGGATCCGGAGCCGGATGCAGCGGCGTCGTTTGCCGAACGCAGGCGCTTGTTTGAAACGCCGGGATCGAGCTGGGAGGACTACAACGCACAACTGATCAGTGAAGGTGGTGGCGTGTTCTCACGGGCTGCCAAGTGGATTCCCGTGTCGCCGCAAATGCAGGCACGCCTGGGCATCCGTGACACCCGTCTGCCGCCCAATGAGTTGATCAGCGCGCTGTTGCAGGCCCCGGTGGACATGCTCTGGAACGGTGGGATTGGCACCTATGTAAAAGCGGCTGGCGAAACCCATGACGACGTCGGCGATAAGGCCAACGATACCGTAAGGATCGACAGCCACCAGCTACGGTGCGGGGTTCTTGGTGAGGGTGGAAACCTCGGTTTTACCCAGCTTGCTCGCATCGGTTTTGCCAGAACCGGTGGTGCCGCCAATACCGATTTTATAGACAACGCCGGCGGGGTGGACTGTTCGGACCATGAGGTGAACATCAAGATCCTGCTCAACGAGCAGGTGCGAAGCGGACAAATGACGCTCAGGCAACGCAACCAGATGCTCCGGGCGATGACCCCGGAAGTGTCGAAGCTGGTGCTGCGGAACAATTACCGTCAGGCTATGGCTCTGAGCCTGGCCGCCACGGGTGCGGTTGCCACCACGGACGAGTACGAGCGCCTGATGCGGCGGTTGGAAGCAGAAGGCAAACTTGACCGGCCACTCGAATTCCTGCCCGATGACGAGGAGCTCCGTTCGCGGCGCGAGCGCGCTTCGGGGCTGACTCGCCCTGAGCTTTCGGTGCTGATTTCCTACGCCAAGATTGAACTGAAGCAGGCGTTGCTGGCTGCTCCCATTGTTCACGACGATCGTTTCTCCGCAGCCCTTTACTCCGCCTTTCCGAGCTCGTTGCTCAAGCGTTTTCCAGCTGCGATTGATGCCCATCCCCTGCGCGGGGAAATAGCGGCGACGCAGATAGCCAACGACATGGTGAATCGCATGGGCATCAGCTGGGCGGACAAGCTGCGCAATGCCACCGGTGCCGACTGTGGCCGGATTGCTGCCGGATACCTGATCTCGCTCCAGATCCATGACGTAGAGACCCAATGGAAAGCGATTGAAGCGCTTGATGGGAAAATCAGTGCCAGTGTGCAGGCGGAGTTGTTCAGTGATGTGATTCGCCTGGTTACCCGCAGCACCAGCTGGTTGTTACACAACCGCCGGGCCGACCTGGACCCGGAAGCCTGTGTTGCCCACTATCAGCAGCCGCTGGCGGAGGTGCTGGCGTCCAAAGAGAGTCTGGAGGCGGTAATTCCTGCAAGTCGGTGGCAGGAACGCTATGATAAATACTGTAAACACAGTGTTCCGGAAAAACTGGCAGCCTACGCCGCCTCTGCAGAAAGCCGCTATTGGCTGATGGATATCATCGAAATCGGCCGTCAGTTGGATCGGAGTCTTGAGTCGGTGGCCTGGGTGTACTTCAGCTTGGGTGAAGGTCTCAAACTGACCTGGCTTGACCGACAGATGCGCGCCTTCAAGGCCCGGGGACACTGGCAGGTACTGGCGACGCTTCATTACAGGGACGAGCTGGACCATCAGTTGCGGAACCTGACCGCGAGTGTACTGTCCTTCGCTTCCGATGGAGGCGGATCGATGTCCCCCGAGCAGTTGCTTGAACATTGGCGAGACGACAAACAGGCTTTACTGGGCCGCTGGCAAAAGATGCTGGGTGATATGCAGGCCGCGAGTGACGTGGATTGCGCGGTGTTCTCGGTGGCCCACGGCGTGCTTCGGGAGCTGGCGGTAAAGGCAGCTTAGCCATTGGTCAGGGTGTTTTCGTCTGAAAATTAACCATTTCAAAGGAAAAATGTAAATTTTAATTAACCAAAAAAGCCTGAACGTCGCGTATGTCTGGTTTTTACAGTCAAATAGTCTTTGTCGTTCCCGGTAGAATGCGGGAAGACAAACAACTGAGAGGGTTCAACCATGAGACCGCAGCAATCAGAGACTCCCACACTTGTCGATAGCCGGCAGGCCATCCGCAATTATTACCTCGCGGACGAACACAAGGTGATTAGTGAGATGATTGCTGGCGCCCAGTTGACCCGGGCCGAGCGCGATGGAATCTCGGAGCGCGCCGCCGAGCTGGTGCGCAGTGTCCGCAAGAATGCCAAGTCCACCATCATGGAAAAATTCCTGGCGGAGTACGGCCTCACTACCAAGGAAGGCGTTGCCCTGATGTGTCTGGCAGAAGCGTTGCTGCGCGTGCCGGACAATATGACGATCCACGAGCTGATCGAAGACAAGATCACCTCGGGGGCCTGGGGCACTCACGTAGGCAAGGCGTCCTCAGCACTGATCAACACGGCGACCGTGGCGCTGTTGATGACCAGTAACCTGTTGAAAGATACTGAGCGACACAGCGTGGGTGACACGTTGCGTAAGCTGCTGAAGCGTTTCGGCGAGCCGGTCATTCGCACGGTTGCCGGTCAGGCAATGAAGGAAATGGGCCGTCAGTTTGTGTTGGGCCGTGATATCGACGAAGCCCAGGACGAAGCAAAAGACTATATGGAAAAGGGGTATACCTACTCCTATGACATGCTCGGTGAGGCTGCCCGCACCGATGAGGACGCCAAGCGCTATTTCGATTCCTACTCCAATGCCATTGATAGCATTGCCAAGGCCTGCAAAGGCGACGTGCGCAAAAATCCGGGTATTTCCGTCAAACTGTCCGCACTACTGGCCCGATACGAATATGGCAATAAAGAGCGGGTGATGAACGAACTGCTACCCCGTGCCAAGGAGCTGGTAAAGAAGGCCGCAGCGGCCAATATGGGGTTCAATATTGATGCCGAGGAACAGGATCGGCTTGATCTGTCCCTTGACGTCATTGAAGCCCTGGTCGCAGACCCGGAACTGGCCGGTTGGGACGGTTTTGGTGTTGTGGTCCAGGCTTATGGCAAGCGTTCGGCCTTCGCGTTGGACTGGCTGTACGGGCTGGCAGAGAAGTACGATCGTCGCTTTATGGTGCGCCTGGTTAAAGGCGCTTACTGGGACGCGGAGATCAAACGCGCCCAGGTAATGGGGCTGAGCGGTTTCCCGGTGTTCACCCGCAAGGCCTGCAGTGACGTCTCGTTCCTCTCCTGCGCAACAAAGCTGCTGAACATGACCGACCGGATCTATCCGCAGTTTGCCACCCACAATGCCCACTCAGTATCGGCGGTGCTCGAACTGGCCAAATCCAAAGGCGTGGATAACTATGAGTTTCAGCGACTGCACGGTATGGGTGAATCACTCCATAACGAAGTGCTGAAAACCAGTGGTGTGCCTTGCCGGATTTATGCCCCGGTTGGCCCCCACAAAGACCTGCTGGCGTATCTGGTACGTCGCCTGCTGGAAAATGGCGCCAACAGTTCCTTCGTGAACCAGATCGTGGACA
>PBRG01000090.1 GCA_002726615.1 Marinobacter sp.
ATGGTCAGGTTCACAGAGCCCAGCAGGCAGCTGCCATAAGGGGGCAGGGGCTGCTCGCCACAGGGGTTGGTGGCGCGGATGTCTTCGCAGAACCAGTTGTTGTTCATCTGGTTGACCTTGTCGATCAGGATGAACCCTGGCTCGGCGTAGTCGTAGGTGCTGGTCATGATGGTGTCCCAGATGAACTGGGCTTTCAGGGTACGGTAGATGCGGCAGGCTACCTTGCCTTCACCATTGACCACGTAGCCTTTCTGGATCGGGAAGTCGCGGTATACGAACTGGGTGGTGTCGGACAGGTCCAGTTCCTCATCGGCCACCTCTTTCTCGGTGACGGGGAATGACAGGTGCCAGTCGTCGCCATTGCGCACGGCTTCGATGAAGTCTTCGGTGATCAGCAGGGACAGGTTGAACTGGCGCAGGCGGCCATCTTCACGCTTGGCCTGGATAAAGTCGATCACGTCCGGGTGGTGCACGTCGAAGGTGGCCATCTGGGCGCCTCGGCGGCCACCGGCGGAAGACACGGTGAAGCACATGCGGTCAAAGATATCCATGAACGACAGCGGGCCGGAGGTGGTAGCACCTGCGCCGGCCACATAGGCGCCGCGGGGGCGCAGGGTGGAGAACTCATAACCAATACCGCAGCCGGCTTTGAGGGTAAGGCCGGCTTCGTGGTTTTTCTCCAGAATGTCGTTCATGGAGTCCTGAACGGAGCCAGACACGGTGCAGTTGATGGTGGACGTGGCTGGTTTGTGGGCTTCCGCGCCGGCGTTGGAGGTAATACGGCCAGCAGGGATGGCACCGTGGCGCAGGGCCCAGACGAATTCTTTCTTGTGCTTGGCACGGTTGGCTTTGTTTTCCACTTCGGCAAGGGCAGTGGCAACGCGCTCGTAAGTTGCTTCGATGTCTTTATCGACGGGTTCGCCGGTTTTGGTTTTGAGTTGGTACTTGCTGTTCCAGATGTCCAGCGAAGCTTCCTGCATTGGGATCGTTGTTACCACTGCCTGTGCTTTAGCGTTCATTGCCACCCTCGGATGTCCGGTATGTCTTTTGATGACCGCTGCAAACCACAGCCGGCCATATCCCATGTGTCGTTAAGATGTCTCGGCCTGGAAGGCCGTTGTGCTTCAGATCTGGTGGAACACTAGATCTGGTGTTTTTCTAACCCGCCGTCCGCTCTGAAAAGGGCGCAACAGCGGGTTTTCAGGAAAGATGGTCACCCGCGTGGTCCACTGGTGCGCCGCCTGTGGTTGGTCGGCCGAGCAAACCCTATATATGGGTGAATATGGAATGAGTATAACAGGATATAGTGGTCTGTGAATAAGAAGACAACTATAGATTGCGGCCCATCGCGAAAGAAAATCAATGGGTGAATGCTTGAAAATCATGAAATGCCCATAGAAACGCCGTCTTGAGGCGTTTTTCTTAAAACCACTAGATGTTGTGGTCAAAAACTATGCAGCAAAAAACCTGAAAAAAGTTCAAAAGGTCCGTTAAATGTGACCGGTGCACGTACCCGTTTTATACCTGTCGCTAAAGTAGTGATGTGGAGTCGTAAGAGGTAGTGGCCCACAGGAAGTGAAAACGACTATAAAAGGAACATAATAATGAAAGGCCTGAAACGAACACTGCTTGCGCTGGGCGTCGCAGGGTTGCCTGCTGCCGCTATGGCAGACATTGTGATGCTGGAAGACAGCGCAATGGGGAATATCACCGGCCAGGCCGGTGTGTCCATTGAGCTGGAAACCAAGATCAATATGGACCGCTTTATCTATACCGATGAAGGGTCGCTGACGATCAGCGATATCAGCATCGGCGGCGCGGAACGGACTGATTTTTTTGGTTTCAATGGCCTGGGCGGGCCGGATTCCAATGACCTGCTGGACAACATCCGTATCGATATCGACGTGCTCGCCGACGGCGATGCGGCCATCAATATCCGCCCCCAATACTTCAATGCCATTGATTTCCGGGTGACGTCCGGTGCGTGGGAATTGTGGGGGCAGGGCGGCCAGAACACGGCACTTATGGACAATCTGTTTATTGAAGGTGTGTTGGGGCGTGGCTCTATCCACATCGATACAGATACCGACGTTATGCGGCTGCGTTCGGCGTTCGCCATTGAAGTGATGGACTTCGATGTGCCGTTTGCGGCCGTGGGAATTCGGGGCCTTTCACTGACCGGTGCGGACTACGACCAGACCTTCCCGAGCGTGTTGGACCTGTTCGCGGAAGTGGACCTGTACATCTACAACGGCCAGCGTGCAGACGGTGGTTCCTCCCTCGCGATCGATATGCCCAGCTTTGCGGCGGACATCGGTATGCAGGAGGTGATTGTGGGGCAGGCCTCGATCGGCCAGATCTTCATCGATGACCTGGCGATTACCAATACCCAGATGCGGGTGTACGGTCACTAGTGACCAGACTGTCTACGGGGCATGCAAGGTGCCCCGTAGACGAGTTTGCCGGCGAGTGTGATTAGCCCAACAATAAGCTGTCGTCGTCCACTTCCAGCCCGCGCTGCTTCTCGAACAGTTCCAGCAGATCTTTCACTTCCAGTCCTTCCCGGTCCTGGCCAGCAATATCAAACACCACTTGGCCCTGGTGCAGCATCACGGTACGGTCGCCCACTTCCAGCGCCTGTTTCATGCTGTGGGTGACCATCAGCGCGGTGAGCTTCTGCTCTTCGATGATCTGTGTAGTCAGGTCCAACACGAAGGAGGCGGTTTTCGGGTCCAGCGCGGCGGTGTGTTCGTCCAGCAGCAGGATGGCAGAGGGTGTCAGGCTGGCCATCAACAGGCTGACAGCCTGGCGTTGGCCGCCGGAAAGCAGGCCCATCTTGTCGCCCAGACGATTTTCCAGGCCCAGGTTGAGGGAGGTCAGGCTGGTTTTGAACTGGTCCGTGTAGCGGGCTTTTACGGCAGCGCTCAATCCACGGCGTTGGCCGCGCTTGATGGCCAGGGCGAGGTTTTCCTCGATGGACAGGCCTTCGCAGGTGCCCGCCAGAGGGTCCTGGAATACGCGGGCTACCCGGCCGGCGCGCTTGTGGGTGGGCAGCTTTGTCACGTCCTGGTTGTCGACGATGATATTGCCGCTGTCCACCATGACCTCGCCGGCGAGGGCGTTGAGGAAGGTGGATTTGCCGGCACCGTTGCTGCCGATCACGGTGACGAATTCGCCCTGGTTGACGGTCAGGCTCATGCCCCGGAGGGCCGGGTTTTCGAGCGGTGTGCCCTTGCCAAAGGTCAGGGTCAGGTCGGTTGCTGTAATCATGCTTCCTCCTCAGGCCTTTTTGCGGGTAAACCGCGCGGCAACGGACGTGCGAACACCGGGCAGCACAATGGCCAGGGTAACCAGCACGGCAGTGATCAGGTTCAGGTCCTGGGCCTGTAGCCCCAGGAAATCAGCGTTCAACGCCAGGGCAATGGCCAGGCGGTAGACAATAGCGCCGATCACGCAGGCAATCAGGGCTCGGAGAACAGTAGACGGCGTGAGCACGGCTTCACCACCGATCAGTGAGGCCAGGCCGATCACGATCACGCCCACACCCATGGTCACGTCCGCAGCGCCCTGGCTCTGGGCGAACAGGGCACCGGCGAGGCCCACCAGGCCATTGGAGACGGCAACCCCCAGCACAATCATCGCACCGGTGGCGATACCTTGTGCCCGGGCCATTCGAGGGTTGGCGCCGGTGGCGCGCATGGCCAGCCCGGTTTCGGATTTCATGAACCGCCACAGCAGCAACAGGCTCGCCATCACCACGATGATGAATAACAGTACCGGCACCTGATGGTAGGCCAGGCCAAGGTCGTACCAGGGTGTGAGTACGGTTTCCTCGGTGAGCAGGGCAATGTTGGGCCGGCCCATGATGCGCAGGTTGACCGAATACAGCGCGATCATGGTGAGGATGGACGCCAGCAGGTTGAGAATGTTGAGCTTGACGTTCAGCAGCGCGGTTACCGCACCGGCGCCCATGCCGGCGATAACGGCAGCACCCGTGGCCAGCCAGGGGTTCACGCCCTCAATAATGAGGACGGCTGCCACGGCGGCGCCCAGGGGAAAGCTGCCGTCTACGGTCAGGTCCGGGAAGTCGAGTACGCGAAACGAAAGGTAGATACCGAAGGCGACCAGCCCGTAGATCAGGCCGGTTTCGATGGCGCCATAAAAGGCAATGTTACTAAGCATGGGATAGGGTCACCGTAAATGAAAACGGGCAGCCCTTGTGAGGCCGCCCGCTAACAGTGGGTTACTTGTCGCTGTTTACGACTTTTTTCGCATCGCTGATCAGGTCGTCGGACAGGGTAATGCCCATGCGCTCTGCGGCAGCGGGGTTCACGAACAGTTCCAGGGTGTCCACGGATTCCACGTCCATGTCACCGGGGTTGGCACCTTCCAGGATACGGGCCACCATGGCGCCGGTCTGGCGGCCGTGGTCGTAGTAGTCGAAGCCCAGTGCCGCAGCGGCGCCACGGCCGACGGTGGCGGTATCAGCGGCGAAGACCGGAATACTGGCGCGCTCGCCCACGGAAATGACGGCTTCCACGGCGCTGATGACGGTGTTGTCGGTGGTCAGGTAAATAGCGTCCGCTTTGCCCACCAGGGAGCGAGCAGCACCGAGCACTTCCGAGGTCTTGGTGGCGGCGGCTTTAACCAGTTCCATGTCACGGGCCTGCAGGCGCTCCTCAAGCAGCTCCACCAGCGCCACGGCGTTGGCTTCTCCGGGGTTGTAGACGGTGCCGATGCGTTTGGCGTCTGGCACCACCCGCTCGAGCAGGTCGAGGTGGCGTTCGATGGGCAGCATGTCGGTCACGCCGGTGATGTTGGCTCCCGGAGCCTTCAGGCTTTTCACCAGTTTGGCGCCGACTGGGTCGGTCACTGCGGAGAAGACTACTGGAGTCTGGCGGGCGGCGGCTGCCATGGTCTGGGCCGATGGCGTGGCGATGGCGACGATCACATCCGGGCCTTCACCCACGAATTTGCGGGCAATCTGTGACGCGATAGCGGCGTTACCCTGGGCGCTTTCGTGCATGATGCGAACCTGTTCGCCGTCGTTGTATCCCTGTGCTTCCAGTTCGTCTCTGACGCCCTGATAGACAGCATCCAGTGCCGGATGCTCCACAATCTGGGTGATGGCGACTACCCGCTGTTCGTCGCTCTGTGCAATGGCGGGTGCCATGGCCGCCATTGCCAGCAGGGCGGTGCCGATCAGCGTACGCAGAATCTTGTTGGCCATAAACCGGTCTCCGGGTCTGTTCAGACTGTTTGGCGCGCCGGGAGATCGAACGCGCGTTTAATAATGGGGCGGGAGTTTATCACAGGCTATTGGATTGATGGGTAAGGGAAGGTACCTTTTACAGGGATTCGCGCGGGGGTATGCCAGCCAAAAGTACATGTGAAGTGGAATAGTTTTAGTTCCG
The DNA here is from genome assembly GCA_002726615.1 of Marinobacter sp. Classification (GTDB taxonomy): domain Bacteria; phylum Pseudomonadota; class Gammaproteobacteria; order Pseudomonadales; family Oleiphilaceae; genus Marinobacter. The sequence goes on from PBRG01000090.1 coordinate 5,415, forward strand.
TCACGTTTTGACGGTGATGGCTGTGGTGAAATAGGCTACTAAAGTCTAATGCACTGTAGCCCTTACATACTAAAAACACCGATAATTCAAAAATAACACAACGCAAGGAAGGTCCATGGACACTACTGACAAACTCCCCCTGGATATGGTTTATCACTGGGAACACGCCAAGGCGGATTCCCTGTACCTGACTCAGCCCATTGGCGACGGCAAGGTTGTTGAATACACCTGGAAGCGCGCGGTGGACGAAGCCCGCAGGATGGCCTCGTACCTGAAATCCCTGAACCTGCCGGAGAAGAGCCGGGTCGGGATCATTTCCAAGAACTGTGCGCAGTGGATTATGTCGGACTGGGCCATCTGGATGGCTGGCCATGTTTCCGTGCCGCTGTATCCCACCTTGAATGCCGATACTGTGAACTACATCCTCAACCACAGCGAATGCGAGGTTCTGTTCGTTGGCAAGCTGGATGACTGGGACCTGATGAAGTCAGGCGTGCCGGAGTCCGTGCGCTGTATTTCTTACCCACTGAGCCCGCCCAACGACTTTGAAACCTGGGATGACCTTGTTGGCAAGTACCCTCCGTTGGAGGAAAACATCCAGCGAGATGCGGATGAGCTGGCGACGATCGTGTATACGTCCGGTAGTACCGGTCGGCCAAAGGGCGTCATGCTGAGTTTCCACAATATGGCGTTTGCGGCAGTTGGCGGCACTCAGGTGCTGGGTGTGGGTGCGGACGAGCGTATGCTGTCCTACCTGCCGCTGGCGCATGTTTTCGAGCGCACGTTTGTAGAATTGGGCTCGCTGTATTCCGGTTTTCAGCTGTTCTTCGCCGAGTCGTTGGATACCTTTGTTCAGGATCTGCAGCGCGCGCAGCCCACATTGTTCCTGTCAGTGCCCCGCCTATGGGTGAAGTTCCAGCATGGCGTTCTGCAGAAGCTGCCCAAGGAGAAGCTGGAAAAGCTGCTGAAGGTTCCGCTGCTGAACAAGGTGATCAAGAAGAAGGTGCTAAAGGGGCTGGGCCTGAACAAGGTCAAACTGGCGGGCAGTGGCTCCGCACCCCTGTCCAACGATGTACTGGACTGGTACCGCAACCTGGGGCTGGAACTGCTGGAAGGCTATGGCATGTCCGAGAACTTTGCCTATTCCCACATGAACAAGCCTGGCCGTTCCCGTACCGGCTACGTGGGTGAAGCGTTACCCGGCGTGGAAATGAAGATCAGCGACGAGGGCGAAGTGCTGGTGAAGAGCCCCGCAACGATGATGGGCTACTACAAGGATGAGGAAAAAACCCGCGAGACCTTCTCGGACGATAACTTCCTCAGAACCGGAGATAAAGGCGAGATTGATGAGATGGGCCGCCTGAAGCTGACTGGCCGCATCAAGGAAATCTTCAAGACCAGCAAGGGTAAGTACATCGCCCCCGCGCCGATCGAGAACCGCCTGATGTCCCATGAGGCCATCGAGATGGTGTGCGTGTCGGGTGCCAATCAGACGCAACCTCACGCGCTGGTAATGCTGGGCGAGGAGATTCGTCCGAAGATGGCCGATGAAGCATTCCGCAATGACATCGAGGCCAGCTTCACGCAGTTGATCGCGGACGTGAACAAGACCGTGGACCCTCACGAGCAACTGGCGTTCATTACCGTGGTGAGCGATGAATGGTCCATCGAGAACAGCTTCCTGACCCCCACACTGAAACTGAAGCGCAATGTGGTGGAGGATGCCTACCAGGAGAATGTGGACACCTGGTACGCCAAGCGGAAGCCGGTCATCTGGCAGTAGAAAAAACCGACGTAAGTCGCATAGGGAAAGCGCTGAAACGGGCCTAAACTGAAGACATATTCAGGAGGGAATATGACTCAGTTAGCCCGGTTTCAGAAACGCATTCATGACATGATTCCGCTCTCGGAAGCGTTGGGTGTGGAGCTGGTTTCCTATGACGGACACACGTTGTAAAGAGAAAAAGGAAAAGGAAAGAGAAAGAGGCAAAAAAAAAAAGGAGGAAAAGAGAAAAGAAATGGAGAAAAGAGAGAAAAAAAAAAAAAAAGAAAAAAGGAAGGAAAAAGGAAAGGAGAAAAAAGAAAAGAAGAGAAGAAAAAGAAGGAAGAAAAGAAAAAGAAGAATGAGAAAAGGACAAAAAAAGAAAAACCGAAAAAAAAGGAAAGAGAAACAAGTAATAAAGAAAGAAATAGGAGAAAAAAAAGAAAAGGGAAGAAAAATAGA
>PBRG01000091.1 GCA_002726615.1 Marinobacter sp.
AGAAATCCGCCCTACACCTCCCCACTCCCCAGGAAAACGCCGAAGACAGCGACAACACCCGCCCAGTGATCACCAGTTAGAAACAAAAACCCGTGCTGCAACCGACGATGCCTCTGGCATCATGGAACAGCACGGGTTGTTGTGAATCAGCCTGGCTACGCCAGAAACTCGTCAGAAAATCCGATTCAAGCCGTTAAGCGCCGCTACCCGATAAGCCTCAGCCATGGTCGGGTAGTTAAAGGTCGTATTGATGAAATAGTTCAGGGAGTTGGCCTCGCCTTCCTGATTCATTATGGCTTGGCCGATGTGAACGATTTCAGCAGCCTGGTCGCCAAAACAGTGAATCCCCAGTAGTTGGCGGGATTCGCGGTGAAACAGAATCTTGAGCATGCCCACCGGGTCCCCGGTGATCTGGGCCCGCGCCAGGTCCTTGAAGAACGCCTGCCCCACCTCGTAGGGAACCTTGGCTTCGGTAAGTTCCCGCTCGGTTTTACCCACCGAGCTGATCTCCGGCAGGGTATAGATACCCGTCGGCACATCCGATACCAACCGGAAATAGTCGTCCTTCACGATGTCGGAGGATGCCGAGCGGCCCTGGTCATAGGCGGCGCTGGCGAGGCTTGGCCAGCCAATCACATCACCGGCTGCGTAGACATTCTCCACCTCGGTTCGATAATGATCGTCAACCGCCAACTGACCACGACCGTTCGGAGTCAGACCGATGTTTTCCAGGCCCAGTTTTTCGGTATTGCCGCTACGACCATTGCACCAGAGGAACGCATCTGCCCGGATTTTCTTGCCGGACTTCAGTGACAGTACGACCCCGTGGTCATCACCATCGACCGATTCATACTCTTCGTTATGTCGAACCAGCACACCGTTATTGCGCAGGTGATAACTCAGGGCGTCCGAAATCTCGTCATCCAGGAACGTGAGCAAGCGAGTTCCGGGGTTGATCAGGTCCACTTTCACACCCAGACCGGCGAAAATCGAGGCGTATTCGGAACCAATCACGCCCGCGCCATAAATGATCAGGGTGCGGGGCGTGTGGGACAGATTCAGAATGGTATCCGAGTTGTAGATACGATGGTGACGGAAGTCCACATCCGGCGGTAGATACGGACGAGAGCCGGTTGCAATGATCGCCTGCTTGAAATGCAGGATTTCATGGGATTTATTACCTCGTATCTCAAGCCGGTTGTTATCGATAAAACTGGCACGGCCGTTAATCAGATCAACGCGATTCCGTGCATAGAACTGGGTTCTCAACTTGACCTGCTTGCCGATCACCTTCTGCGCATTCTGCAAAACGCGGGGAAAAGAAAACCAGCGCGGCTCGCCGATATCCCGGAACATCTGGTTGGTGTTAAAGGTGATGATCTGCTTGACCGAGTGACGCAACGCTTTGGAAGGAATGGTGCCCCAGTGAGTGCAGTTACCGCCAACCGTGGGTTTATCTTCGATGATTGCGACACGCTTGCCGTGTTTCGTCGCATTCATCGCTGCCCCTTCTCCCGAAGGGCCCGCGCCGATAACGACGACGTCGTAATGATGTTCTGCCATTCTGCAGTGACTCCTTATCTACGTCGTGAGGGAGCCTCTGAAAAGACCCTGCAGGCACACTGACAGGGCGCAGGCGCTTTTCAGAAGCTCCCGGAATTTTTATAGGTTGGTGGACGCCGGATCAGCGGTCGTCTGAACGGGAGGCGTCATACGTCAGCGCCTCGGCGGACTTGCCGTCGTTGGCAAGGCGTTCGTTTTCTTCTTCACATTTCTGGGTGTTGCCACCACAGATATCGCAGGACTTACTGATACCCATGGCACCAATGCCACCGCAGGTGCCACTGATCGGCTTGCGGCCGAAGATTACCCCGACGGACATCGCTGCAACCAGCAGTACGACGATCATCAGGACCAGCAGAAAAATACCCATACGGACTCTCCGTCAGTGTGTCAGGAACGAGGAAAACGCAGGCGTGTAGTCCGTTTCAAACCCGTTGTCACCCCGCACAATAAAATACGCTGCTATGTTCTCACGCGTGGCAAGCGCCTTTGCCCGATCATGCCCCATCACATTAAAGGCCGTGGCGAGGGCATCTGCCGTCATGCAGTCATCCGAAATGACCGTTACCGATGCCAATGTATGGCTGATCGGTCGGCCGTCCTCCGGATCTATTGTATGCGAAAACCGTCGGCCATCCGATTCGTAGTAGTTACGATAGTCACCCGAGGTTGCCATTGCATGTCGGTCAAGGGCAACCACACGGTTGATCTCACGCATCTCCGAAACCGGCTGCTCAATGGCCAGGCGCCATGCTTCACCATCCGGCTTATGCCCATGAGCCTGAACTTCGCCACCTATTTCGACAAGATACGCGGAGATACCTTTATCTTTCAGGTAACGAGCCACCGCGTCCACACCGTAGCCCTTGGCAATGGCTGACAGATCGATGTATTGATTGGGGCTCGCTCTCAGTGCCGGAGGATCAGCCTGGAGGTCCAGTTTACCGTAACCGGTGGCTGCCATCCTGGCCGCGAGCTCTTCGTCGCTGGGGATCGTCTCCGGACGGGCATCCGGCCCAAAGCCCCACAGATTGACCACCGGGCCGATGGTGACATCGAAAGCGCCACCGGTGAGTTCAGAAACCTGATCAGCTGTTGTAAGCACTTCGTACAGCGGCGTTGAAATCTTCACCCACTCAGACTGATCGTCCAGACGGTTAAAGCGCGAAAGCTCGGAATCTGCACGCCATGTGGACATCGACGCGTCCACGCCTTCCAGAACCTTTTCAATGCCTTGCGCCAGATTCTCCAGCCGCTCCGGATTGTCCGTCAATACGACGTTGATATGATAACGCGTACCAAACACCGGCCCGGCGATCTCCCAGACCTTTTCCTCTTCCTCAAACGAACAACCCGCCAGCGCGGCGAGGGCCAGCACCAGTATGGCGCCGGCCGCAACCACCCTGACGGGTCGGAACATGCTGAATGTCATGTGAGCTAATTACCCCCCGAAGTCATCCAGCATGATGTTTTCGTCCTCAACACCCAGATCCTTAAGCATCTTGATGCACGAGGCGTTCATGATTGGGGGCCCACACATATAGTACTCACAGTCCTCCGGAGCCGGATGCTCCTTCAGGTACTTTTCATAGAGCACGTTATGGATGAATCCGGTCTCGCCTTCCCAATTATCGGTTGGCTGCGGGTCTGACAGAGCCACATGCCACTCGAAGTTGTCGTTTTCTTCCGACAGCTGATCGAAATCCTCTACGTAGAACATCTCGCGGACGCTTCGTGCGCCGTACCAGAAGCTGATCTTACGCTTGGACTCCAGACGCTTGAGCTGGTCGAAGATATGAGAGCGCATGGGCGCCATACCGGCACCGCCGCCAATGAACACCATCTCCGCTTCGGTTTTCTTGGCGAAGAACTCGCCGAATGGTCCCATAACCGTCACCTTGTCACCAGCCTTCAGGTTGAAGACGTAGGACGACATGATGCCAGGGTTATGGTCGGTTCCGGGAGGCGGCGTGGCAATACGGATATTGAACTTGAGAACGCCCTTCTCTTCCGGGTAATTGGCCATGGAGTAGGCGCGGATGGTCTCCTCCTTGTTAATGGCCTTGTAACGCCAGATATCGTGCTTGTCCCAATCCTCATGGAACTCCTCCTCAATTTTGAAATCCTTGAACGGGATTTCGTAGGGAGGGCACTCAAGCTGCACGTAACCACCGGCACGGAAATCGACTTCTTCGCCTTCGGGAAGCTTCAATACCAGTTCCTTGATGAACGTCGCCACGTTGTGGTTGGAGACAACCTCACATTCCCACTTCTTGACGCCAAAAAACTCCTCTGGCACTTCCACCTTCATGTCCTGCTTCACCGGAACCTGACAGGACAGGCGCCAACCTTCCTTTTCCTCGCGATTGGTGAAGTGAGTCTTTTCGGTGGGCAACATGGCACCGCCACCCTCCAGGACCTTGCACTTGCACTGGGCACAAGTACCGCCGCCGCCACAGGCAGAGGACAGGAAGATGCCACTTCCGGCCAGGGTTCCGAGCAACTTGCCGCCGGCTTCCGTTGTCAGCGTATGCTCTGGGTCGTCGTTGACTTCAATGGTCACATCACCGGTGCTTACGAGTCTGGACCGTGCCGCGAGAATGACCGCGACAAGGGCCAGCACGATAACGGTGAACATGACCACGCCGAGAATAATTTCTGTATTCATGGTCTCGCCTTTTCGTTAAACCGAATCACCGGGTTGATTACAGTGAAATACCTGAGAACGACATAAAGCCGAGGGACATCAAACCAACAGTAATGAAGGTGATACCCAGGCCACGCAGCCCTTCGGGAACATCGCTGTACTTAAGCTTTTCGCGGATACCGGCCAATGCGAGTATGGCCAACGCCCAGCCGACACCGGCACCAAATCCGTAAACCACACTTTCACTGAAGGTGTAGTCCCGCTCGACCATGAACAGCGATGCACCCAGGATGGCGCAGTTCACGGTAATCAGCGGCAGAAACACGCCAAGGGCGGCATACAAAGCCGGCATGTACTTATCCAGAACCATCTCCATGATCTGGATAAGCGCCGCAATGACACCAATGTACGTAATAAGGCCCAAAAAGCTCAGGTCAACATTTGGCAGACCCGCCCAGCCCAGCGCACCTTCCCTGAGGATGGTGTTGTAGAGCAGGTTGTTCACCGGCACCGTGATCGTCAGTACCACGACAACGGCGATACCGAGGCCAGCGGCCGCTTCAATCTTCTTGGAGATTGCCAGGAAGGTACACATCCCCAGGAAGAAGGCCAACGCCATATTTTCAACAAAGATGGCCTTCAGGATCAGACTGATATAATGCTCCATCAGAAGGCCTCCTTAACGGTGTGGCGGGACATTTTGAAGTCCGCTTCTTCTACCTGCTCAGGCTTCCAGGTACGCAGACCCCAGATCGCCAGGCCGATGATAAAGAACGCACTCGGCGGCAGCAGCAACAGGCCGTTGGGAATGTACCAACCACCCTCGTTGACGACCGGCATCAGAGACACGCCGAACAGCGATCCCGCGCCGAGCAGCTCCCGGAAGAACGCCACGAAGATAAGCAGAACGGAATAGCCCATGCCGTTACCAACGCCATCCAGGAAGCTCAGCCAGGGGCCGTTCTTCATGGCGAAACCTTCAGCACGGCCCATGACGATACAGTTAGTGATGATCAGACCAACGAATACCGACAGCTGCTTACTGATTTCGTAGGCATACGCCTTGAGCACCTGATCAACAACGATAACCAGGGAGGCGATAATGGTCATTTGCACGATGATCCGGATACTGCCGGGAATCTGCGTGCGAACCAGCGACACGGCCAGGTTAGAGAAGGCCGTTACCGCGATAACCGCCATGCACATAACCAGAGTTACGTTCATGCTGGTGGTCACCGCCAGTGCCGAGCAGATACCGAGGATCTGCAGGGCAATGGGGTTGTTACTGAATATCGGCTCGAAGAGAACCTGTTTGGCTGAAGCGTCTGCCATGATCAGACCTCCCCTTCACGAAGTTTTTTCAGGTACGGTGCGAAGCCCCGGTCACCCATCCAGTAGTTGACCAGCTGCTCAACACCGCGGCTTGTCAGGGTCGCACCGGACAGGGCATCCACCTTGTGTTCCTTGTCGGATGCACCAGCGCCCACGCCACCCTTGACCAGGCGAATCTGCGGCTCTTTCAACTCATCGCCGTACACTTCCTTACCGACCCATTGGCTTTTCCAGCGAGGGTTATCAACCTCACCACCAAGCCCCGGAGTTTCAGCGTGGTCATAGAAGCCCAGGCCCTCAATGGTGTTGGCATCGCCCTCGAGCGATACAAACCCGTAAAGGGTGGACCACAGACCATAGCCATGAATCGGAAGCACTACCCTGACCAACTCACCGTTTTCACTCAGCGTGTAGATCTTGGCAACGTTCGGGCGACGCTTGATGCCGGCCTTGTCTTCCGATGCAGGAATATCGATAGACATGGACGGATCAGAAGCGGCCTTGTACATGTCGTACTTCATCGGCTCTTTCACACCAACGGCCCCGGGATCAACGTAATCACCGGAATCGAGGTCAACCAACCGAACGTCGAAGCGAGAGAAGGTTTCCTCAATCTCTTCCGCCGTTGCGCCCTCTTCCAGCATGCCGGCCGCCGCCAGGATGTTGGAACGAATGTCCAGATTCTGGTTCTGGACCTGAGCCGGTCGAAGCATTACCGCCGCTGTCGACACCACGACAGAGAACGCAACGCTCAGCACCAGCGCAACCATCAGTGTTCTGGAGACAGTTTCTTTAGCTTTAGCCACGGGCAAGCCTCCGTTTGATGTTGGCCTGAACCACATAGTGGTCCATCAGCGGTGCAAAGAGGTTGGCAAACAGGATTGCCAGCATGATGCCTTCCGGGAACGCCGGGTTGATCACGCGAATCAGCACGGTCATTACGCCAACCAGGATACCGAAGCACCAGCGGCCCGTGTTGGTCATCGCCGCCGACACCGGATCGGTCGCCATGAACATCATGCCAAAAGCAAATCCACCCATTACCAGGTGCCAGTGTGCCGGCACGTCAAACATTGGGTTGGTATCCGAGCCAATCACGTTCAGCAGCAGCGACATGGCAATCATGCCGATCAACACCCCACCGACGATACGATAGGATGCGATTTTCATCCCCAGCAGGATAATGCCGCCGATCAACACGGCCAGCGTTGAGGTCTCACCCATGGAACCCTGGATCGAACCCATAAAGGCTGACATCCAGCCAATCTGGGTTTCCAGCGCTTCCAGGCCACCGCTTGCAGCCCAACTCAGCGCCGTTGCGCCACTGAAACCGTCGACGGCCGTCCAGACCGTGTCACCGGAAATCTGGGCCGGATAGGCAAAGTACAGGAACGCACGACCGGTGAGGGCCGGGTTCAGGAAGTTCTTGCCGGTGCCGCCAAACACTTCCTTGCCAATGACCACACCGAAGGTGATACCAAGGGCAACCTGCCACAGCGGAATGGTCGGAGGACAAATCAACGCGAACAACACGGAAGTCACGAAGAAGCCTTCGTTCACTTCGTGACGACGCACCGTGGCAAACAGCACTTCCCAGAAACCGCCCACCACGAAGGTGACGAAGTAAATGGGTACGAAGTACGCCATGCCGTAGACAAAGTTGTCCCAGATACTAGCGGCATTATTGCCAGCCAGGGCAGTGATAAAGGCAGTACGGAGGCCGCCGTCCCCCATCAGCGCGTCTGGATTCTCAGCCAGGAAGCTGTTGGCCTGGAAGCCAATGTTCCACATACCGAAGAACATCGCCGGGAAGGTACACAGCCATACCGTAATCATGATGCGCTTAAGATCAATACCATCACGCACATGAGAGGTCGTGGATGTCACGCTAGCCGGTGAATAGAAAATCGTATCCACCGCTTCGTAAAGCGCATACCAGCGCTCGTACTTGCCACCTTTTTCGAAATGATGCTCGATACCATCGAGAAACTGTCGGATTGCCATCGTTTTAGCCCTCGATCTCGATTCTGGTCAGGTTCTCACGGAGAATCGGACCATACTCGTATTTACCCGGGCACACGAAGGTACACAGCGCCAGATCTTCTTCATCCAGCTCCAACGCACCCAGTTTTTGTGCCATTTCAGTGTCGCCCACGATCAAAGACCGCAACAACTGGGTCGGCAGGATGTCCAGCGGCATGACCTTTTCGTACACACCCACTGGCACCATCGCCCGCTCACTGCCGTTGGTCGTGGTCGTCATATCGAACCGCTTTCCGCCGACCAGTTTGGACAGATAGATGTTCATGACCGAGAACTTGTTGGCGCCCGGTGACAGCCAGCCCATAAACTCTCGTTTGTTGCCCTCTTCCAGAACCGAGATCTGGTTGGCAAAGCGACCCAGGTAGTTACATGGCCCGTCGCCACGACGACCACCGAACACAGAACCGGAAATTTTGCGAACCTCGCAGTCCGTGGCGACTTCACCATCCAGAAGGTCATCCAGGTTCGCGCCGACACGAGTGCGAATCAGCCGCGGCTTGAGGGCCTTCGGACCACCGACGGCAACAATACGGCTCACCGACAGCTCTCCTGTCTCGAACAGCTTTGCGATGTCAATGACGTCCTGATAGCCGATGCTCCAAACCACTTTGTCCCCGGCAATGGGATCGAGATAGTGGATATGAGTACCCACGTTACCCGCCGGATGAACACCCTCAAATTGCTGAACTTCCACGCTGTCGTCAGACGGAACCGGCACATCAGAGCCAGGCTTGCCCGTCACAAACACCTTACCGGTGGTCAGCTTGGAGAGAATCTTCAGTCCCTGCTCGAAGGCCGCACCGTTTTCACCAATGATCACAGTGGGGTCCGCTGCCAGCGGGTTAGTGTCCATGACGGACACGAAGATGGAATGCGGTGCCGTATCAATGGCAGGCACCTTGCTGTAGGGGCGAGTCTTGAACGTTGTCCATAACCCGGATTCCACCAGATTGTCGACAACCTGCTGGCGCTCCAGTGCGGCAATGTCGGAAGCGCTGTAGCGGGCGAAGGTTTCAGCGTCATCGCCTTCAACTTCAATGACAACCGACTGAAACACACGGCGCTCGCCGCGGTTGATTTCCTTGACCACACCGGCTGCCGGTGAAGTATAACGAACGCCTTCGGTCTTCTTGTCCGTAAACAGCAGCGTGCCGCGCTTTACACGGTCACCTTCTTTCACAGCCATCGTTGGCTTCATGCCTACGTAGTCAAAACCGATCAACGCCACATGGCGAACGGGTTTGCCGTCTGTAATGGTCTGTTCAGGAGCGCCGCTGATGGGAAGATCCAGGCCTTTTTTGATCTTGATCATTAGCCTCATCCAATCATCAGAAACTATTCGATGGATTTGTAACGCCCGACGCGTGCCGCCCAGTTGTGCCAATCCGGCCTGAACCGAATGATGGCGCCAGGGCAACGGATCCACCGGCGTAAATCACAGCCAGGCATCCGGTTAAGGAAAAGCGATGGGAAGCGGGTGTCAGACGTACCCAAAATCGCGCCAATTATAGAGATTAAGGAATACTATTTCCACCAGAAACCCTACGGAGTTTGTGCCTTAACGTAATCAGAGAGTGGTTTACATGAGCCCAAAAAGAAACCCCGGTCGCGAAAACGACCGGGGTTTCTTAACCGCCTCGGAGCACTTTTTGGCCCGTCAACCTCTAACCCGCTTCGGGAAGATCGGATAGGTAACACCCGCCATCTGATTAACCACGCGAATCACCTGGGCGCTGTAGCCGGCCTCATTGTCATACCAAACGTAGAGGATCAGGCGCTTGCCGTTAGCAATGGTGGCTTGCGCATCTACAATGCCGGCGTGGCGGGAACCGACGAAATCGGTGGAAACAACCTCCGGCGAATTGACGAAGTCGATCTGCTTCTGCAACTCGGAGTGCAGCGCCATATCGCGAAGGTATTCGTTAACGCCTTCCACCGTTACCTCTTTTTCCAGGTTAAGGTTGAGGATTGCCATGGACACGTTCGGAGTGGGAACGCGGATGGCATTACCGGAAAGCTTGCCCTTCAATTCCGGAAGCGCCTTGGCGACTGCCTTCGCGGCGCCTGTCTCAGTGATAACCATGTTTAACGGAGCACTGCGACCACGACGACTACCTTTGTGATAGTTGTCGATCAGGTTCTGGTCGTTGGTGTAGGAGTGAACCGTCTCGACATGACCGTCCTCGACACCGTACTCATCGTAAATGGCCTTGAGCACCGGCGTGATGGCGTTGGTGGTACAGGAAGCAGCAGACAGAATCCGGTCCTCACTGGTGATCCAGTCGTTATTAATGCCGTGCACAATATTCTTGATGTCACCTTTACCCGGCGCTGTCAGCAGAACCCGGCTGACCCCCTTGGATTTCAGGTGCAGACCAAGCCCGGCCTCGTCGCGCCAGATACCTGTGTTGTCAATAATAATCGCATTGTTAATGCCGTATTGGGTGTAATCCACCTGATCAGGGCCCGGCGAGTAGATCACCTTGATAAAGTTGCCATTGGCGATCAGCGCAGAGTTTTTTTCGTCCACAGTGATCGTACCGTTGAAGGGGCCGTGAACCGAATCGCGGCGCAGCAGGCTGGCACGCTTTTCGAGGTCATTGTTTGCCCCACCCTGACGAACCACGATGGCACGCAGACGCAGGTTGTTACCGCCACCGGCCTTCTCGATCATGATCCGGGCCAGCAGCCGGCCGATCCGCCCGAAACCGTACAGCACCACGTCCTTGGTATCGTTTTCGGCATCTTCCTGGGATTGGGTCTGATATTGGCCGATAATCGGGCCAATCTCGCGCTTGAGAAAGTCATCAAGAGACCCGCCCTCTTCCTTGAATTTCACCGCGAGTTTGCCAATATCGACGTGCCCGCGCCCCAGCTCCATCTTGTCCATCGCCTGCAGAATAGGCAGGGTGTTGTGAACAGACAGCTCGCTGTCTTCAACCTGACGCACAAAGCGGTGTGCGCGAATGATGTCAATGACCGACTGGTTGATGATGGACCGGCCATACACGGACGTGACCACATTGTTTTTACGGTAGAGGCGGCCGATCAGCGGAATCATGGCTTCCGCAGTGGATTCTCTTTCCGTCCAGTTAGACAGGTGCTGATTGATCTGTTCGTGACTCACGCTTGAACCTCTGCAGTTGGAACCTGAAAATTGGGGCAGTATTATCCAACGTTATTTCTCAGACAGCAAATACACTCCGTTAATCCTTTCGTAACTGTCGATCGGCTGTCATGACAGCGAGACATCGGGCCGGTAGAATACGCGCCTCACCGCTCCCGGGCCCCACACTGTATTCAGGAGAAAGAACCAGCCAATGACGCACGCCGCCGCCCACCCCGACAGACATTCCGCACTGGTCGCGCCGGTCGCACCTGTCAAGGCTGCGGATCATCGCATCTGGGGGCAACTGCATGGCAGCAGTGACGCCCTGGCCATCTGCGAGAGCGCCAGGGCCCACCAGGGTCTGACACTGGTAATAACCCGCAGCACCGAGGAATCCATCCGCCTCGAGCAGTCCATGCGATTCTACCTGGGCCTGCCCACCGATGAAGATCAGCCGGCCATCACAACGGATGGTCTCGAGCTGCTGTCGCTGCCGGATTGGGAAACCCTGCCCTACGACCTGTTTTCGCCACACCAGGACATTACCTCCCGTCGAATCCGGGCCCTGCACCGGTTGCCAACGACAAACCACGGCGTCCTGGTGGTGCCGGCCCGCACCCTGATGCACCGGTTGCCGCCGGTCAGTTACCTGCAGGGCAACACCCTGCTTCTTGAGGTTGGCCAGTCACTGGATATCGACAACTGGCGCATGCAGCTGGAATCAGCCGGATACCGGCACGCCGATAATGTCTATGAACACGGCGAGTACGCGGTGCGCGGGGCTATCCTGGACATCTTCCCCATGGGCGCCACCCGCCCCTACCGCATCGACCTGTTCGATGACGAAATTGAAACACTGCGAACCTTTGACCCGGAAACCCAGCGCTCAATCGACCGGATTGAACGCATTGAGCTGTTGCCCGCCAACGAGTTTCCCTGGCATAAAGAAGCCCGATCAGGGTTCCGCAACCGGTGGTTTGAGCAATTTCCCCATGTCGATAAAGACGCCCCGATCTACCAGGACGTCACCCACAGCATTACACCGCCGGGGATCGAGTATTACCTGCCCCTGTTCTTCGAACAGACAGCAACGCTGTTTGACTACCTGCCTGGCGAAACCCTGGTATTCACAGCGTCCGGGCTCAACGAAGCGGCCAGCGCCTTCGACGCCGACACCCGTGCACGCTACGAGGACCGTCGCCACGACCGGATGCGCCCTATCCTGCCGCCAGCGGAACTTTTCCTCCAGAAGGACGAGCTTTTCGGCCTACTCAAAGGGTTTCCCCGGGTAACAATGACCACGGAAGCCACTGAGTCCACCGGCGGCAGCAATTGCCAGACCGACATTATGCCGGATGTCGCGATGGATGGTCGTGCCGCGGACCCGGCCGGCCGGCTCAAGCGTTTTATCAGTGAATTCCACGGTCGGGTCCTGATCTGTGCGGAGTCCTCTGGCCGACGTGAGGCGCTGATTGAGAACCTGGCCGACCATGGCCTCAAGCTGTCGACTCTGGAACACTGGCAGGCCTTTGTCAGCGACCCGTCCGCCACCCTCGGCATCACCGTCGCACCCATGGAATATGGGTTGCTATTGCCTGACCATCACCTTGCTCTGATCACAGAAACAGCCCTCTTCGGTGAACGGGTGCTGCAGCGTCGACGCCGGGAGAAGCCAACCGAGGCTGACGACGCCGGCTACCGGGACCTGTCCGAGCTGCGCATCGGCGCACCGGTGGTTCACATCGATCATGGCGTTGGCCGCTATCAGGGCCTGGAAACCATTACGGTTGAAGGCGAAGCCAGCGAATTCCTGATGCTGGAATACGCTGGCGGCTCGAAACTCTATGTACCGGTCTCCAGCCTGCATCTGATTTCCCGCTACACCGGTTCGGATACAGATCACGCGCCTCTACACAAGCTGGGCACGGACCGCTGGAGCAACGCCAAACAGAAGGCTCTGGAAAAAATCCGCGATACCGCTGCGGAATTACTGGATGTCTATGCTCGCCGGGAAGCCCGCAAGGGCTTTGCCTTTGAAGACCCCAAGGAGGCCTACCGCGCCTTTGCCGCCGGTTTTCCCTTTGAGGAAACCCCGGACCAGCAGGCCGCCATTGAGGCCGTGTTCGAGGATATGGTGAGCGAAAAACCCATGGACCGCCTGGTCTGTGGCGATGTTGGCTTCGGCAAAACAGAAGTCGCCATGCGCGCCGCCTTCATGGCGACATACTCCGGCAAGCAGGTCGCTGTGCTCGTACCTACCACCCTGCTGGCACAGCAGCATTACGAATCCTTCCGCGACCGCTTCTCGGATACCGCCGTTCATGTCGAACTGCTCAGCCGTTTCCGCAGCGGCGGGCAAACCACCAAGGCGATGGCCGCCATCGAAGCCGGCAAAGCCGATATCGTTATCGGCACCCACAAGCTGCTCCAGGGTGACATCAAGTTCAAGAACCTGGGGCTGGTGATCATCGATGAAGAACACCGGTTCGGTGTCCAGCAGAAGGAACGCCTGAAAGCCCTGCGTGCCGAGGTGGACATGCTGAACCTGACCGCCACGCCGATCCCCCGCACCCTCAACATGGCCATGGGGCACCTGCGGGATCTGTCGATTATCGCCACGCCCCCCGCGCGACGCCTGTCGGTAAAAACCTTTGTGCGGCAGCGGGACGAGGCGATGGTCAAGGAAGCGATCCTGCGGGAGGTACTGCGTGGCGGTCAGGTGTACTTCCTGCACAACGATGTAGCCACCATTGAGAAAACCGCCGAGGACCTGCGCAAACTGATTCCGGAAGCACGGGTGGGCGCTGCCCATGGCCAGATGCGCGAGCGCGAGCTGGAACAGATCATGTCGGACTTCTATCACAAGCGCTTCAACGTGCTGGTGTGCACCACCATTATTGAAACCGGCATCGACATTCCCAGCGCCAACACCATTATCATTGAACGCGCGGACAAGTTCGGACTCGCGCAGCTGCATCAGCTCCGTGGCCGTGTCGGGCGCTCTCACCATCAGGCCTACGCCTATCTGCTGACACCACCACCCCGATCCATCACCACAGACGCGAAGAAGCGCCTTGAAGCCATCTCGGAAGCACAGGATCTGGGTGCCGGCTTCATGCTGGCCACTCATGATCTCGAAATTCGTGGCGCCGGGGAGTTATTGGGGGAAGAGCAGAGCGGCCAGATCGAAAGCATTGGGTTTACGCTTTACATGCAGTTACTGGACGAAGCCGTGGAGGCTATACGCGAAGGCAGAACCCCCAACGCTGAGTTGCCGCTGAGCCACGGCACGGAAATGAATCTTCGCATACCGGCACTGATTCCCGAGGATTACCTACCCGATGTCCACAACCGGCTCATGCTCTACAAGCGTATCGCCAGCGTGAACGACAAAGACGGATTAAAAGAACTTCAGGTTGAAATGATTGATCGCTTCGGACTATTACCGGAACCGGCAAAAAACCTGATCCGACAGTCCGAACTCCGGATCCACGCAGAAGCCCTGGGAATCGTGAAAGTGGACGCCGGAAAGGAATGGGCCAGGCTGGAATTCGGCAGTTCTACGCCGGTGGACCCGCTGGTTCTGGTTAAAAAAGTGCAATCCTCTCCAGACCAGTATCGGCTGGAAGGCGCCAACAGTTTCCGTTTCCGGCTGAAGGATGCCTCAACCAGTGGTAAACTCGACGGCATTTCCGACATGCTGGGGCAGCTGGCCTCCTGACACAGCCGGTTCAGCGCCCCCTGATGATCAACAGGAACATTGGAGCAATGCCCTTGCGAACGCCCGGTAAACCGTTGTACGGAACATCCGCCCTATTTCTGGCGGCCCTGCTGGCCCTGTCACCCTGGGTGTCAGCCCAGGAATCATCCGGGCCCGCCGCAGGCGCAACATCTGAAGAGCAGAGGCGCGATAACGCTGCGTCGCAGGCCCAGCCTCCTCGTGAAGACTACTACCGGGCTGAGTTCGTGATCCTCGAAAGGATCGTCGACCCGGCCGATGTCAACGAGAAAATGGCCAGCCGGATTCCTGAACCGTCCACGCCGGACATCAACGAAATACTTCGTGCTGTGGACCGCAACGGAACCGTGGAAACCACCCGACAGTTGGTCCCGCGAAACGAACTTCACCTGCAAACAGCCGCCAACCGGTTGGAGAACAGCGGTCGCTTCCGGATACTCCTGGCCACAGGGTGGTACCAGTCTTTCCCTCCCGATTTTGAGGGAGACCCCCTGAGGATCGCCATCGGTGATTGGCTGGCCGATGCCGGGCACCGCGAGGTGGAGGGCCATATCACAATTGATCGACAACGCTATCTCCATGTGGATGTTCACCTCAACCATTGGCAGCCTCTTTCATTACAACAGGCCACGCTGAGCCAGGATTCAGACGCAGCGGACACTGCAAGCGGTAGCAATCAGCCGATGGACGACGGCGCCGGGCAGGAAGCTCCGGACGAGGACCCGTCACCCCCCGGAAAGGACACGGCCGCGGACTCGCTGGCTTCAATGGCAACGGGAGGTGACATGGCAGGAGCAGATCAGATGCAGGTTACCAGCGCCAGCCAGCCAAAGGCTGAACTGGTAACCTGGATAAGGGAAACACGCCGCATGCGCAGCGAGGAGGTCCATTTCCTCGACTCCCCCACCATTGGCGTGCTGGTGTTCTTCAAGAAGATTGAGGAGTAAGGGCGCCCAGGCCGCTGATGGAAAGTTCGAGGATCCGCTTGACGCCGGACATGCCCTGGTCGATGGCGGCCTCGATCTCTTCCATTGTAATGATGTGGTCGGACTTACCCGCCGCGCGATTGACCACCAGCGCCAGGCAGACATAATTCATCTTCAGTTCCGCCGCCAGCGCCGCTTCCGGCATTCCCGTCATACCCACAAGGTCGCAGCCATCCCGCTCAAGGCGACGTACTTCCGCCGCGGTCTCCAGCCTGGGCCCTTGTGTTGCACCGTAAACACCGAAGTCCGAAAACGGACACCCCGCTGTACGGGCCGCATCGATCAGCAACGCCCGGGCCAGCTCTGAATATGGGAAAGTGAAGTCAATGTGCGTGGTTTCCTCCAAGTCGCCCTCGAAGAATGTACTC
This sequence comes from Marinobacter sp., assembly GCA_002726615.1. Lineage (GTDB taxonomy): Bacteria > Pseudomonadota > Gammaproteobacteria > Pseudomonadales > Oleiphilaceae > Marinobacter. The sequence goes on from PBRG01000091.1 coordinate 15,788, forward strand.
GCCCTGCCCCAGGTGTAGTCAATGATCTGATCGGGAATCACGATATGGGCAGGCCCCATACCGGCATGAATCCCACCGACGGCATTAACACCAACCACCGTACGCACCCCCGCCTGATGGAGCGCATGGAGATTGGCGCGGTAGTTCACCTGATGCGGAGGAATACGGTGAGGGTTCCCGTGACGTGACAGGAACACCACCGGCTGCTCCCCCAGCAGCCCGTCCACCAGAACCGACGACGGCTCGCCCCAGGGTGTATCAACAACCCGCTCACCGGTGATCTGCAGCCCTGACAACGTCGTGAGCCCGGTTCCCCCGATAATCCCCACGGGGGCGATTTGGTTATTCGCGTCCATGATCAGTCCCCGTCCGCCTGGTTGCTGTCACCACGTGTTTCCGATGAGTGTTCGCTCCCCGAGACCGGAGCACGCCCCTGTTCAACCTCTTCGTCAACGGCTTCATCTGACGAATCCGAATCACCGCGACCTTTTGTCTGTTTGCCGTTCGCCGCGACACGCACACCATCAGGCAGATGAAGCGTGCGGGTCGGGAAGGCAACCTCAGCACCATGGCTTTCAATGATCTCGCTGATCCTCAACAAAACGTCCTGCTTGACCTCATGAAACCTCACCCATTCAATCGTCTTGGTGAAGGTGTACACCATGATATCCAGCGACGAGTCGTTAAAGGCCAGGAAGTTCACGATCAGGGTCTGATCCTGATCAATGTCCTCGTGGTTCTCCAGCATGGATCGGATGTCCGCCACGACCTCAGCCATGCCGCTGACATCGACGTAGCGGATACCGATGGTTTCAGAGATACGGCGGTTGTGCATTCGCGAGGGGTTTTCAACTGCGATGGTCGTAAAGGCGGCATTCG
>PBRG01000092.1 GCA_002726615.1 Marinobacter sp.
CGCCGAGGGCAAAGAAAGCGCCGTGGCCCAGGCTGAGAATGCCCAGGTAACCCCACACCAGGTCCACCGCCACCGCCAGCAAGGCGTAGCACAGGTATTTACCCAGCAGGGTAACGGTGTAGGCGCTCACGTGCAGGGCACTGCCTTGTGGCATGAACAGGTGCAAAAAGGTGACCACGATCAAGGCGCTGAACAGCACGCCCAGGAAGATCTGGGTGGAACGCTCCTGCAGAGGCCGGAGCAGCCAAGTTTGTGAGGAAGCCATAACTCAGCCCTCCGCCGCTCGGCCTTTCTGGGGAAAGAGTCCCCGCGGCCGTTTTTGAATGAACAGGATGATCAGTACCAGCACCATGATCTTGGCCAGTACCGCGCCGGCCCAGGGTTCCAGAATCTGGTTGATGGTGCCCAGGGTAAGCCCGGCTACCAGGGTACCCCAGAGGTTACCCACGCCGCCGAAGACCACCACCATGAACGAATCGATGATGTAGTTCTGGCCCAGGTTGGGCCCCACGTTGGTGATCTGGGACAGCGCCACACCCGCCAGCCCGGCCACGCCGGAGCCGAGGGCAAAGGTCATGATGTCCACTCTGGTGGCTTTGATGCCCATGGAGCGGGCCATGGCGCGGTTCTGGGTAACGGCGCGCACTTCCAGGCCGAGGCGGGTTTTACGCATGATCATCATCAGTGCGGCGAAAACGATCAGTGCGAACGCCAGTACGTACAGGCGGTTGAGTGTCAGCGACAGGGCGTCGTTGATCACCAGCGAGCCGCTCATCCAGTCCGGTGTCACCACGGTGCGGTTCTGGGGGGAGATCACGGTACGCACCAGTTGCTGCAGGATGAGGCTGATGCCGAAGGTGGCCAGCAGGGTTTCCAGCGGGCGGCCCTTGAGGAACTGGATCACGCTGCGCTCGATGATGATGCCGGCGGTTGCCGCCACCAGGAAGCCGGCGGGAATGGAGAGGATCAGCGCCAGCCCCGGCTGGCCCGGCAGCAGTTGCTGCATGCCCCAGGTGGTGTAGGCGCCCAGCATGATCAGTTCGCCGTGGGCCATGTTGATCACGCCCATCACGCCGAAGGTGATGGCCAGGCCGATGGCAGCGAGGACCAGCACGGAACCCAGGCTGAGGCCGAAGTACAGGGTTTCGGCGGCGCGGTTGAGCTTGAGTTTCTGTTCGATGGTGCTCAGTGCCTGCTCTGCCTCGTCGGCCAGGACTGGGTTATCACTGCGCACGGCTTCGTTCAGGGCAGCGCGGGCGCGGGGGTGCAGGCTGCCGGCCAGCACGTCCACGGCGTCAAGGTTACCCTCACCAACCCGATAAATGGCCAGTGCTTCTTCGATACGGTGGCGCACCGATGCGTTCTCTTCCAGCTCAAGCTGCGCTTCCAGCGGTTCGACCAGGGAAGCGTCCACTTTACCCATCATGTCCTGTGCGGAGGCTTCGCGCACGTCAGGGTCTGCGGCGTTCAGGTCCAGCATCGCGAGAATACCCTCAAGCTGGCCACGTATCCGGTTGTTGATGGCGATTCTGTCCAGCTCGCGGCGGGACATTTCGCCCATGTTCTCTCCGGTCAGCGGGTTGGCGATTTCCCAGTCCCGGCCCCGGTTGTTCAATACGATGACGACCTGGCCGGTGTCTTCTATCCGGCTCAGACGGTTGTTGCCATAGGCTTCGAGCCAGCCCCTGGCTCTTTCATCACCGCTGCTGACGATGGCGTTGATGGCGTCTTCCACGCGGCTGGCCGGCGCTTCTGCAAGGTTATTCAGCAAGGCCTTTCCGGGGTCGTCTTCCTGGGCGGAGGCTGGAAGCGACAACACGGAAACCAGGGCGATAAGCAGCAATGTGAGCGATCGAAGGATGCTCATGAGGGTGTCCTGTCGGTTGAAAGCGAGTTGCGAAGGTGGCAATTCGGGGCAGCATCGCCACCCCGAATTGCCTGTAGTGCACTGTTGGCGGCCCTGCCTTATTCGGCTTCTTCAGCCGCCATTTCTCCGGCAGAGGCGCCGCACTTGCCGGTTGCGGTGTTGAAGCTTCCGCAGAACATCGGCTTGCGCCAGTCGGCGATCAGGTCACGTGAACCCGGCAGGAAGTCAGACCAGGCATCGCCAGCCACGGTAGACGGGGTTTCCCAGACCACGGAGAATTGGCCGTTGTCCTGGATTTCACCGATCAGTACCGGCTTGGTGATGTGGTGGTTGGGCATCATGGTGGCGTAGCCCCCGGTGAGGTTCGGTACGCTCACGCCGATGATGGCGTCTTTGACCGCATCGACGTCAGTGGTGCCGGCTTTCTTCACCGCTTCGATGTACATGTTGAAGCCGATGTAGTGGGCTTCCATCGGGTCGTTGGTAACGGCTTCTTCGTTACCGGTGTGCTCGATCCACTGGTCGATGAAGTCGTAGTTGGCGTCGCTGTCCGCGCTCATGAAGTAGTTCCAGGCCGCCAGGTGGCCAACCAGCGGGCCGGTGTCGATGCCGGAAAGCTCCTGCTCACCCACGGAGAACGCCACCACCGGGATGTCGGAGGCGGAGATGCCCTGGTTGCCCAGTTCACGGTAGAACGGCACGTTGGCGTCGCCGTTGATGGTGGAGACCACGGCGGTCTTCTTACCAGCTGAGCCGAAACGCTTGATGTCAGACACGATGTTCTGCCAGTCGGAGTGACCAAAAGGCGTGTAGTTGATCATGATGTCTGCCTTGGCCACGCCCTGGTCCATCAGGTAGGTCTCAAGGATTTTGTTGGTGGTCCGCGGGTACACATAGTCGGTACCGGCCAGCACCCAGCGCTCAACGCCGATGTTGTTCATCAGGTAGTCCACCGCAGGAATGGCCTGCTGATTGGGCGCGGCACCGGTGTAGAAAACGTTCTCGGAAGACTCTTCACCTTCGTACTGAACCGGGTAGAACAGCAGGCCGTTGAGTTCTTCAACCACCGGCAGTACCGATTTACGGGACACGGACGTCCAGTTGCCGAAAATCACGTCCACTTTTTCCTGGGCCAGCAGTTCACGGGCCTTTTCGGCGAACAGCGGCCAGTTGGAGGCAGGGTCAACCACAACCGCTTCCAGTTCACGGCCCAGAACACCACCTTCGGCGTTCTGTTTTGCAATGAGCATTTCAACGGTGTCTTTGAGAACGGTTTCACTGATGGCCATGGTGCCGGACAGGGAATGAAGGATACCGACCTTGATGGGATCTTCGGCGGCCATTGCGTTAAGAGACATAGAGAGAGCCAGCGCTGACAGGCCCAGTTTCACGTGTTTTCTAATCGTCATGTTATGCATCCTTTTCGGATTGATTGGTGTTATTGCCCCAAAATGCACCAACCCCTCTGCATCAGCTGTTCCAGAATGCAAATCATGCCTTATTTTTCAGCTACTTGAACTACATCCGTCGATTATTGATCGGGTGTCGGGACCACCGTTGACGCACCACGATGAATCGCTACCCGGCTAAGCGCACTAATACGATGCGTCAGGGTCGAGTCAATACAACCCAATGGACTTATCAAATACCCCTTTGTTTTCATGGGAATTTTTATTACCTTGACGTCTATCTTCCTGCCGCTGCCAAAAAACGGGGCAACCGCATGTTCAACTCTGGTGCCCTGGACCTTTAATCGTGCACCCGCGTCACGAACGGGAAAACCTCATAAAATGCATGAGCATACGCTCAACTTTTATCTGCACTTTGATTACAAATCTGTAAGAGATATCGCACAGATGAGGGAGCGAATGTCCGATTTCTTGAGAATAGCTCCCATGTAGAATGGTCAACGTCAAGGATGAGAAGCCGGCACGGAAAGCTGGCTCAGGGAAGATAACTCCACGGATCAGGAGTTGCCCAGGGAATCAGGGCTGCAGGGACGAACAACAGGGAAGACGCGCACAGGATGGTGCGCAGCCTGAAGGACCAGGCATGGGGTCAGCCACGGGCTCAGGAGCATAGGGAATGTGTTCCTGTCCGTGCACTTCCCCACCCCGCTAGCGACCTTCTTCTTTATTCAACCAGCTCCGCCGCTTTTACGTCCTGACGAATAATCAGACACGTAAAATCACTCTCAGGAGCAAAGCAAGAATGAAACGCACCCCTTTTATCGCCATGATGGTCCTTCTGTTCAGCCTGTTCACCGGGTTCGCCCACGCTGAACCTGCCACCATCAACATCAACACCGCCGACATCGAAACCCTGGCCAGTCTCAACGGCATCGGGCAGAGCAAAGCCGAAGCCATTGTGGCCTATCGCGATGCCAACGGTCCTTTCCAGTCCAGCAATGACCTGACCAACGTCAAGGGCATTGGTGAGCGTACGGTTGCGAAGAACGCCGAGCGCCTGACGGTCGAATAACGCTATCCGGGCAGTGGCCGGCTGCCGCTGCCCGTTACCAAGCCACGCGCGATTACCCAACCGTTTTCCGAGCACGCAGACTCCCCATAAAGTCGTCTGGCAACTGCCAGGGCGCCGCCCTATTATTGTAGTTCAGAGAGACAATAATAATCGCGAGCGACGGCACTATGGTTGATCCCATCAAGGTTTACCCGGCCAAACCTTCCAAGGTCTATTTCTACGGCACCTGCCTGGTCGACATGTTCTACCCGGACGCAGGCATGGCCGGCATCCAGTTGCTGGAGCGGGAAGGCATTCAGGTCATCTACCCCGAAGACCAGACCTGCTGTGGCCAGCCCGCCTACACCTCCGGCTATCACGATGAAGCCCGCGCGGTCGCCCGCGCACAGCTGGGACTGTTTCCGGAAGACTGGCCGATTGTGGTGCCCTCCGGCTCCTGTGGCGGCATGATGCGCAAGCATTACCCGGCGCTGTTCAAGGACACCTCCGATGAAGTCGCGGCTGCTGAAATTGCCGGGCGGGTGTGGGAGCTGACGGACTTTCTGGTGAACGTGTGCCACATCACACTGGATGACCTGGGTGAACCCACCACCGTGGCGATGCACACCTCCTGCTCCGCCCGCCGTGAAATGGGTGTGGCGGAAGTCGGCCCCAAACTGCTGGGGCAGCTGAAAAACGTCAACCTGGTGGAACAGGTTCGGGCCGAGGAATGCTGCGGCTTTGGCGGCACGTTCGCGGTGCGACACCCGGAGATCTCCGGCGCCATGGTCAGTGAAAAGGTGGACACCCTGGTGGACACCGGCGCCAAAGAGTTTGTCACCACCGACTGCGGTTGCCTGATGAACATCGCCGGTTACGCTGAGAAAAACCAGAAGCCGGTGACCGGCCAGCACATTCTGAGTTTCCTCTGGGAACGCACCAGCAGTGGAGGTGAACCGTCATGAGCGAGACCGCACACGGCTCTTCACACCATTCCGCCCACCACATCGATGTGAAGGAGTTCCACCCGCGTGCCCGGGCGGCGATTCACAACCCGCAGGTTCGCCAGAACTTCCGCAAGGCGATGGACGGCTTGATGAGTAAGCGCAAGTCCGCCTTCGAGGGTTGGGATCTGGAAACCCTGCGGGACCTGGGTGCCAATATTCGCATGCGGGCGCTGGCCAGCCTGCCGGATTTGCTGGAGCAACTGGAACAGAAGCTGACCGAGAACGGCATCACCGTGCATTGGGCCGCCGATGGTGATGAAGCTTGCCGTATTGTGCGAGACATCTGTGTGGCGAGGGACGCCAAGACGGCGATCAAAGGCAAGTCCATGGTCTCTGAGGAAATGGAACTGAACCATTACCTTGAGGAACAGGGCATCGAGGCCCTGGAGTCAGACCTTGGTGAGTACATTGTGCAACTGGCGGAAGAAACACCCTCGCACATCATCATGCCGGCGATTCACAAGAACACCGGTGAGATCTCCCAACTGCTTCACGACAAAACCGGCACCGACCTTTCCAACGACGTTGAGTACCTGACTGCGAACGCCCGGCTGCAGTTGCGGGAAAAATTCCGCAACGCCGACGTGGGCATTTCCGGCGTTAACTTTGCCGTGGCCGAAACCGGCACCCTGTGCCTGGTGGAAAACGAAGGCAATGGCCGTATGACCACCACCGTACCGCCCTGCCATATTGCTGTGACTGGCATCGAGAAGGTGGTACCCAAGCTGGAAGACGTGACCGCCCTTTTGGCACTGCTGACCCGTTCGGCCACCGGCCAGCACATCACCACCTACTTCAATATGATTTCCAGCCCCCGCAAGGCCAATGAGCTGGACGGCCCGGAAGAGGTGCACGTGGTGCTGGTGGACAATGGCCGCTCTACGATTTACCAGGACGACGAGCTGCTGGACACCCTGCGCTGCATCCGTTGCGGTGCGTGCATGAACCATTGCCCTGTGTATACGCGGGTGGGCGGCCACACTTATGGCACCACCTACCCCGGCCCGATTGGCAAGATCCTGATGCCGCACATGGTGGGCCTTGATGAAGGCAGGCACCTGCCCACGGCTTCAAGCCTGTGTGGCGCCTGCGGCGAAGTCTGCCCGGTGAAGATTCCGATTCCGGACCTGTTGGTACGGCTGCGCCAGGAATCCGTGGACGGCGACAAGCTGCATCCGGCCAAGGTGCGCGGCCATGGCGCCAAGCGCAGTGGCGTGGAGGCCATGATCTGGAAGGGCTGGAGCTGGATGCATGCCAGGCCTGGGCTCTATCGCCTGGGCACCAGCCTGGGTGCGCGGTTCCGCAAGCTGCAACCGGGCAAGGTTGGCGCCTGGACCCAATACCGCACGGCGCCAAAACTGGCGCCCAAAACCCTGCACGAACGGATGAAGGAGCGTGGCCAATGAGTTCCAGAGACGCCATTCTCCAGCGCCTGCGCAACCGCACCGGCGGCGAACTGACGGCCCCGGAATGCGATTTTTCAGTGCTTGATCGTCCGGACTGGAGTACCGCTGAACGGCTGGACATGTTCGAACGGACCATCGAGTCGGTTCACGGGGAAGTGCATCGTACGACCGAATCCGGCTGGATTGACCGGTTGGCTGAAATCCTTCAGAGTCGCGGCGCCCAGACCCTGCTGATTGCCAAGGAACATGAGATCGGCCAGGCCCTGAGAAGCGCCACAAAAAACCGCGAGGACCTGCCGCAATTGCTGGTGTACGACGAGCCCATCGAAAGCTGGCAGGAAGCGCTTTTCAATGAGGTGGACGCCGGCATCACCTCTACCCGGGGCGGCATTGCCGAAACCGGGTCGCTGATTCTCTGGCCGACGGCGGATGAACCCCGGCTGATGAGCCTGGTGCCGCCCATCCATATTGCAGTCCTGAAGGCCAATGAGTTGTACACCACCTTCCACGATGCCATGCAATCCCAGAACTGGGCCGCTGGCATGCCAACCAATGCGCTGTTAGTCTCCGGACCTTCGAAGACCGCTGATATTGAGCAAACCCTCGCTTACGGTGTTCACGGTCCCAAGGAACTCATCGTACTGGTTATTGAATGATCCGAGGCGCATTACTGATTGCCCTGGCCGCCCTGCTCTGGGCGACCACGGGTATCGTGGCAAAATTCCTGTTTTCCGGCTCCGACCTGCAGGCAGTGACACTGGGTTTCCTGCGCCTGGCGGTCGCTTTACCCTTCTTCTTTGGGCTGATGCTCAGGGAGCAGCGCGCACTCGCCCAAAGCGCAACCTTGCCACCAAAGTTCACCCGTAAAGCTCTGGCTCCGCTTGTGGCCCTGGGCTTCTTCCAGGCAGTCTATCAGGGCAGCTACCTGCTGGCCGTGGATATGACCGGTGCCGGTATCGCCACGCTGATTGCCCTGTGCCTGGCCCCCGTGCTTGTCGCCATCATGGCGGCGCCGCTGCTGGGCGAGAAACCGGGCGTGGTGACGGTGCTGGCGTTGGCCGCCGCCATTGCCGGCACCGCGATGCTGGTGATCAGTGACATGGACAGTGCCGGGCGGCTGCGCCTTGGCGGTATTCTGGTGGCGGTTCTGGCGGCGCTGGTTTACGCCGGGTTTACGCTTACCAGCCGGCATACGTCCACTGGCACACCGGTGTTCACCACGGCGTTCATCTGCTTTTTTACCGCGGCGCTGATCCTGCTGCCTGTCGTTGCGCTGAGTGGTGGTTTTGACGGGCTACAAAGCCTGGGAATCGCTCAGTGGCTGATGGTGGGTTACATCGGCGTGGTGCCCACCTGCCTGGGGTATGTGAGCTTCTTCAGCGGCATGAAGACAACACCGGCTACACTCTCGAGCATTATCGTGACCCTGGAGCCGCTGTTCGTGGCTATGCTTGCCTGGATGATTCTGGGGGAGGAATTGGGGATGATCGGTATTGCCGGGGCGTTGATTCTGACGGCTGCGGTGATCGTGGCTTCAAGAAGCAGTGCCGGGAACCGCCCCGACACTGCCTGATACCGCCGGTTCAGGCGGTTTATTCTTCCTCTTCCTCCCGACGCTGCTTTTCAAGCATGTTCGGCTGCAGGATTTCGATCCAGTAGCCGTCCGGGTCCTTGATGAACGCCAGGCCCTTCATTTTGCCATCGTCCGGCTTCTTGACGAAGTCCACGCCCAGTTTTTCAAAGCGATCGCAGGCACTGTAAACGTCCGGCACAGCAACGCCGATGTGGCCAAAGCCCTGGGGTTCGTCGTTGCCGTTGTGATACTCGAAGCCTTCCTCGTGTTCGGTGCCCCAGTTGTGGGTCAGTTCCAGCATGGCTTCGCGGCCAAAGATGAAGGTGGTGCGGTGGGCGTCATCGTTGGGGACCATGTTGGCCTGACGGTCGTCAAGGAAGGCGAGGAAGTAGAGGGTGAATTTCATTTCCGGGAAATCGAGTTTTCTGACGAGGCGCATGCCCATTACCCGAGTGTAGAAATCCATGGAGCGCTCGGGGTCTTTGATGCGCATCATGGTTTGGTTGAAGACGTAGCCTTCGGTTTCGGGGACGGTTGCTTCGTGCAGGCCTGGGGCTTGTTCGAAGTGTTTGGGCATGGGAGCTCCCTTTTATGGATTCAGGATTCAACCATTATACTTGCGTGCGTTAAGGGGAGATTTCAAGGCCTGCTTTTGATTGCTTTCCTTGGGGCTGGTCCAAGCGGGTGTGCCCCTCCCAGACACGCCGTGAACCCATCCATGGGGGCTCGGCATTGCCATCCTTGGCAATGCACGATCTGGGAGGGGCATACCCGCTCGGACCGATCTGACTTTTCAGGTAACGCCTTCAGTTTTTACCAATTTTGCTTTAGACCAACTGATGTTCTTCGCCTTCGTAATATGCCTCTACCCTCGGATTCATCACCTTTTTCCACAGTGGCGGGATCATGGCCAGAACGACCATGGCGGCGTAGCCGGCGGGCAGTTGGGGCGCTATCTCGTGGTGGCGGAGGACCTGGTAGCGGCGCTTGGCCCAGGCGTGGTGGTCGCTGTGGCGCTGGAGGTGGAACAGGAAGACGTTGGTGAGGAAGTAGTTGGAGTTCCAGCTGTGTTCCGGGCCGGTGCGTTCGTAGCGGCCATTTTCGAGTTTGCGGCGGTGGAGGCCGTAGTGTTCGAGGTAGTTGACGATTTCCAGCAGGTTAAGGGCGATGAAGCTCTGGCCGAGGAAGAACACGGCGCCGAGCCAGCCGAATGCGATGGTGAAGGCGGCCAGTGCGAGCGCGGTGATGCTGTACCACCAGATGAGTTCATTGCGCCAGCTTAAGGCGTTGTGGCCTTTTTTCTCGAGGCGTTTGGCTTCCAGTTTCCAGGC
>PBRG01000093.1 GCA_002726615.1 Marinobacter sp.
CCGATAATGTCGGTAAAGGTCGTCAGAAAGATACTGCTGGCGGTAGCCGGGTCGGCACCAAAGCGTTTTAGCATCAATGGCACCGCCACCCCGAAAATACCGCTTCCCATGCAGGCGCCGACCATGGCAATGAAGATCACCAGGCCGAGCATGGCCGGGTTGGCGGAATCGGTGGACAAGGCGTAAGCAAACATGGCAATCCCGGCAATGACGCCTACGGCAGCGCCATTGAGTGCGCCCAGTAGAACTTCCTTTCGCAGCAATCGCCGGATCGGATAGTCATTGATCTGTCCCAGGGTGATGCCCCTCAGGGTAATGGCCAGTGCCTGGCAGCCAGTGTTGCCGCTCTGCCCCGCAAGAACCGGCAGGAAGGCGGCCAAGGCAACAATCTGGGCGATAGTGCTCTCGAACATGCCGACCACGAAGGCAGCAGCGAAGGCGGTAATCAAATTCACCTGCAGCCAGGGGTGGCGCATGCGGAAGGCCGCCAACACCGGCGTGTTGATCTGTTCTTCCTTCGCCACACCGTATTGGGAACCCGCCTGGGCACTGAGTTCCGATGCGATGCGTTCGTAGAGCTTCCAACCCCGCACCTCGCCTACTACATGCTGCTGCTCGTCCACCACCGGGTACATGCGGTAGTGTCGGTAGAGCACTTCACTGACCGCGTCTTTCACCGGCGTGCCTTCCTGGAACGCAAACGGCTCTCGCACCATGATGGCTGCCAGGGCCTCAGAGGGTTTGGCAAGGATCAGGTCCCGCATGCCTACCACGCCCACCAGACAATCATTTTCAGTCACAAATATGTAGCTGATTTCGGAAACATCGGCGCTTTTAACCATGAAGGTCAGTGCCTCCGCCACGGTGTAGCTGTCCGGCAGCGTTGCTGTGACCGGTGTCATCAGTTCGCCGACGGTTTCTTCCATACCGGATAGCACGGCACGGGTAGCCGCTTCTTCCGGCGCAGACAGCTCTCCCAGGTGTGAAGCGATGACCCGCGCCTGTTCCGCAGGCAATCGCGACAGGATGAACTGAATATCGTCTACGGGTGACTGAATCAGCTCTTCAGCGGCATCCAATGGATTGAGATCGCGCATACGCTCAATCCGTTCGATCAATTCCATATTCTGGGTCATTTTGCGCTCCGACATCAGTGCTTGTTATATGACTATAGCAACACTGAATGATCAGCACCGGTTGGCATGCCGCAGCCGGAGCGTTTTTATCACCCCTGTCTAGTGTGGAAGCCTCAACCGGTCAAGGCTCCGTATCATCGTCCGCACGATGTCTCGCCGCGCCCGACGCTGATCCCGTTTCACTTGCTCAAGATTGATGCCTCCCATCCCATCGCGATATCTGAGCGGTATGCTGCTCCGGTGTGACTCTTTTGCATTACGGTCTGCATGCTCGCGGAAAGCCAGCGGATTGCCACCGCGAAGGTAGGTCTTTTCTGCTGAGATCAACATGTTTCTATCCTCCCTGGCGCCGCACCTTGTGGCGGAGCGCACTGATTATCGTATGAGTTCAGGCACATGCTAAACTTGTTCTATACTGCAAACTATTCCATAGAATCGAGAACAGACTTTGCAAAAACGAACAGCAAAACAACCCGACAAATCGCCCACTGCGTCTGCCAGAACACGGAGCAATCTGGCATGGAATGACTTTGAACTGGTGCTCGCCATTGCCACAGCGGGCTCGCTGTCTGGCGCGTCGCGGGCACTGGGCGTAAGCCACGCTACGGTGTTCCGGCGGCTGGGTGATGTTGAGCAGCGCCTTGGGGTGATTCTCTTTGAGAGGGGCCGCACAGGTTATCGGCCAACATTGGCAGGGGAAGAACTCGCAGACACTGCAAAGGTCATGGACGAGGCCGCCCTGGCCGCCGAACGCAAAGTGGCCGGCCGTGACCTGGAGCCCAGTGGCGAGATATGGACCACCACCACGGACTCTCTTCTGATGGGCGTGTTGGCACCGTTGTTCACGCAATTCCGGCACAAATACCCTGGCATTGTGTTGGATGTCGCGGTGTCCAACCAGTTGTTCAATCTCACGCGCCGGGAAGCGGACGTGGCTATACGCCCCTCAAACCGCCCACCGGAGAACCTGATCGGCCGGCCACTGACCGCCATCGGCCAGGCCGTCTACGCACACAAAGACCTCGGCCTGACACCAGGCACCCCCGTTGAGGCGCTTGCCAGTGAGCCCTGGATTGGCGCCGGGCCAAGGCTTCAGGATTCATCCGTGGACCAGTGGATGGATAACCACGCGCTGAAGCAGGCCTGTGTTTATCGTGTGGATACGCTGGTCAGTATCCTCAGCGCCATTCGCTCGCGCATGGGGCTGGCCGTGATCCCCTGCTATCTCGCGGACGGTGACCCTGACATCGTCCAGCTCACAGACCCCATTCCCGAACTGGAATATGGCCTGTGGTTTCTGATGCATCCGGACTTGCGGGGCGTGGTGAGGATTCATGCGCTGATGGATTTTCTGACAGAGGCCGTCCGGGCCCAGAAAGAGCGCCTGGCCGGGCGTCGTTTGCGATAACCAGCTACGCTGATGTCATCCATGGGAAGAAGGCAAAAAGACAATGCAATGCGCTCTGATCTACGACTTCGACGGCACCCTCGCAAAAGGCAACTGCGCCGAACACGGCCTGATGCCGGCTTTGGGTTTGAACGAGCACTCCGACTTCTGGCCGGAAGTGAACCGCAAGAATCGTGAGCGGGATGGCGACACGGATATACCGGCGATGAAGATGGTGAAGGCACAGGGCGGATGCAGTCTTGCGGTAATTGACGGTGACAAATGGGGCCAAGGGAAAACCCAGGAGAAAATCGAAAAGCTCATTTCCGAAGAACGGGCCAATTATGTGGTTCAGGGTGATTACACATCCGGCAGCCAGTTGGATGTGACGGTTCGGGGAATTCTCAGGCTGTACAAGCGGAGGCATGGCCAACCATGACGCCATCCGCAGGCCACCCACTCGCCACTCAGACCATCGTACTGGCATCCGGTGAGCACCTTTATCACCAGGGTCAGTGGGATAACAGCGTTTACATCGTCGAGTCCGGACACCTTAAGCTTGAACACGTTGCTACCTCTGGCACCGCGAGTATTGCTGCCGTGCTCGGAGCCGGAGAAATACTCGGAGCCGGACTAGGGAGCGACGAAACCGCGACCCAGACCGTGTCTGCCAAAGGCGCTACCCGTGTTATTCGCTACACCGCTGAACGCTTCCAGGCTCGCATTGATGCTGAACCGGCGCTGGCAGGACAGGTGATCAGAATGCTTGCCCGGCGCCAGGAAATCACCGAGCGGCGCCTGTACGCCCTCATGACACTGGATGTGCGCGGGAGAATTGCAGTGACACTGCTTGACCTTGTAGGTCAGGCTGGCGGCCATTGCGCCCATGGTCACGAGGTGGATGTGCCACTGACCCAGCAAGAATTGGCCGAATTGATTGGCGCCAGCCGGCCAGTGGTCAGCGCTGAACTCAATGAATTGCGTCGCGAGGGGCTACTGGATTATACCCGTGGACACATCTGCGTGGTGGATCTCGCCAGGCTGTCGACGTTTGCCACTCATCGACTCGGTGAGTGTTAGCCATCTGACAGACGCATCGCCCAACAAGGCATAGCCTTCAGTTCTATTCGTCAAACGGAGGCTATACCATGCAAATAAAGACTTCCCTTGCTGCCGCCATTGTTATCCTGGCACTAAGTTGGACAACAGGTGCGGCAGCGGAGCAGCAACAGAACACATCCGGTGACGCCACGGCGTCAGAAAATGAGTCGTTTTCGCCTTTTGTCGACGCCAAAGGCAACATTACCCGGCCACAATCATTCCGTGAGGATTGGGTACACATCGGCAGTTGGTTTGTCGGCAAGGACGACCAGGCCAGTGGGCCTGGAGTCCATGACGTTTATGCCGACCCGTCAGCGGTCAAGGCATTTCAGGCTGATGGCAAATGGCCCGATGGTGCAGTGCTGGTCAAGGAAATCAGGGGTATTGAAGAAGGCCCGAAAACCACTGGTCACGCCCAATGGGCGGGGGACATTGGGGTCTGGTTTGTGATGGTACGAGACCGTCAGAACCGCTTCCCCGACAATACCGCCTGGGGTGAAGGCTGGGGATGGGCGTTGTTCACACCGGACAGCCCCAACACCAGCACCACCGACAACTGGAAAGGCGAAGGCTTCAATAACTGCTTCGGCTGCCATGTACCGGCCAAGGATACCGAGTGGGTGTTCATCGAAGGCTACCCGACCGTGAGGGACGCAGCGAAGTACGACACTCAATAGTTACCCAGTCCGCCATCGATACCGGGTTGTCGGTGGCGGCCAACCCTCCCCATAACGTCATCAACGCACTGCATCTGGTTGAATACCAACTCCCCCACCCTTATGATCGCTGAGAATGCCGCCGACAGGATATGGAACGGGAAAAGCAGCGTGATGCCAGAATTGAAAACCGTCGGCCTCTTTTTAGTGACCGCCCTGGCCGAGATCGTCGGCTGCTACCTGCCCTATCTGTGGCTGCGGGAAGGCAAAACCATCTGGCTGCTGATTCCTGGCGCCCTGAGCCTGGCCGCGTTCGCCTGGCTGTTGTCACTGCACCCGACCGCCGCTGGCCGGGTGTACGCAGCCTATGGTGGTGTTTATATCTTTATGGCGATACTTTGGTTATGGGCCGTGGATGGCGTTCGGCCAACGGTCTGGGATCTGGTGGGCACGGCCGTGGCTTTAACAGGTATGGCCATCATTATGTTTGCGCCCAGGGGCACGTAAACTCACTGAGGATATGATGGCGTGCATGACCAACACCACCGTGAGTAAACCCATTTTCTGGCGTGATGCCCGACTGCCCCATGTGGAATTACGCAAGGTCAGCGACGGACGCCAAGTCTGTTATGCCCCTCACAGTCATACGCAATGGTCCATTGGCGCTATTACCGGCGGCGAAAGCACCTATCAGTATCGGGAGGATCTTTTCCATGTCCGCGCTGGTGATCTGGTACTGATGAACCCGGAGTGGGTTCATTCCTGCAACCCGATTGATAACCAGCCTTGGGCCTACCTGATGCTGTATTTGGATACCGGATGGCTGACGGATCTTCGGTTTCGGGCCGGGTTGCTGCCAACCCCACACTGGCAGGACATTGCCACTGCCACCCTGTCGGAGCCCATCTGGTATGAGCGCTACTGCCACATGGCAGAGTGTCTTCTGGATGCTCAGCGTGCCCTTCTCGACAAGCAGACCGAGGTGGTGGAGTTCCTGTCAGACCTGATGCATGAGTTGGCCCGGCAACCGGTGGTTCAGCAACCAAAGGCGCCGGATACCCTGGCTGAGCTGGCACGCTATCTGGACAACCACATGGCAGAAGACATATCGCTGGATACGCTCTGTGAAATTTCCGGTTACAGCGCCGGCCACCTGATCCGGGCGTTCAGGCAATATTTCGGTCTTACGCCCCATGCCTATCTTCTCAACCGCCGCATCCAGCTAGGGCGCCTTGAGCTCGCCAACGGCACCCCAATCGCCGAGGCGGCACTGAACGCAGGCTTCGCCGACCAGCCTCACTTCCAGCGCACGTTCAAACGGCTGATGGCGGCAACGCCGAATCAGTACCGACAGCCCTCAACCGATCACCAGATACAGGCAACTGATCGCAAGCAATAAAGCCAGGGTCCGGTTGATGGCCATCAGCACCACAGGCCGCTGCACGTATCGCCGCAGGAATGCCCCCGCATACACCCAACATGCCAGGGACAACCAACAGATGGGCAGGTAGAGCGACGCAAACAGCAGGATCTGGTTCAGGTCGTTGGCGCTGGTATAGGCGCCGATGCCAGACGCCGAAGCCAGCCAGGCTTTGGGGTTCAGCCACTGCATGATTGCCCCGGTGCCGAAGCCCGGCGCCTTATCAACACCCGTTTCCGGTAACTGACCGCTGTCCATGGCCAGCTTTATACTCAGATAAAGCAGGAATGCGACACCGCCCCATCGCAACAACGTCTCCAGCATCGGCACCATGGTCAGCAGCGAATAGAGCCCCAGCCCCACGGCAACGAACAGTGCGATGAAGCCCAGGGTTGCCCCGGTTACGAAGATTAGCCCCCGGGAAACCGGATAGCGGGTGCCACTGCTCAGACAAACAAGGTTGACCGGCCCCGGGGAAATGGACGCCGCCAACGCAAACGCGGACATGGGCAGAATCAGGGAAAGGCTCATGGATGGTATTCTCCGTTCAGGTTATGAGCGGAGTTTGCCCTGAACGCCGAAGCGGGTATTGAACAAAATTGCGGTTCTCTAGTACGGAATAAATTCCGCCTCGTCCCCAACTACCTTATCAAACCGCCCTGCCCGCCAATCGTCCTTGGCCTGTTCGATTCGTTCTTTCCGGGACGATACAAAGTTCCACTCTATAAACCGGCGGCCTACCGGTTCTCCGCCGATAACGGCAATACGAGTGTCTTCACTGGCGGTCACCGATACGCCAGGTTGCTGCGAAAACACCGTCATGCTGTGAGTCGGAAGTTCCGCGCCGTGGGCGGTCAGGGCACCCTGGGCAACGTAAACGGCACGTTCCTGCACATCGGGCAATTCCAGGCTCTGGCCTGCCTTGAGAGTGGCTTCCAGGTAGAGGGTGTCACTGAACCGGCGTACCGGTGACGCTACCCCGTAGGCATTGCCGATCATCACTCGCACAGGCACACCGTGAACGTCTAACGAGGGAATATCATCGCTTGGGTAATGGTGGAACGCAGGGTCGGTTTCTTCGTGCTCTTCCGGCAGTGCCAGCCAGAGCTGAAGACCGTGAAGCCGGTGATCTTCCACCGTGATCGCAGCGCGTTCGCGTTCAGAATGGGTGATGCCACGGCCAGCCACCATCAGGTTGATATCACCCGGGCGGATCGGCTGCAGGCTACCGACAGAGTCCCGATGCAAAATCTCACCCTCGAACAGGTAGGTCACCGTCGCAATACCGATGTGTGGATGGGGGCGAACGTTGATACCCTGCCCCGCTGCAAAATCCGCCGGCCCCATTTCGTCAAAGAAAATCCAGGGGCCAACCATTTTCCGTTTTGCGGTTGGCAACAGGCGACGCACGGAGAATCCCCCCAGGTCTGTTATACGGGGGCTCAGTATGGTTTCAATCGCGCTGCAGGGTGCAGTTATGGCATCACAAACCTGTTCTGCAGACTCCAGTACATTACTCACGGCACCGCTCCTATGCGTCTGTTCCGGAATATCCACATTGCCCCGAATATCTGAGATGTTCAACTATCCAATACAGCTACGGATGTATTTGTTAATCTCAACGTGTCTACAATCGCTAGGACAGGGGTAACTGGCCCGCCACGGCCACCATGCACAAAGTCGCACTGGAGATGGAACAGGCATTTTACCGCGACCACCTTGAGGCGGCTGGTATCCGCTTGTGATTACTGAACCGTATAGGAAACCCGCCAGGTTTCGCTGGCAGAATTCAGATCGGGAGTGCTGCGTTATTCGTCCGGATTAATGCAGCGCTATCACTCACCAATGTATTTCTGAGCCGCCTATGACGACCGCTACCTGGTTTCTATTACTGGGCGCACTCCTTCTGTTAGTAGGCTTTACTTCGTCCTACATTAAAAACGGGCCTGCCACGTCAGCCATTGTGTACCTGCTGGTCGGTTTTATCGTCGGCCCGATGGGCTTTGGCCTGTTTCATTTCAACCCACTTGAAGAATCGGCACTGCTGGAACTGCTCACAGAAATCGCCGTGTTGATTTCGCTGTATTGCGCTGGCGTGAAAATGCCCGCCCCGGTGACCTTCAGGCGCTGGCGCTACCCACTGAGACTGGCGGTCGTGTCGATGTCGCTAACCGTGGGTATTGTGGCGGTGTTCGGATACTTCTGGCTCGCCCTGCCCCTTGGTGCCGCCGTACTGCTTGGTGCGGTGGTGGCCCCCACCGATCCGGTACTTGCCACCGAAGTACAGGTTCGACATGCCGATGATCCTGACCGACTGCGGTTTGCGTTAACCAGCGAAGCGGGAATGAACGACGGTAGCGCCTTTCCTTTCGTGATGCTGGGGCTCGGACTGTTAGGTTTGCATGATCTGGGCGATGTCGGGTGGCGTTGGTTCGCGGTTGACGTTGTATGGTCTAGCGGCGCGGGAATCGTCATCGGTATTGTGGCCGGCTGCCTGGTCGGTTGGCTGGTTCAGAAACTGCGCTCCACGTTCACCCAGTCCGAGTTTCTCGAAAGCTTCCTTGGGCTGGGACTGATTGCGTTTGCCTATGGCGTCAGTCTTCTGGTCAATGCCTGGGGATTTCTGGCGGTGTTCAGCGCGGCAGTGGCATTGCGGCATACCGAACTGAAGCTGGCCGGCCTTAAACAGTCCTACTCGGATACAACATCCGGAGAAAGCTATCCGGGCGAGGCACCGAAAGCCATCGCCCATGTGCATCAAAGCTCCCTGATATTCAACGAACATCTGGAGAGGCTGGCCGAAATCGTTCTGGTTCTGCTGATTGGCGGCTCCCTGTTCTGGGATTCATGGAGCTGGCGCGCGGTTGGTTTCGCCGCCTTTCTGTTCTTCGTCGCCCGCCCCATCAGTGTTCACCTCGGCCTGCTCGGCAGCAAGGCGCCAATCAGGTTGCGAAATCTCGCGGGTTGGTTCGGTGTGCGGGGCATTGGTTCTCTCTACTATCTGATGTACGCCATCCAACATGGACTGCCAGAAGACATCGCCCTGGAGTTGATTCACCTGACCCTGGTGGTGGTTGCCTTGTCGATCCTTATTCATGGCGTAAGCGTTAAACCCGCCATTGCTCGCTTCTGGCGGGCGCGTAAATCAATGCACTAAAACCTCCGTGTCCGCGAGCGAGGCCGAAAATACACGTCGACTAGCGAAGCAGGGGCAACAGCGTGTTTTGCCAGATCGACGTCTGGTATTGCTCACGAAACCAGCCAAGGTGGCCAATGCGGCTTTCGCCAACATCCTTCGGATCAATCCGGTGCATGGTGACAGCCGCCTGAGTGTAGAAACTGTGCAGCGAATCGACGTTACGTCGGGACATCATCTCGTCGTCGGTAAAAGCCACGGCCGATATCGGCACCTGCACCGCAGCGAACTGTTCCCGTAATGCCTGGCCTTCTTTACCCACCGCGTATTCCGGGTTGAGGCACCATTGCCGCCACTGGCGTATCACATTGGGTGGTAGGTCACCCACGATGTTCAGGCGCTTACCGGGGAAATAGCCAAACATCCGCACGCTGACAGGCGCCATGAAATACCACAGAAACCAGGCAATGCGTTTGGTAGGCGGTGAGTTCTCACGCCAATAACCGCTGCCACAGGCAACGGTGACCGCGTGATCCAGCTCGTTTACATTGGGTGTCATGCCCAGCAACTGCCCACCAACGCTGTGACCAATCCATTGAAGGCGCTGCCCTGGATAATGCTGCCGGGCGAAGTCTATAACCGCCCGGCAATCCTCGCTCCCCCACTCCGTCACCTTGACCGGGCAGTCCCGCAGATGGCCTTGCAGGGAGGCGCCCATACCGGAATAGTCGAAGGTTATGGCGGTAAAGCCCTGGCGGCTCAGGGAACGCGCGAATTTCTCATAGCAATGCTGCCCTACCCCCATGGCGCCAGCGACGATGACGACCGAACTGGACTGATCCGCAGGAAATACCCGGAGGTGGATTCGATGACCGCCCGGTGTCGTGACTGGCACATCCTGTCTACTCGTTGGGGGTAATGAAGACTCCCTGGCACTCATAATGATTCTCCTGGTAACTTGTCTAACAACCTTTACGGACGTCAGAAATCGTTGGCGAGATAGTTGAGGAACTTGAGGATGACGGTCACTTCTTCATCACTGAAACTGTCGGTCATGCGGTTGTTCAATTCCGTGATAAGCGGTTTGGCGCTCTCGATCTTCTCGCGCCCGACATCGGTGAGATACAAACGGGATGCGCGGCCATCCCTGTCGCAGGTTCGCCTCTCCAACAGGCCCTTGCTCTCCATCCGCCCAGCCAACCCCGTCAACGCGGAACTGTTCAAATGAAGGCTGTGGGCGAGATCTTTCAACAGACATCCTTCGTCGCCGGCAACGAGCAACAGCGCCCCCACCTGGGTTACCGAAATTCCCAGCGCGTCTTCGCTGCGCTGGTCAGCGTGTTTGTATACCCGATGGCGGGCCTTGTTGAGCAGATAGAAAAAACGTTTGTCCATTTGTCAGCCAGTTATTTCACATGTGAATCAAATATACTGCACATGTGAAGTAACTGACAAGACTCTCAATTCGGCGTTGGACATTCGGCGCGATCAATTCCTATACTCGAGGTCCATTCCGCAGGAAATCTTTCTTTATGCGCGTTTTCGCCAACCCCGTCGGTTCCGGCTCTATCTGGTTTGACAATCTTGCCACGGCTGATGGTACCCCGGTGGCCTACGACCCCCAGGCACGAGCTTTTTTGCCGATGCCGCCCTTCTGCGCTAACAGGGATGTGATTGGCTGCAACTGGATTGCACCAGAGCAAGGTGCCTTCTGCCGTGCCTGTGCCATGACGGCCCTGGCACCAGACCCGTCCATCGCCAACGCCATCCCCAACTGGGCGCAAACCGAGGCCGCCAAACGCTGGGTGATCGACAATCTTGGGCGCTGGCATTGGTTTCGCCCGGAAGACCCTGGCGCTCGGCCGGTGTTCCATATGCTTGCAGAGGGCCCCACTCCCGTACCAATGGGCCACGCCCAGGGCGTTGTCACCATCAGCGTGGCGGAGGCAGACCCGGTACTACGCACCACCCGCAGGGAGGCGCTGGAAGAGCCCTACAGAACGATGATTGGCCACATGCGACATGAGATTGCCCACATGCTGTGGTGGCGCCTGAGTCTGCGTGAGGACTTCCTGGATGCGTTCCGGGCGATGTTTGGCGACGAACGTATCAGCTATCCCGGAGCGCTTCAGCATCACTACGAAAATGGTCCGCCCCAGGACTGGAAGCTGTACTACCTTACCAGCTATGCCTCAGCTCATCCCCACGAAGACTGGGCCGAGACGGCCGCGCACCTGCTTCACCTGACGGACCTGACCGACAGTTTTGTGGCCTCCGGCTTAACCTCTCCGGAGGTGCCAGACCGGAACTGGGATCCCTATTCGGAACCCGATGCCCAGCGACTGATCCATATCGCCGCGTCCATCGCCATGGGCGTGAACCACGTAAACCGGTCGATGGGCCTGTCGGACCTGTATCCCTTTGTTCTGTCGGATTTTGCGCGCCACAAGCTGGCGTTCGTGCACGACTGGCTCAGACGTGGAGCTCAGGGGCTCTAGGCATCGCGCCACTTGATTGGCCGCAACATTCGCGGCCAATCAGTTATCGTCCTGCTCTCTGACTTTCCCTTCGCGGATGTTTTCCCTGGCTTCCTGAACTTCTTCTCCGTCGGCTTCGGGAACCTCGTGCTCATCCTTACGTGAGGGACGAAAACACAGGGTTATCAGTATGGGAAAGTGATCTGATCCGAAAGCCTCCAGGCGGCGGAGCTGTTTGAGGGTAAAATGCTGTGTGGTGAATACATGATCCAGAGGCCAGCGGAGATACCAACGCTCCGCGTGGAAGGTATTAAACGTGCCCCGGCCACGCCTCGGGTCCAGCATACCGCTGATACGACAAAATAAGCGGGTGGTTCTGGACCAGGCAACATCGTTCAGGTCACCGGCAACGATGGCGGGGTAACCATCCTTGTCAACCTCCCGCCCTACCAGTAGCAGTTCAGCATCCCGCCAGATGGATTCCTCGCTTTCACTCGGCGCAGGCGGACGTGGATGAAGAGCATGAAAGCGTACCCTGTCACCACTGGGCAACTTCAACCAGCCATGGATGGAAGGGATATCATCCTGGATAAGGTACTTTACCTCTGCCTCCTCCAGAGGCAGGCGGGAGTATAGATGCATCCCGTAAAGGTTGTCCTGCGGTATACGAATGACCGTATGCCTGTCTCCCAACTCGGCATCCAGTTGCTCACCCCACCATTGGTCTGATTCAAGAGTCAGCAACATATCCGGCTGCCAATCCCGTACCTGTTGAAGCAGGCCTTCGCTGTTGCGATTGGGGGTTAGTACATTCGCAACCATTAACGTAACGCAGCGATCCGCATTTCCCGGCTCGGCAACCTGAACCTGCAGGGGCCAAAACCGCGTCCAGGGCAGGATTCGGTACAACTGCAACACCAGTACGAGCCCACAGAGTGCGATCACCCATAACCGTAATTCACCGTCCCCGAACACCAAAGCTGCCGCCGCAGTCACGGCAACAAG
>PBRG01000094.1 GCA_002726615.1 Marinobacter sp.
ATTGCCGGGCACAAGCCGCAGGTTAACTACGATTGCATCCCGAACGTGATCTACACCTCGCCGGAAGTTGCCTGGGTCGGGAAGACCGAGCAGGAGATGAAAGCCGAAGGTGAAGAGTACAATGTGGGTACGTTCCCGTTTGCCGCCAATGGTCGCGCCATGGCTGCGAATGCGGCGTCCGGCATGGTCAAGATCATCGCCGACGCGAAAACCGACCGCATTGTCGGTTTCCACGTGGTGGGCCCCCAGGCCTCTGAAATCGTAGCTCAGGGTGTCATCGCCATGGAGTTTGGTTCCAGTGCAGAAGATCTTGCCCTGACCTGTTTTGCACATCCGACTCTGTCCGAGTCTGTGCATGAAGCGGCTCTGGGTGTTGCCGGCGGAGCGATTCACATCGCCAACCGTCGCAAAAAGAAGTAACGCGAGCCAGGAAACAGGGGCGCCAATGACGGCGCCCCGCTGCTATTAAAACGGCTGGTTTCCGGTCGCGTTAAGGATGCGCTGAGGTGATCCCCGGCGCGTCGAACCGAATTCGCATAGCGCGGGTTCAATTTCCGTATGTGGTTATCCTCCATCAGAAAGCGGGACATTAACTATGAATTTGCATGAATATCAGGGCAAACAGCTTTTTGCTGAATATGGCCTGCCAGTATCCCAGGGCGTTGCCTGCGATACCCCTCAGGAAGCCGTAGCGGCTGCCACCGAAATCGGTGGTGACGCATGGGTTGTAAAGGCACAGGTTCACGCTGGTGGCCGAGGTAAGGCCGGTGGTGTAAAGCTGGTCAAGAGCAAAGACGAAATCCGTGCCTTCGCTGAAAACTGGCTCGGCAAGAATCTGGTGACTTACCAGACCGATGAAAACGGCCAGCCAGTCAGCAAGATTCTTGTTGAGTCCCTTACCGATATCGACCAGGAACTCTATCTGGGTGCGGTTGTCGATCGCGGTACTCGCCGTATCGTGTTCATGGCCTCCACCGAAGGTGGTGTTGAGATCGAACAGGTTGCCGAAGAAACTCCGGAAAAGATCCTGAAAGCCGAAATCGACCCGCTGGTTGGCGCGCAGCCGTACCAGGGGCGCGAACTCGCTTTCAAATTGGGTCTCGAAGGCAAGCAGATCGGTCAGTTCACCAAGATCTTCATGGGTCTGGCGAAACTGTTTGAAGATCGTGATCTGGCGCTGCTGGAGATTAACCCACTGGTTATCACGCCAGCCGGGGATCTGCATTGCCTGGACGCCAAGATCGGTGTTGATGGCAACGCCCTGTACCGTCAGAAGAAGATCCATGAGATGCACGATCCCTCCCAGGAAGATTCCCGGGAAGCCGAAGCTGCCAAATGGGAACTCAACTACGTGGCTCTGGATGGCAACATCGGCTGCATGGTTAACGGCGCTGGGTTGGCCATGGGTACCATGGACATCATCAAGCTGTCCGGCGGCCAGCCTGCGAACTTCCTGGACGTTGGCGGCGGTGCCACCAAAGAACGCGTTTCCGAAGCGTTCAAGATCATCCTGTCTGACGACAACGTAAAAGCGGTACTGGTCAACATCTTCGGCGGCATTGTTCGCTGTGACATGATTGCCGAGGGCATCATCGGCGCCGTAAAAGATGTTGGCGTCAAGGTTCCTGTGGTTGTGCGTCTGGAAGGTAACAACGCCGAGAAGGGCACTAAAGTACTCGCTGACAGTGGCCTGAACATCATTGCCGCCACCAGTCTGTCGAATGCGGCAGAGCAAGTCGTTAAAGCCGCGGGGGGTAAATAATGAGCATCCTGATTAGCAAAGACACCAAGGTTATCTGCCAGGGCTTTACCGGCGCACAGGGCACGTTCCATTCTGAACAAGCCATTGAGTACGGTACAAAAATGGTTGGTGGCGTAAGCCCCGGTAAGGGCGGTACTGAACACTTGGGTCTGCCGGTGTTCAACACCGTGCGTGAAGCGGTCGAGAAGACGGGCGCCGAAGCTACTGTTATCTACGTTCCTGCGCCGTTCTGTAAAGACGCCATTGTTGAAGCGGCTGACGCTGGTATCCAGCTGATCGTCTGCATCACCGAAGGCATCCCGACCATCGACATGCTCTACGCAAAAGAGTACGTCGATCGCAAGGGTGTTCGCATGATCGGGCCGAACTGCCCGGGTGTGATCACGCCAGGTGAGAGCAAGATCGGTATCATGCCGGGCCACATCCACAAGCCGGGCAAAGTGGGCATCGTGTCCCGCTCAGGTACCCTGACGTATGAAGCGGTCAAGCAAACCACCGACTTCGGTTATGGTCAGTCCACCTGTGTCGGCATCGGTGGTGACCCGATTCCGGGCTCCAACTTCATCGATATCCTGCAGTTGCTGCAGGAAGATCCGCAGACAGAAGCCATCGTGATGATCGGCGAAATCGGCGGAACCGCTGAGGAAGAAGCCGCTGCGTTCATCAAGGAAAACGTCAGCAAGCCGGTGGTGTCCTACATCGCGGGTGTGACGGCGCCTCCTGGTAAGCGTATGGGCCACGCCGGTGCGATTATCTCCGGTGGTAAGGGCACGGCGGATGAGAAATTCGCTGCCCTGAACGACGCCGGTGTCAAAACCGTGCGCAGCCTGGCTGAAATCGGCAAGGCGCTGAAGGAAGTGACTGGCTGGTAAAATACCGCCGGTGAAGGAAAGCCCCCGGGTCTGCCATGCGGACTGCCGGGGGCTTTTTGTTTTCTGGCGCCAGTGCAGGTTTTTCAATGCCTTCTTAACGCGGGCCACACATAAGACTATAATGCCCGGTCAGCCTGCAATATGATGGCTGTTCCCTATAAACAAAAGGAGTTCATGCTTTGAGTTCTGTCGATTCCCAGCAACGGATTTTGTCCGGCATGCGTCCCACCGGCAAGTTGCACCTTGGCCATTATCATGGTGTTCTGAAGAACTGGGTCAAACTCCAGCATGAATTCGAATGCTTCTTCTTCGTTGCCGATTGGCACGCGCTGACCACCAACTATGATGATCCCAGCGGTATTGAGGACAGCGTCTGGGATATGGTAATCGACTGGCTTGCGGCAGGCGTCAATCCCGGGTCCTCAACGATGTTCATCCAGTCCAAGGTACCGGAACACGCGGAGCTGCATCTGCTGTTGTCGATGATTACCCCATTGGGCTGGCTCGAGCGCGTCCCCACCTACAAGGATCAGCAGGAGAAACTTCGAGAGAAAGACCTGGCTACCTACGGTTTTCTCGGCTATCCACTGCTGCAGAGCGCGGACATTCTGATGTATCGGGCCGGCCGCGTACCCGTGGGTGCGGATCAGGTGTCCCACGTGGAAATCACGCGCGAAGTCGCTCGCCGCTTCAATCACATCTACGGCCGTGAGCCAGGGTTTGAGGAGCAGGCAGAGGGTGCCATCGTCAAGATGGGCAAGAAGAACGCCAAGCTGTACCGCACTCTGAAGAAGCGTTACCAGGAAGAGGGTGATATGGAAGCCCTGGAAACGGCTCGGGCTTTGCTCAAGGAGCAACAGAACATCTCCCTGGGCGACCGTGAACGGCTGTACGGCTATATCGAAGGTGGTGGCAAGGTGATCCTTCCGGAACCCCAGCCCCTGCTGACACCGGAATCGAAAATGCCGGGACTGGACGGCCAGAAAATGTCCAAGTCCTACAACAACTACATCGGCTTGCGCGAAGACCCTGACAGCGTCGCCCAGAAAATCCGCACCATGCAGACCGACCCCCAGCGGGTACGTCGCACCGATCCGGGCGAACCGGAGAAGTGTCCAGTTTGGGGGCTTCATCAGGTTTATTCCGATGCAGATACTCAGGAATGGGTGCAAACCGGCTGCCGCTCGGCGGGCATTGGTTGCCTGGAGTGCAAGAAACCGCTGATTGACTCGATTATTGAAGAGCAGCGCCCCCTGCATGAACGTGCTCGCGAATATGAAGGCAACCCTGATCTGGTTCATGCCATTATTGAAGAGGGTTGCGAGCAAGCCAGGGATGCAGCGAGGGACACCCTTGAGGAAGTTCGTACAGCCATGGGCCTGAACTACCGCTGAGCCCTGACGCTGACGACTTTGGAGAGAGCATGACGGAGGAAACCACAGGCAGTACGACGGCGGATGAGAGTGCTGAGGCACTTGGGGCGCCTGCTGAGCAGGCGCCACTTGCCCGCGTCTCGGGTAAGCCGGTGGTTGACCTGCCGCGTGACCTGTATATTCCCCCCGATGCCCTGGCGGTATTCCTTGAGGCCTTTGAAGGGCCGTTGGATTTGTTGCTGTATCTGATCCGTCGCCAAAACATGGACATCCTCAACATTGATGTCAGCGAGATCACCAAGCAGTACATGGACTACATCGGCGCCGTTGAAGCCATGCGGTTCGAGTTGGCGGCAGAGTATCTGGTTATGGCTGCGACTCTGGCGGAGATAAAATCCAGGATGCTGCTGCCGAGGCAGGAATCCGAGGACGAAGAGGACATCGATCCGCGGGCGGAACTGATACGCAGGCTGCAGCAGTATGAGCGCTTCAAGCAGGCTGCCGAGGATATCGATGATATGCCGCGGCTTGAGCGGGACAATTTTGTTGCCTCTGCTGCGCTGCCCCGGATGCCTTCCAGTCAGCCCCATCCCGACGTGGACTTGCGGGAAATTCTGTTTGCGTTGCAGGGCGTGCTTAAACGTGCAGACCTGTTTACCAGCCACCATGTGGAGCGTGAGCGTTTATCCACCCGTGAACGCATGTCGTCGATATTATCGGTCCTGCGGGATGACCAGTTCGTAACGTTCGAAAGTCTGTTCACTCCGGAGGAGGGACGTCTGGGGGTTGTGGTGAGTTTCCTGGCGACCCTGGAACTGGTCAAGGAGCAACTGATCGAAGTGGTCCAGGCCGAGGTGCTGGGCCCGATCCATGTCAGGGCGAGAGCGGTATGAACGAGGAAAATCTCCGGAAAATACAGGCCATAACCGAAGCTGCGTTACTGGCAGCCGGCAAACCCTTATCGGTCGACCAACTACGGGATCTTTTTGAAGAAGGTGAGCGCCCGGCCCGCCAGGTGATGGAGCATGTGCTGCTCTTGCTGGAGCAGTCTTGCCAGGGGCGGGGATTCGAGCTGAAGAAAATAGCCAGTGGTTATCGTCTACAGGTGCGGGAAGAATTTGCTCCGTGGGTAGGGCGCTTATTCGAGGAAAAGCCCCAGAGGTACTCCCGCGCGTTGCTGGAGACGTTGGCACTGATTGCCTATCGCCAGCCCATCACCCGTAGTGAAATTGAGGACATTCGGGGTGTCACCGTCAGCAGCAATATTGTTCGTACGTTGCTTGAGCGGGAATGGGTGAGGGTCGTGGGGCACCGCGATGTGCCCGGCAGGCCCGCTATGTATGCAACCACCCGTCAGTTTCTGGACTATTTCAATCTGGAAGGTCTGGACCAGATGCCGCCCTTGTCAGAAATACGGGACCTGGAAGAAATCGGTCGGGAAATCGAGAAAAACATGCAGGCTGAGATCGAATTCGAATCTCCGGCCCGAAGCACTGGTGGCAATGGGGAAGACTCCAATCCCGACAACGCGCCAGAACAAACACTTCACTGATGCCATCGGCGTCAGCCACTCGTTAAGGACAGATCCATGGCGGCCAATCGCCCCAAGAAACCTGAACAACGGCAGGCGGATGAAACCACCGTTTCCGGCCCGGAGCGCATACAGAAGCTATTGGCGCGTGCTGGCGTGGGATCGCGTCGGGAAGTTGAATCCTGGATCGGGGCCGGTCGCCTGAGCATCAATGGAAAACCGGTTGAACCGGGGCAGAAAGCCACGGTTGATGATCGCATTGAGCTGGACGGCAAGCGCCTGGACATAGTGGCAGGAGCCGAGCTGGTCAGGCGGGTGCTTATCTATAACAAGCCAGAGGGTGAGGTCACCACACGCCGCGATCCGGAAGGACGACCAACGGTATTTGATAGTCTTCCCCGGCTTCGTGATCACCGCTGGATTGCCATTGGGCGACTGGACATCAATACCACCGGCCTGGTGCTGTTCACCACCGATGGGGAGCTTGCCAACCGTTTGATGCACCCGTCGCGTCAGATTGATCGCGAATACGCGGTCAGGGTTTTTGGCGATGTGGATGAAGCGATGGTCAAAAGGTTGTCCGAGGGGGTGCTACTCGACGACGGCATGGCGAAGTTTTCAGACATCAGCGAGGCCGGAGGCAAGGGAATCAACCAATGGTTCCATGTTACGCTTCTGGAAGGCCGTAACCGAGAAGTGCGTAGGCTTTGGGAATCCCAGGGTGTGAGGGTCAGTCGGTTGAAGCGAGTGCGTTACGGGCCAATTTTCCTGCCAAGCCGCCTGACCGTTGGTAAATGGGAAGAGCTGGATCAGAAGGCCGTGGATTCGCTGAGCAAAGCCGTGGATTTGAAGCCGGTAGAGATTCCGGCAAAAACGCCGTCTGAGCAAAAGACCCTTGATCGCAAGCGCCGCAAACAGTCCGGGACGGGGCCACGCAAATCTGGTGGCGCGCGATGGCAGGTCGACAGTGCTGGCCCTTCGACAGGCCGGAAACCATCAGGCAAGCCACCGGCAAAGTCTGGAAAACGCTGATCACTTACTGATAGCGGCGAAAACCCGTGTGCAATTGCGACCATGGGCTTTCGCCCGGTACAGCGCTTCGTCGGCGCGGGCAAGCCACTGGTCAGCAGATTCATCCGCCATTCTCATGGCTACGCCGCAGCTGGCAGTGACCGTAATATTGGTATCCCCGCAGTTCACCACAATGGTGTTGATGAATTCGCGAATACGGTCGCCCACGTCACGAGCGTTTGCCTCGTCGGTATGGGCCAGCAGAATGGCAAACTCTTCTCCGCCAAAGCGGTACACGCTGTCGGAATTCCTGACGGCCTTTTCAAGTTCTTCGGCCGCCAGTTTCAGTATGTGATCCCCCACCACATGGCCGTATTGGTCATTCACCTGTTTGAAATAATCCAGATCGCACAGGATCAGTGAATGTTGTTCTCCATGCCTGTCGCCAAGACAGCAAGCACGGGACAGCGCCTCGTCCATGGCACGCTTATTCGGCACACCGGTCAGCGAGTCCGTCAGAGCCGCCTGCTCGATAGCAATAAACTGACAGGCATTGCGAACAGGGCAGATGGCGACCGCAAGCATCAATTCAATGCCTTCGAGTTCCTGTTCAGTGAACTTCTGCCGACGGCTGAGAGAAAGTGTGCCGTAAAAGCCGCCCTCGAGATTGAGCCGATATTCACAGCGATGGGGGCCGCCCATACCGGTTACGTAGACAAAATCCCGCGACGCTATGGTATGGCGGTAAGTCAGGCAGTCGTGGGGAACTACGCTGGCAATCTCATCGGCCAGAATCGCCAGTTGTGTTTCCAGGCTGAGTGTTGTGGACAGTCTGCGGGTCAGCCGGGTAAGCACGTCCGGAGATTCATTCCAGTCGCGGTGCGCCTGACGCAGGGCAGCGAGTTTCTGAGGTTGTGGTCCGGGCTTGTTGATTGACGGGATGTGTTTCACACAAAGCTGCCTGTTAAGTTATTTTGCCTTCTTTAAGCATAGTTTGAGCCAGTAGTAGAAATAGACAACAAAAACAGTTTCATAGGGCACATATATCCAGCATTTTTCAGAGGTTGGGGCAGCGTTGGTGCCGGGTGCGTCAAGTTTCCGGCATACGTTTGCCGGCATGACCGGATCGTTAAAATGTCCGACAAGGGGATTGGGCTCACGGGTGCCTGTGGTAAACTTCTGCGCTTATTCTTTGCTACCAGTAGCGAGTGAGCGACGAACTTTATGAGGTTTCAGGCCCCCGAAAGTCTTTCCGAACAGATAGCCCAGCACCTGGGGCAGCGCATTGTGACCGGCGACCTGAGGCCGGGCGAGCGAATCCAGGAACTCAAGGTTGCCGGTGAACTGAATGTCAGTCGTGGTTCCGTTCGTGAGGCGCTGTTGATTCTTCAGCGCCGCCATCTGGTGGATATTTTTCCTCGCCGTGGTGCTGTCGTGTCCCGTTTGACTCCGGAGCTCGTCAACAGCCTCTACGATATCTACATTGATTTGCTGTGCATGCTGGGGCGTAAGGTGCTGGAACGTTGGTCCGGCAGCGAACTGTCCGGCGTGATGGGCCAGGTGCGAGAGCTTCAGGCGGTCATTGATGCGCTCAATTCCTCTGGCGGAGATGCTGCCGAGCAGGTGATTGATGCCGGATTCGGGGTAATGCGCTACGCCTATGGACTGGTGGAAAACCCGTTCCTTGAGGAAACCCTGGAGAATTTCCGGCCTGCGATCAGCCGGACTTATTTCGTCGCGCTGGAGAACTTCCGCGATGAGTTGGCGGAAACCGGGCGCTTTTTCCGGCAACTTGCAGATGCAGCTGTGCGTGACGACTCCGCCGGCCTTGAAACCGCCATCTGTGAGTTTGGTGAACACCAGCGTGAACAGGTACTGAGTATTCTCAGGGAAGAGGTGAGCGCCTGATATGCGCCTGAAGTCCATCAAACTGTCCGGTTTCAAATCTTTCGTTGATCCCACCACTGTGCCGTTTCCGTCTAACATGACAGCGGTCGTGGGCCCCAACGGTTGTGGCAAGTCCAATATCATCGATGCGGTGCGCTGGGTGATGGGGGAAAGCTCGGCCAAGTATCTCCGTGGTGAGTCCATGTCGGATGTTATCTTCAATGGCTCCAGTGCGCGCAAACCCGTTGGCCAGGCCTCCATAGAACTGGTGTTCGACAACAGCGACGGCTCAGCGCCCGGCGAGTTCGTGCGTTTCAACGAAATTTCGGTACGCCGCCGTGTGTCCCGCGAGGGGCAGTCGGAGTACTTCCTGAATGGCTCCAAATGCCGACGTCGTGACATTACCGACCTCTTCCTCGGGACCGGGCTGGGCCCCCGCAGCTACGCCATTATCGAACAGGGAATGATCTCGCGGCTGATCGAGGCCAAGCCGGAAGAATTGCGGGTGTATATTGAGGAAGCTGCGGGTATCTCCAAGTATAAAGAGCGTCGCAAGGAAACCGAAAGCCGCATCCGCCGGACCCAGGAGAACCTGGAGCGCCTGACGGATCTTCGGGACGAACTTGGCAGGCAACTGCAACACCTTGAGCGTCAGGCTCAGTCGGCAGAAAAATACAAGGCCTACAAGCAGGAAGAACGCCAGAAAAAGGCCGAACTGACGGTGTTGCGCTGGCAGTCTCTGGACACCGATCTTCAGACCTGGCGTACCCGCATCCGGGATACCGAGCTAGAGCTCGAGAAGCAGCTGTCTGAACGGGTCAGCCTCGAAACGGCTCTGGAATCCCTGCGGGACGGGCATCAGGAGCGTAACGAACATTTCAATCGGGCGCAGGCGCGTTACTACGAAGCCGGCGCTGACATTGCCCGCATTGAGCAGAGCCTCGAGCACCAACGCGAGCGCAGCCGCCAGACGGCAGCGGAACTGGACCAGGCCATGGCCAACCAGCGCGAACTGGCTCGGGAACTGGAACAGGATGAAGAGAAACTGGCGGGCATCCAGGAAGAACTGGATATGTTGGAGCCGGAGCAGGAGGCGCTGGTCCTGAAATCGGAGGATTCCGGAGAAAAGCTCCAGAGTGCCGAGGATGCCATGAGCGAGTGGCAGCACAACTGGGAGGACTTCAGCTCCCGTTCGGCGGATGCGCGCCGACAGGCGGAACTGGCCCAGTCCAGTATTCGTTCCCAGGAAAATGCCATTGAACAACTGCGCACCCGTCAACAACGGCTTCGAGAAGAACAGGATCTGCTGGAAGGGCAGGTTGATCGGGCAGAACTGGACGACCTGCTGGAGCAGCAGGAAACCCTGGAGTTGCAGAGGGAGGAAGCCTCTGAGCGAATCAACGTTGTCCAGGACGAACTCCAGGAGGCACGCCACCATCAGCGGGACGCAGAGCAGGCTGCCACGGATGCGCGCCAGCAGGTCCAGAGCCTGAGGGCATCGCTGGAATCCCAGCAGGCCCTGCTGGACGAACAGATGGGAAGCCAGGACGACACTTTGCAGGCGTGGCTCAACAAACACAGCCTCAGCGACAGTCCACGACTGGCTACGCAGCTTCGGATAGACGATGGCTGGGAATTTGCGGTAGAGCAGGTCATTGGGCGTTTCAGCCAGGGGCTGAGCGTGCCCGGGCTGGAGGGCGTGCACTCCGACATGAACGATGCTCCCCGAGGTTTGGCATTGGTGAATAGCGATACCAGCGCCAATCGTCCATCAGAGGGGCTCGCAAGCAAGGTATCCGGCGCTGGGGGCATGGCGCCCTTGCTGGCGCTTGTTGATACTGCGGAGTCCATGGAGGACGCGCTGGAA
>PBRG01000095.1 GCA_002726615.1 Marinobacter sp.
CGCGCTGGAACTGTTCTTCCGCGAGTTGTTTATCTGGGGCGAAATCCAGACGGATCCCAATTTTGGCAACTATCGGATCCGTATAGCCGGCGAGGAAGGCGCGGACAGCGAAACCGACCAGATAGTGTTACTGGACTTTGGAGCGGTACAGGCCTACTCAGCGACCTTCCTGGACCCGGTCATCCAGATGATCCGGGCGTCCTACGAGGGCGACCTGCCGGGGGTAATTGATGGCGGTATCCGGTTGCGCTTCATGAGCCGGGATTGGCCCGAAGACGTTCTGGATACGTTTGGCAAGGTTTGCATGTCGGTATTGGAGCCACTGTCGAGGGACCGAAGCAACTGGCCCGATGAGGCCGTGAACGACCGCGGCCAGTACCGCTGGAAACAGAGCGACCTGCCGTCGCGGGTGGCGCGTCAGGCCGCGCGCTCGGCCATCAGTCGCTATTTCAAGGTGCCGCCGAAGGAATTTGTGTTCCTCAACCGAAAGCTGATCGGGGTCTATACGTTTATCGCGGTGCTGAATGCGGAGTTCAACGGTGAGGACCTGCTCCGGAAATACCTCTACGGCGATCCCGGAACCCCCGATGCTTCAAGCACCAACCAGATGACCAAGCCGTAGCGCGCTCCTTTGCCGATGGCCACCAGGACCACGAAGTTGAGCCAGGGCACGCGCATGATCCCGCCAACCAGGGTTAGCGCGTCGCCACCCAGTGGCAGCCAGCCCAGAAGCAGTGACCATTGCCCGTAACGGTTGAAGCGGGTGCGGGCCTTTTCGAGCTGGGATTCGGAAATCGGAAACCAGCGTTTGTGCTTAAAGCGATCCACCTGCCGGCCGATAACCCCGTTAATAACCGAGCCTGCGGTGTTGCCCGCTGTCGCCCAGAGCCATATCCACCAGAGCGAATAGCCTTGGGTCACCATGCCGCCAAGGAGAATCTCCGAATAGGCCGGGAGTATCGTTGCTGCGGCCAGTGCGGTCATAAACAAGGTGAGATAGGCCAATGGACGCTCCTGTTGAGGTGAATGCTGATCAGGCTTTAATGGCAGCTGTGCCTTCTAGGGCATCAAGCTGATAATGAACTCCAATCCGAGACAGGTTGCTGTATCAATGAAAAAACTGTCACTGCGCTTCAAACTCTATGCCCTGGTGATTACGCTGCTACTGGTTATGGGAATCAGTATTGTGGTGACCGCCCAACTTTCCCTGGGGCAGATGGAGCAGCGAATCACCTCCGAAACCCGTGACACGGTGCGCAGCCTTGCCATCGACCGGTTGAGCGCAACCGCCGGGAAATACGGTGAGGTCGTCAGCGGCATGTTTGCCACAGCGTATCGGACACCGGAAGTCGTCCGCAACGTCATCAACCGGAATATACAGGCGGATAGTTCCGGCCGCATCAGCCGCGTTGCCCTTCAGGAAACGGTGGGTGCGGTATTGGAGGAGCAGGAGGGGTTGGTTTCCATCTATGCCCAATTCGAGCCGGATGCCTACGACGGCCAGGACCGCTACTTCACCGGTGGCGTCGAAGAACACAGCAGCGATGACGGTACCCTGGAAATCTATTACTACCGCTCTCTGGAGGGCGATGTGGTGTTCAGTCGCACCGAGGATCCTTCGACCAAGTATTTGGACAACCGGAATAAGTTCGGTATTCGCGAGGCGGAATGGTACCTGTGTTCCAGGGATAGCCGGGAGCCCTGCATCATGGAGCCTTACGAATACGAAATTGAAGAGGGCTATACCGAACTGATGACCAGCCTGGTCGTGCCTATCATGAACGGGAACGAATTTGCGGGCGTGGCTGGCGTTGACCTCAACCTGTCTACGCTCCAGAAAGCGATCCAGAATGTCAGCGACAACCTCTACGACGGCGCATCAAGGGTGACCCTGCTGAGCAGTAAGGGGCTGATTGCTGCGTCCAGCCACTACAGCGAGTATCTTGGAAGGCCGTTGTCGGAAGCACTGCCCGGGCAGGCCGAAACATACACTTCCCTGCACAATGACGGCGGTACCTATGACGATGGCGACACCCTGGCCGTGTCTTACCCCATAGAGATTGATCTGCCAGATGCCCAGTGGTCACTGTTGATCGAATTACCACGGCAGACCGCGTTGGCTGACGTAGCCGAAATCACCAGCCTGCTCTCCAGCGAGGTAGACACCACCGCCGGGCGACAGACTATGGTGGGTGTGTTGGTGTCGGTCGTTGCGATCCTGATCCTGGTGGTGCTGGTTCGCTCGGTAACCAAACCCTTGAACGAAATCCGTGACCGGATGAAGAATCTGGCCAGCGCCGAAGGGGATCTGACCAGTGAGTTGAACATTGATACCCATTCGGAGCTGATCGAGCTGGCCGGCGGATTCAACCAGTTCCTGGGCCGGTTACGGGAAATGATCAACGATCTGAAGGAGGTCAACGCCAAGGTCAGCCAGCAGGCGGCGGATGTGGATGTGATCGCCAAGGAAACGGATGAGCAAACCGAAAACCAGCATCAGGACATCGAAAGTGTGGTTACCGCCATGAACGAAATGTCCGCCGCTGCCGGCGAAGTGGCAGGTTTCGCGGGTGAAGCGGCGGAAAACGCGCAGATGGCTCAGGATGGTATCCGCTTTACCCAGGATACGCTGACGTCTGCCCTGGACGGCGTGGGCGCATTGGCGGGCGATATGGATGAGGCCAGTACGGCTATAGGCCAGGTTGCCACTCGCAGTGAAGACATTAACCGCATTATCGAAGTGATCCGGGGAATCGCGGAACAGACCAACCTTTTGGCGCTGAACGCAGCCATTGAAGCGGCGCGGGCCGGTGAGCAGGGAAGAGGCTTCGCGGTGGTGGCCGACGAAGTCAGAACGCTTGCTTCACGAACCCGTGAGTCCACCGATGAGATCAGCCAGATGATTGATGGCCTTCAAAGCGACGTGGGCGGCGCCGTCACCGTCATCAAGGGTGGCGTTGATCGCGCAACCAGAGCGGTGGAGGGAACCCGCGAGGCGGACCACTCGTTGGCCTCAGTGGTTGAGCGCATAGCAACCATTGTTGAGCATGTCACCCATGTGGCCACGGCGGCCGAAGAGCAGAGTTCCGTCAGTGAAGAGATCAATCGCAACCTCACCCGTATCGGTGACGCCGCCAACGATCTCCGGGCATTGGCGCAACGGGTCAGTGGCAGCGGCCAGACATTGGACGAGCAGGTAAAAGTGCTGGAGACGGAACTGAGCCGCCTGAAAACATGAGCACCTGACTGGGTAAGGCAATACGGTGAGGACCGATAGCGCTGGATGTATCAGTCCAGGCTATCGGTACTATTCAGTTCATTAATTTTATTTTTCTACTGGGCGTGCCACCATACGTTATAGCTTGTCGACGACTGCGAAACGCAGGGTCGCCCATTGTTTTGAACAGGAGTCAGTTTATGGATCATGTCACCATCTACGGTCGTGCATCCTGCGGTTTTTGCATGCGCGCCCGGCAACTGTGCGAGATCAGGGACATTCCCTACCGTTACGTGGACATGATCGAGGAAGGCATCAGCAAGGCGGATCTGGAGAAAACCATTGGTAAGCCCGTGTACACGGTGCCCCAGATCTTTGTAGGCGAAGAGCACGTTGGCGGGTTCGACCATTTCTCGCACTACGTGCAGCGGTTCGAAGCTGCTGGTGGATAAACGGCTCTGCAAAAAAAAGGCGCCAGCCGATGATTCGGTGGCGCCTCTCTTGTAGGTCAGCGGCTTAGAACTGGAAGTCGGCCTTCAGTTTTTTCTCGACCAGCTGATTCTTGAGCTTCGCGACCCTCGGAAGACCATCATCGAACGGCGGGAAGCTCTCGCCGTGAATCAGTGGCTCCAGGTAGTCGCGGCAATCTTGCGTGATGCCGTAGCCGTCATCCGTGATGTAATGGATCGGCATTTTCTTTTCCTGGTTGGCGACCTCGCTCAACGGTGCCTCACCAATATGCCAGCGATAGGGGCGTGACTGTTCACGCACAATTGTTGGCATCAGCGCCTGTTTACCTGCCAACGCCATTTCCACGGCCACCTTGCCTACGGAGTAGGCCTGCTCCACGTCCGTCGCGGACGCAATGTGACGGGCACTGCGCTGCAGGTAATCGGCTACAGCCCAATGGTATTTGTGCCCAAGGGCCTGGCGCACCATGTTGGCCAGCGCTGGCGCGACACCGCCAAGCTGAGTATGGCCGAAGGCATCCTTGGCACCGGCATCGGCCAGGAAGCGGCCGTCTTCATACTGGGCGCCTTCCGAGGCGACGACCACGCAGTAGCCGTATTCCTTGACGCAGAAATCCACGCGCTCAAGGAAGCGCTCACGCTCGAAGGGCACTTCCGGGAACAGGATAACGTGAGGCGGCTCGCCTTCGCCTTTTCCGGCAAGGCCACCAGATGCGGCTATCCAGCCAGCGTGGCGCCCCATTACTTCCAGGATGAACACCTTGGTGGACGTGTCACACATGGAGCGAATGTCCAGGCTTGCTTCCAGGGTAGAGGTTGCGATGTACTTGGCCACCGAGCCGAAACCGGGGCAGCAGTCGGTGAAGGGCAGGTCGTTATCCACCGTTTTGGGTACGCCGATGCAGGTAATCGGGTAGCCCATTTTTTCGGCAAGTTGGGACACCTTATAAGCGGTATCCTGGGAATCGCCGCCACCGTTGTAGAAGAAATAGCCGATGTCGTGAGCGCGGAACACCTCGATCAGGCGTTCGTATTCCCGTTTGTTCTCGGAAAAATTCTTCAGTTTGTGACGGCAGGACCCAAACGCACCGCCCGGGGTGTGGATCAGCGCCTGGATATCCTCATCGCTTTCGAGGCTGGTATCAATCAGTTCCTCTTTCAACGCGCCGATGATCCCATTGCGCCCGGCGTAGAGCTTGCCGATCTGATCGGGATGCTTGCGGGCGGTCTGGATAACCCCGCAGGCACTGGCGTTAATGACGGCGGTCACACCGCCTGATTGGGCATAGAATGCGTTTCTGGTGGCCATTTCCGGCTGGTGCCTCCTGCAGTTTCATCGAGTGCGGCAGATGATACGCCAATCGCTTTTTTTTTTCATGACATCAAACGTCATAAGGAACGCTTGACGACCCGCATTCTATACGGGACGCTTTGCAGGTTTCATTCAAGAGGTCGATAACCGAATGCACATCCATATCCTGGGAATCTGTGGCACCTTCATGGGCAGTCTGGCCGTACTGGCGAGGGAGCTCGGGCACACCGTGACGGGCTCTGATCAGGGGGTTTACCCGCCCATGAGTACCCAGTTGGAGGCCCAGGGGATAGGATTAATGGAGGGTTACGATCCTGACAATCTCAAGCCTCAGCCGAATCTGGTTCTGGTTGGTAACGCCATGTCACGGGGTAACCCGGAGGTGGAAGCGGTTCTTAACCAGAATATTTACTATATGTCCGGCCCGGAATGGCTGGCGCGAGAGGTTCTGCGTCATCGTTGGGTGCTGGCTGTCGCCGGAACCCACGGCAAAACCACCACAACCGCCATGCTGTTGTGGATCCTGGAGCAGGCCGGGCTGGAGCCGGGCTATCTGATAGGCGGGGTCCCCAATGATTTCCCGGTTTCGGCGCGATTGGGTAACAGCGACTTTTTCGTTATTGAGGCCGATGAATACGACAGCGCCTTCTTTGACAAGCGCTCCAAGTTTGTCCACTACCGCCCCCATACCCTGATCCTCAACAATCTAGAGTTTGATCACGCGGATATTTTTGACAACGTTGAAGCCATTGAGCGTCAGTTCCATCATCTGGTGAGAACGGTGCCGTCCCGTGGGTTGATTGTGCGCCCGGCCGTGGATACTCATCTTGACCGGGCGTTGGAGCTTGGCTGTTGGAGCAGTGTGCAGGCTGCCTCGGTGGGCAGCGAAGTGTCCTATATGGCCGACTGGCGGGCGGAGTTGTTGGCTGAGGACGGCAGTCGATTCATGGTATTACACCGCGAACAACCGGTGGCTTCGGTCAGTTGGTCTCAAACCGGCCTGCACAACGTGCGTAACGCCCTCGCGGCCGTTGCAGCAGCCCGCCATGTCGGTGTCACTCCGGACCATGCCGTGGCGGCGCTATGCCACTTTTCGGGTGTAAAGCGCCGGATGGAGCTGCTTGCGGATGTTGGTGGGGTCCGTGTCTACGACGACTTCGCCCATCACCCGACGGCCATCGCTACCACGCTGGAGGGGCTGCGCCACAAGGTGGGCGATGACACTATCCTTGCGCTGATCGAGCCACGTTCCAACACCATGCAGCAAGGTTTTCACCAGGAGAGCCTGTTGCCCAGTGCGGCAGCGGCGAATCAGGTATTCTGGGCCAATCTCAATCGCATGGACTGGTTGCCAGCATTAGTTGAGGGCAGTAGTCCCGGGGCGGAAACACCGGATCGCCATCGTGTCGGGGCCAGCGTTGAGGAACTGATTGGCCAGGTTCTGGATCAGGTATCCGGTCCCTGCCATATTGTCACCATGAGCAACGGCGGTTTTGGCGGTATTCACCAGAAGCTGATTACCGAACTGGAACGTAAATTCGGCTGACGGGGCATCCTGCCTCCGCTATCCAATCGGGAAACTTCAGTATGACCGCAGCGTCCGAAAACCAGCGGGTGATCAATCTTGCCTTTACCGGTGCCTCCGGCGCGCAGTATGGCCTGCGCCTGTTGCAGTGCCTGGTGGCGGCGGACTGCCGGGTGCATGTGATGATCAGCAAGGCTGCACAGGTGGTGATTGCCACCGAAACCGATCTGAAATTACCGGGCAACACCTCTGCCATGCAGGAAGCGCTTGCCAGCTATGCCGGTGCCCGTCCGGGACAGGTGCTGGTGTTCGGCCGGGAAGACTGGTTCGCCCCGCCGGCTTCCGGTTCGGGTGAAAAAGCTCCACTGGTGATTTGTCCCTGCAGTACCGGCACCCTGTCGGCCCTGGCCACCGGCGCCAGCAACAATCTGATCGAGCGCGCGGGAGACGTGGCCCTCAAGGAGCGACGGCAACTGATTCTGGTGCCCCGGGAAGCGCCCTTTTCGGAAGTGCACCTGGAGAACATGCTGCGCCTGACCCGCATGGGGGCGGTCATCATGCCGGCCAGTCCAGGGTTTTATCACCGGCCGAATTCCGTGAATGATCTGGTGGATTTCATCGTTGCCCGACTATTGGATCACCTGGGCCTGCCCCAGGATCTGATGCCGCGCTGGGGCGAGGAGAGGGCGAAAGCGAAACAGCCTGACTGAACCGATCGGCGATGGTTTTGGTCAGCCCGATTGATGCTTTTCATCATTGAGCGAAAACGCCCATCCCCCGAGACTTGGTGAACGACAACCACAACACAGTCATTCACCGAGGTACACCATGATTCCACGCACAGTCTTCGACGCCGACCTTGACGGCTTCCGGGATTCCGTTCGTAAGTTCCTGCAGCAGGAAGCTGCGCCCTACCATGAACAGTGGGAGAAGGATGGCCAGGTCAGCCGCGAGCTCTGGAAGAAGGCCGGCGAACTTGGTTTCCTCTGCCCGACCATGCCAGAGGAATATGGCGGCGTAGGCGCGGACTTCCGCTACAGCGCTGTCATCATGGAGGAGGTGTCCAGGGCGGGCCTGTCCGGCATCGGCTGGACCCTGCACTCCGATATTGTGGCCCCCTACATCCTTAACTACGGCTCCGAAGAGCAGAAGCAGTACTACCTTCCTAAGCTGGCAACCGGTGAAATGATTGGCGCCATCGCCATGACCGAGCCAGGCGCTGGCTCCGATCTGCAGGGTGTAAAAACCACGGCGGTTAAAAGCGCGTCTGGCGATCACTATGTGCTTAACGGCTCCAAGACGTTCATTACCAATGGCCAGTTGGCGGACCTGGTGATCGTGGTGGCCAAGACCGACCCGAAAGAAGGTGCCAAGGGTACCAGCCTGCTCCTGGTGGAGACCGCCTGGGAAGGCTTCGAGAAGGGACAGAACCTGAATAAAGTGGGTATGAAGGCCCAGGATACCTCCGAACTGTTTTTTCAGGACGTAAAAGTGCCGGCGGATAAGCTCTTGGGCTCGATGGAAGGCCAGGGCTTTTTCCAGTTAATGGCGGAATTGCCGGCGGAACGTCTGCAGGTGGGCCTGACCGCCGTTGCTGCGGCAGAAGCCGCCTGGCAGTGGACCCTGGACTACGTCAAGG
Source organism: Marinobacter sp. (assembly GCA_002726615.1). Classification (GTDB taxonomy): domain Bacteria; phylum Pseudomonadota; class Gammaproteobacteria; order Pseudomonadales; family Oleiphilaceae; genus Marinobacter. The sequence continues at coordinate 8,164 of PBRG01000095.1, forward strand.
AGCGCAAGGCTTTTGATAAGCCGGTGATTGCGTTCCAGAACACCCGCTTCAAGATGGCGGAGAAAAAAATAAAAACTGAGGATATGGAGAAGAAGAGAAGATTAAAGAGAGAAAGAAAGAGAAAAAAAAAAAGAGGAGAAAAATAAAAATTAGAAGAA
>PBRG01000096.1 GCA_002726615.1 Marinobacter sp.
AACTGGTACAACAGCACGCCTGGCTGGTTGTCGTGCAGGATCAAAGTAATGCGGCGACGGGTGCGCAGACAGTCAATGGTCATGACATCCGCGGGAATACCCGAATCACGCATGCCCCGGCGCACTTCCAATACCGGGTTGATGTGCTTATGGGCAGCCTGGATGCGGGTGTGGGCATCACTGGCAATATCGGACAAGGCTTTCAGTGGATCAACATCGGACATGCATTGCTGCCTGCATTATCTGGCAAGTAAGTGAAACGATTGTGAACACAGTTTACCTTGAATGCCCCCCGATCATAACCTGCCAAGTAACGATTGGGGCATCAACGCCCAGACCCACTTAGGCTGGCAGCACACCGTGCCACACTGGCAGCGCCATATCCTCCGGCTCCTCTCCAGGGCCACCAGTCCGGCTCTTGAACGCGCCTTCCTCGATTGGAACCCTAAACAATGCCGTCGCCTTCCGCTCCTTCGTATTAGGAGCACGCACCTGCTCCCAACGGCCCGGTTCAATCTGGTCGATGATGGCCTGGAACGCGGCGTCGAATTCGCTCTCCTCCGTCACTGGCTCTGCCCTGCCGAACAGTACCAGGGATTCATAGTTGGCACTGTGATGGAAAGCCGATTTTGTCATCACCCATTGGTTGGTCACGGCGAATGAAATGCACAACAGTTGTCCCGATGCCAGAGTCTGCGCCAACCTGCCACCGCTGAGTGTATGCAGGTAAAGGTCGTCAGCAAGACGCCAGGCTGTAATCGGGATAATGCGTGGCTCGCCATCTTCAACAAAGCCCACATGCGCTGTTTTTAACCGATCGATCAGGGCGTAAGCCGGCGCCCGGTCGTAGCTGGCTCTCCTGGCCGCGCGCTTCACCCGGCTGCGAGGACAGCAAGACAGCGGTGATGACGGCGGTGATAACGGTAGTGATAAAGGGGTATTCGTGATTTCCTTCCGGGACATCGTATGCTCCTTTTGCAAAGTACGCCTCTATAAAAAGTGCGCCTCTATTAGAAGAAACATCTGATACCATGGAAAGATCCAGATTATAGATTTTAATAGGACCAGTTAAGGTGATTGACGATATACGGTTCGAGCACACTACACCGCTGCAAACACAGCTTTATCAACACCTGTCCCAACGCATTATCCATCGACGTTACCTGCCGGGAAGCCAATTGCCCTCCAGCCGTCAGCTGGCGGCAGACCTGGGTATCAGCCGCAACACCGTCAACGCTGTTTACGACCAATTGAAAGCCGAAGGTTTTCTGCAAAGCCGGGCTGGTCGAGGCGTATTCGTGCACCAAGACCTCAACCTGGCGATCAACCACCCCACCGGCGGAGCCATCCAAACCACACAGGCCATGACCTTGCCGCCATTGCCGCCGACTCCCGCCAGTCGTTTGAGGCTAGGGGAAGACGCCAACCTGCCCTTCCAGCCCGGGCTGCCCGATATCGACGCCTTTCCCATTCGCAGTTGGAACCGAATACTGCACCATCAGGAGAGCCGCAGAAGCCTTCGCGGCTATGACACAACCCAGGGTTACCAGCCATTGCGCAGAGCCATTGCTGATTATCTGCGAGCCTCCCGCGGGGTGCGTTGCCTTGAACAGCAAGTGATCGTAACCAATGGAGCGCAACAGGCGCTGTCGTTGATTGCAGACGTGTTGTTAAAACCCGGTGACCGGGTCTTTGTTGAGAATCCGGGCTACCGGGGCGCCCGATACGCCCTTGGCCGTCACGGCAACCCGCTGCTGCCCGTGCCACTCAAACAACAGGTTCTGGATGTTGGCATCCTGAACAGCCTTGGCGCCGCCAAACTGCTGTTCTGCACACCAACCCATCAATACCCCATGGGGGGCATTCTCGATGTTTCACAGCGCATGGCATTGCTACAGTGGGCACGCCAAAACCAGACGTGGATCGTGGAAGACGATTACGACAGCGAATTCCATTTCTATAACAAACCGTTTGCAGCCATTCAGGGCATGTTCGATACCGCCCCCGTTCTCTATGTGGGCAGCTTCAGTAAGACATTGCTGCCAGCCCTGCGAGTCGGCTACCTGATCGTACCGGAGCCACTTGTCGACCATTTCCTCTGGGCCAAGCGTGTCAGCGGCGGAGAGACACCGTTACTGACACAGGCAACCATCGCCGAATTCATCGACAGCGGCCAGTTCACACGGCATCTGCGCCGTATGCGCCAACTCTATCGTGATAAATGGCATCATTTTCAGGCGCGGGTTACCGAAAGGCTTGGCGGCAAGCTGGCTCCTATAGCGGAAAGTGCCGGGATGCATTTGGTTCTGAAAGGAAACGTGGATGACCTTGCCCTGAGCCGGCAACTAGGCAACCTCGGATTCGGCAGCACAGCCCTCAGCGAACACTATATTGGAGGGGCCGCGAAGACCGGGCTGGTGATGGGATTCGCGAGTGCGAGCGAGTCACAGATCGAAGAGTGCGTGGATGCACTGTGCAGACTTACAGACTACGATGAAAGATAGAAAAAACACACCCCAACCTACTCGACAGGGATATTGTTCTTATGACACTTCACCTTGAACTGGCACCATTAATCAGCCTGGGCGCGGGCATTGGCATACTCGTATTTCCGAAGCTGCTTAACTACATCGTCGCGGGTTATCTTATCATTCTCGGAGTCCTGGGGTTGTTGGGGCATACATTGTAAGCTGACGCCCCAGCGAGACAAAGCCATCTGTTGGCGCGATTTGTGGAGAGCACCGGCAGCCATGCGAAGCAAAGGACAGCAACCCAATCTTCAGCGGAAACTGACCGCGCTGGTAGCAGGGCTATGCCTCACGATCATCCTGACCGTGTGTTTCATGGTCGCCGTGGTGCAAGTGCAGTCGGCAATCACCGCCTATACATGGGGTGAAAGTGTCTGGTCAAACGCTCAAATAGAAACTGTCCAACACCTTGACCATTTTGCCGAAACGGGCAACTTTTCAGAGCTGGCACAGGCCCGGGACTCGCTGGGCATCCCTATTGGCGATCTGCATGCGCGCATAGCCATAACGTCTGAGAACCTCGACTGGCAACGCGCCAGAAATGGCCTTCTGCAGGGTGGCAACCATGCCGAGGACCTGACCCGCATGATACTGCTGATCCGCCTTTTCTCATGGCTCGACCAGTTGGAACGTGCCATTGCCGCCTGGGCGGAAACCGATGAACAGCTACTTGAGCTGGACCAGATCGGCAACGCGATGGAACGTGAATGGCTGGAGACCTCTCCGAGTCGCGACAAACTCGAAGCCCTGCGGGAAAGGCTTGCCGTTCTGAACGTGAGCTTACAAAAAAGCGCCCGCAAATTCCGTCTGGCCATGGGCGATGCATCCCGCTGGTCTGCCAGTTTCCTCTCCGTCGTCAGCGCCGGATTTCTGATTCTCGTGGCATTGTTATCCTGGTACCTGGGCTTCCGGCTGGTGAGACTGCTCAAACGCACCGAACAGAATTTTCGTTCCATTTTCGAGCAGTCCGCCATCGGCATTATCCGAATTGATACCGAAGGCCGGATTGTCAACGCCAACCGGGCCACCTATGACATTCTCGGTTACCAGCCCGATGAACTCGTACCCAGGCCCTACCGGGAACTGGTTCATCCGGAAGACTGGGACGTTGCCCGGGAAGAACGGCGGGCCATCAATTCGGGGGCCATCGACAGTTACACCACCGAACATCGGCTCGTTCGCAAAGACAACACGTTGCTATGGGCCAGACTCACCGCGTCCCGTGTGTGGGATGCTCCCAGTGCTTCAGCCTATTTCACAACGGTGCTGGAAGACATTTCCGAATCCCATCGACTGTCGACTGAACTCAGCTACATGGCAACCCATGACAGCCTGACAGGCCTGATCAATCGACGAGAATTCGAACACCAGCTTGCCAGTCATCTCGGGCGTGCCCGCAATGAGAATACGCAGCATGCACTTTGTTATGTCGACCTTGATCAATTCAAAGTGGCGAACGACACGTCCGGCCACGATGCAGGCGACCAGCTCCTGCGCCAGGTAGCGAACATCATCTCCAACAATCTGCGTGAAGCCGACACCCTGGCGCGGCTGGGCGGCGATGAATTTGGCATCATTCTGCAGAACTGCGATCTCAAGACGGCCGGTCAGGTAGCTGAAAAGGTACGCGCCGCACTCGATCATCTGGTGTTTACCTGGCAGGAAACCAGCCACACCATCAGCTGCAGCATTGGCGTGGTGCCGATTAACAATGAGAGTTCGGGCATCAGCGCCCTTATGAAGGCGGCAGACATCGCCTGTTATACCGCCAAAGACAGTGGCCGGAACCGTGTATCCGTCATGTCGCTGGACGATGAACATATGGCATCCCAGCAAGGACAGATGGAGTGGCACAACCGTATCCAGACGGCTCTTCAGGAAAACCTGCTCTTCCTGGAGTGCCAGTTGATCACTCCCACCAACCGGCAAAGCAACGGATTGCGATATGAGGTTCTGGTCCGCATGCGATCAGCCGGCGGCTCGGTGGTGCCACCTAGCGCCTTTCTGCCTCCGGCAGAGCGGTATGGCATGGCCGCCAGAATCGACCGTTGGGTTATCGAGAATGTCCTCGAGAACCTGTCTCAGGTACCGGAACACCTGGCGGCACTGGAGGCATGCCACATCAACCTGTCGGGACGGTCGTTTGACCAGGCGGATTTTGCAGACTTCGTAGTGGACCTATTCGACCACTACCAGGTTCCGCCGAACAAGATCTGTTTTGAAATCACCGAAACGGCCGCAGTTCATAACCTATTGGAAATACAGTCCTTCATGAAACGACTGAGCCTGATGGGCTGCAGCTTTGCGCTGGATGATTTCGGTTCGGGCCTGTCATCCTTTGGCTACCTGCGTCGGTTACCAGTGAACTGCCTGAAAATCGATGGCATGTTCGTGCGCGACATCGAGACCGATAAAACGGACTTTGCAATGGTCAGAGCGATTCACGATATCGGCCGCACCATGAATATGATCACTGTGGCGGAATACGTGGAGTCAGAGCAGGCAAGGGTGCTGCTCGGCCAGATCGGCGTCGATCTTGTCCAGGGCTTTGGGATACACAAACCCTGCCCGCTACAGGACATCCTGGCCATGGCCCCCAGCCGGCTCTCGAAACAGGTCGCGCGCCCTAAGGGGCATACAGAATAAGCGCTTCCGATACCACCCGAGAGATCAACTGGCTCGACGAAACAGCACGTAATTTCCCAGGATGGCGAGTAACGCACCCAGTACGGCCGTTGTTGTCCATTCAAAGCCTTCCAACCAGGTCGAAACGCTCAGAGCAACCACCGGAAACAGCACCGTTGCATAGCCGGCCCGGTCGGCACCGAGAGTCTGAATCACCGTGATGTAGCAGTAGAAAGCGATAATGGACCCAGGTACCGCCAGGAACACCGTTGCCCCCCAGAAGCTCGCAGATGTGGGCACCACCCACTCCACCCCCTGCACCAGGCACCAGATGCCCAGAATCACCGCGCCATAAACCATGGCCCACGCATTCGCCACCAACAACGGAATTTGCGCCAGCCGAACTTTGATGCTTACCAGATTACCCATGGAGAACCAGAAGGTGCCGGCGGCGGCAAACAGGATGCTGGTACTGGTGGCATTGCCCAGCTGCAAATCATGCCAGAACAACAATGCTACACCGGTAACACCTAGCGCCACTGCAGGATACAGCCGGGCGGTGGGTTTCAGCCGCAACCATAGCCAACCGTTCAGGGCATTGAACAGCGCCGCCAGCGAAAACACCACCGCCAGCAAACCACTGGTCATCGACTCGGCTGCGCGGTATATAAGCAGGAAGTTTACGCTGTACAGGGTCAGCCCCTGCAGAACCAGCCACCCATGCTGTTTCAGCGTCAACTTTTGCGGACGTCGAAGCAATGCAAGCACCACAAGGGCCACAACAGAGGCCATCAAAAAGCGATAGAACACTGAAACATCCACCGGTGCCGACTCAACCTGCAGGCGAATTGCCGTCCAGGTAAGCCCCCAGATCAACACTGTCAGTCCATAGTGCACAGAAATCGGCATAGCAATGTTTCCCTTTAATAAATGACGCAGTGGTCGATCAAGTGGCCAAGCTTATGGCAGTGCGAGGAAGAAAGCCTGTCAGATACTGACCACCTTACCTGCGACTTTCACTACATTGCCAAAATGTAAAGAAGAGGATTCCAGCATGCCATGCTGGCTCCCCAATCAATACCATGCCGCACTGGATAAATACCGTAACCATCAACGTGGAGTGTGTTCATGAAGGGAAAATTCGGGCTGTTAATGGCCCTGCTCGTGACGGCAGGTTGTGCGACCGCCACTGAAGAACTGCGGATCTACACAGAACAATATCCTCCGTACAACATGACCACCAATGGTCAACCATTTGCTCATTCGAAGGCAGATATTACCGGCCTTTGTACCGACGTTGTGAAAGCACTGCTCGGAAAGACTGAGCTGGAATACAGCATCAAGCTTCGGGACCTCAGTTATGGACTCAACCGTGCCGAACGACATCCTGACCATGGCATCTACTGCGTCTCCAAAACAGACGATCGCGAGCCATTTTTTGACTGGGTGGGGCCGCTGTCCTCCATCAAGTGGACCTTATTCGCCAAGCCTGGCTCGTCCATTGAACTGGAGCGCCTGGAAGACGCCCGCCAGTATCGGATCGGCGGCTACAAAGGTGATGTGATGACGAACTACCTGGCGAACAAAGGCTTTGAAGTTTCAGCCATCAGCAACAATGGCCTGAACGCCCGGCGCCTGGTAGAAGATCAAATAGATCTATGGGTGGCTGACGGCCTTGCCGGCCCCTACCTGGCCGCTGATGCTTCCGATATAACGGGGCTTGAGCCTGTTCTGTCCTTCCGTGAAACCCCGATGTATCTCGCCGTTCACAAAGAAACCTCCGCCGAGATTCTCCAGGCACTCAACAGAGGCTACCAGGAGCTGGTTGAGTCCGGCGAAAAAGCGACCATCTCCCGTTCTTACGGATTCTGACTGCAGATGCAAAGTTGGTAATCCGCCTCCCGACCCGGTCATCAGCGCGGTAAGAAATCACGCTGATGACCGCCTCAAAAATCCTAACGTTTTGTAATGTTTTTGGCATGGATGGACCGATATTCCACGACTAGTCTTGCGATAAGCATCGAAGGAAGTAGTGATGCCCGGGCCCCTGTTTCCCATCCTTTCAGGTGGCCCTCGCTGAAAATCCGCCACAAGCGGATCTAACAACAAACTCCCAGGATTGGAGAAAAAAATGCATATCAAAACCGTAAGCCGCACCATGGCTTTAGGATCGCTTTTCTTTGCAATAACCGCACACGCCGCTCCAGGCAAACAATCCACCGGCGATTTACTCAACGACTTCTGGAGCCCGGACCGCATCAGTCCATTCGAGTGCCGGTTTGGCATTCTCAACAGCACGCCCTTCGGCCTTCCCCGATGTATGCAGGCGAGCAACATCCAATACCATCTGGACAGATTTTACGGCATTGCCGAGGCCAACGATGGTAATCGCGCAGCCGGCTTGTCCGGTTACCAGGCGTCAGTGGATTACGTTAAAACCACACTTGAAAGTGCAGGCTATGACGTCACCGTCCAGCAGTTTCCCTTCAATGCTTTCTACCCGACCGGGGATGGTATTTTGCAAGCAACTGCGCCAACCCCTACAGACTATGTATGGGAGGAGGACTTTACCTACCTCTCGCAGACTGAACCTGGAGACGTGTCAGGCACAGCCGTCGCAGTAGATGTTCAGTTGGGCCCGGACAATACCTCTACCAGTGGCTGCGAACCTGAAGACTTTACCGGCTTCCCCGCTGGTTCTGTCGCCGTAATCCAGCGAGGCGCCTGCGCCTTCGGACAGAAAGCAACCAATGCTGCCAATGCCGGCGCCACAGGTGTGGTCATTTTCAATCAGGGCAATACGGAAGACCGTAAAGGCCTGACCAATGCCACACTGGGCGATGACTATGCTGGCGGTATCCCTGTTGTGTTCACCACCTACGACATTGGCGCTGGCTGGGTAGACCAACCAGACCTTCAACTGCGGGTCGTGACCAACGTAGTGAGAGAGCAAACTGAAACCTCCAATGTGATTGCCCAAACGAACCGGGGCAATCCTGACAACGTGGTGATGACGGGCGCTCACCTGGATTCAGTGTTTGAAGGGGCTGGTATCAACGACAATGGCTCCGGCAGCGCTGCGCTACTTGAACTGGCCCTGCAAATGAAACGGGCCCATCCCCGTAATCAGGTCCGCTTTGCCTGGTGGGGTGCGGAAGAGGCCGGCCTGGTTGGCTCAACGTTCTACGTCAACAGCCTTTCCCAGGAAGAGAAGGACAAGATCAAGGTCTACCTGAACTACGACATGATTGGTTCGCCCAATTTCGGCAACTTTATCTACGATGGCGATGGTTCCGACTTCGATCTGGCAGGTCCTCCCGGATCAGCCGCCACGGAGGCGCTGTTCGAGAAGTACTTCAATCTGCGTGAGATTGCCTCAGAGGGCACGCAAATCAGCTTCCGCTCGGACTACGCGCAGTTCTTCGAGGACGGCATTGCGTTTGGCGGGCTGTTTACCGGCGCGGAAGTGCTGAAAACCGAAGAGCAGGCGGCCAAGTTTGGTGGCGAGGCTGGCATTGCTTTTGACCCCTGCTACCACTCGGCCTGTGACGACATCACCAATGTTGACGAGCTCGCGCTTGAAATCAATGGCGATGCTGCAGCCTTCGTGACCAGCTGGCTGTCACTCTCAACCCGAGTGATTGACGAGGAAATTGCCGCAGCGGAAGAAGCGGAACCCGCGGCCGGTGCTCGCTCACTGCAGGCAGAGCAGAAACGCGACATTACCCATTGGGGTGACAAGTGGATCAAGTAACGCTTCTCGTTACATCATCCACCTAACGATGAGGGCCACTTTCAGAAGTGGCCCTTTTTTGTGGCCCGGGCGTCATTGCCCACGAATGGCATGAACCAGCCGGGCCAACTGTTCCGCACAGTGTTCCAGGTTTTTCTGTCCGTCCCGCATGGCCTCATCAAGGGTCATCGGTTCTGGCACAATGGAAAAGGCTGCAGTCAGCCCCAGTTCATGAAGCGCCGTCAATTCACTGCCCACTTTTCCACCCAGGCCAAGAACCGGCACGCCGTGCTTACCGGCCAAAGCCGAAACACCTGCTGGTGTCTTCCCTGCCGCACTCTGGCCATCAATCGCCCCTTCCGCCGTGATAACAAGATCCGCCGAACGCATCTGTGTCTCAAGCCCCACGGTCTCCATCACCAGCTCGATTCCGGACTTCAGGCTGGCGCCCAGAATACCCGCAACCATACCCCCAATCCCGCCTGCGGCACCGCTGCCCGGAAACGAACGTATGTCGTACCCGGACTTGTCCGCAATGTCCGCAAACCGGCTCAGATTACGGTCCAGCTCGGCCACCTGTGCAGAAGTGGCCCCTTTCTGGGGGCCAAACACGGCTGCGGCGCCATCGGCGCCGTTCAGCGGGTTGCTGACGTCACAGGCGACAACCAGACGAGTGTTCTCCAGTGCTTTAACGGCGGGGGACACGTCGAGACTCGACAACAAAGCCAGGCCGGCGCCGCCTGCCGGAATCTCCTGACCGCCGGAGTCCAGCAACCGGGCGCCAAGAGCCTGAAGAATACCAGCTCCACCATCGGTTGTTGCGCTGCCACCCAGACACATCACCAGGGTGGTCGGTCTGTGCTCCATGGCGGCCTTGATGAGCTCTCCCGTCCCCCGGCTGGTTGCCTTCATGGCATCCCTTCGGCTGGCAGGCACATGGTGCAACCCACTGCCTTCCGCCACTTCAACAACAGCAGTGCGGCCATCGGAGACCAGACCATACTGCGCCGTTACCGGATCACCCAGCGGCCCTGTTACGTCAGCGGAATGCAGCGTACCGTTCTGCGACTCAACCAGGGCCACCGTGGTTCCCTCACCGCCATCGGCGAGCGGAACCTGCACCACCTCATCCGTCGGGGCACCCCGATTCCAACCGCGCGCAATCGCAGCCGCCACCTCCTTGGCAGGCAGACACTCCTTGAATGAGTCGGGTGCAATGAGGATCCGCATATTACAGTGCTACCAGTGAGGTCAGCCAAACCATCGAAATCGTGACCAGCCCCATAATCAGTGTTGCCGTGGTATGGGACTTATAAGCCGTAGCCACATCCATCTTGCTGAACTGGGAAACCACCCAGAAATAACTGTCGTTGGCGTGGGAAACCGTCATGGCGCCAGCACCGATGGCCATCACCGTCAACACGCGACCGAATTCCGAGTCCAGCCCCAGTTGCGTCATCAAGGGCGCCACGAGCGCCGACGTAGTGACCAGCGCAACGGTTGAAGAGCCCTGCGCGGATTTCAGCGCGGCGGCGACGAGGAACGGCATGATGACCCCCAAACCAAGTGTCGAGAGCGTATCTCCAAGATAATCCCCCAATGCCGTTTCAGCCAGCACACTGCCAAAGGCCCCGCCAGCACCGGTGATCAGGATAATGGGTGCAGACACCTCCAGGCCTTTTTGAGTGTGGCGGGCGAATTCATCAAGTTTCTGCTTGCCCTGAATCAGCAGCAGTGCGAAGCCAAGGCCGATCATCAATGCGTTCAGAGGCTTACCAAGGAAATTCAGCGTCTCGTACAGAGCTCCCTCTCCAAGTGGAGCCGTCGGATAGCTCGCAACCGACCCCATACAAATCAATAGAATCGGGACAAAGATCGGCGCAAATGCAGCCCAGGGAGTCGGCAGTTCACCATAATGTTCCCTGGCCTCCTCAAACGCCTCTTCTGCCAGCTCAAGCTCCGTGCTGCCAAGATTCCGGCTTCTGCTCGCCCAGAACAGGCCTGCCAGCGCGGCAATCAACGCAAACGCGAAACCAACAGCAATAACCAGCCCCAGGTTGTCTTCCAGCCCCAGATTGCCGGCTGCCGCGATGGGCCCCGGTGTGGGTGGAACCAGGGTGTGGGTTGCAAACAGCCCAGTGGACAGTGCCACCGTCATGGCTACCGGTGACACACTGAGCTTCCTCGCCATGGATCGCTTAAGGCTGTTCAGGATCACGAAACCCGAGTCGCAAAACACCGGGATGGACACGATAAAACCAACCAGAGACATCGTCAGCGTCGGAAAACGCTGGCCCAGCAGTTTGACGATACTCTCCGCCATGACAATGGCTGCACCGGTGCGCTCAAGTATGACACCGATGATGGTGCCTAGAACGATCACCAAACCGATGTATCCCAGAATGCCGCCGAATCCCGACCTGATGGTACTCTCGATGGTGTCGATTGGCAGGCCAAAAGCAAATGCGGCCAGGAAAGAGGCCAGTAACAGGGTAATGAAGGGGTTCAGCTTGAGCTTGCTGGTGGCAAATACGATAAAGACGACCAATACCAGCAGAATCAGGACCAGATGCATTCACACTCTCCGTTCAGTATTGTTTTCTATGCGTAGGGGGCGGCATTCCTCAGCAGCTAGTTTAAAAGTTGACAGCACCCTGGTCGTTAGCGAACAGCACAATTTTTTTGCTAATTTAATAGGCCAAATTGTGGACTTGAACAATTTTTCTAACGTGTTTCCAGGGCGAACTGGAGCACCAGCAAGTCCCGGAGCACAAACGGAGACAGCCTGGTGAGCGCTTCGATTTTCTGCAGCCGATAACGCACCGTATTGGGGTGGATGTTTAGCTGGTCAGCACATCGCTTTATTTCGCCGTCACAATCAATATAACGTGACAACGTCTTTAGATAGAGTTCTCCCTGCCGATGCTCAACAAGGTGTTCGATCAGCGCCTGCAATTCAGCTTGCTGCCAGTGTGGCGCAAGACTCTGCCAGAGCGCCGGAATTCGAACCTCTTCGTAGCGGAGAAGGCTTGCTCCCGGGTTTCTCCTGCGCCCTACTTCCAGCGTTGCGGTTGCGGACTGATAACCGGCTACAAAGTTCCTGGTGAATGATTTTCCTGCCGCGAGAATGACGTCGTCTTTACCACGGGCAGCCAAGGTTGCCAGCAGGTTATTGAACTCTGACCGACTTGGCCCGGTTTCCGCGAAAATCAGGAGCTGCCTTGGTGATAGGCGAATGGCAAGCGCTGCCCGGTGATGTTGCTCGAGATAAGGTGTCAACGGAACAAGCACCTGCTCCACCGCAACCTGGGTTGTTGCTTCGAGTATCACTCCTATCCTCGGACAATCAGCTTCAATACCCAACTGCTCGAACCAGATTTCCGGCACGGTTTTGCCTTCACACGCCGCCAGCAGCACGTCTTCAATCTGTCGGCGCCGATGCTGCCCTGCTTCCAACAGTGCTGCCTGCTCGAGCATTAGCTCAGCGGTAATACGAACCAGATCCGCGTACTGGGAGACCTCTTCAGGCGCACCGGATATACCAACAACCGCCGCCAACTCCCCGCCAACGGTGACGGGCAGATTTACGCCCGGGCGGGTTCCCGAGTACGCGCCGGAGCGAGAGTCATCGATGATCAATGGATGCCCACTGCTGGCAACAAGCTTCGCAGCTTCATGGTGATCACCAACCCGGCGAGGCTCGCCGGATGCGATAATAATACCGTCCGGCGTCATCACGTTGACGGACCAACCAATCGCCTGCATTGTGCGATCGACAATTCGTTGCGCAGTTTGTTCATCCAGAGTCAGCACGTGTTTTCGGGGCCCATGGCAGGTTCAGAGAAGCGTTCCGAAGGTATTGTGCCGTAGAGCCCCCTTCCGCTCCTAATAGTGAGCGGCCAAGTAGCGCACGCTATCGAAAATGGTGACTAAACGGTGACTCTTTTGTGATGAACGCCCCCGCCAGCTTTGACGACACTGGATAGGCACGTCCAACCCTTTCAGAGGAGTCCAACAATGAAACGTGTCATCCTTACACTAACGCTGGCGGCTGCACCCTTAATAGTGCAGGCAGCTGAATTCGACGTAGAAATTCACAACCCGACTCGGGGGCTCTACTACACACCCCTGCTCGTCACGGCCCACCCTCCAAACATGAAGCTTTTCGAAGCTGGCGAAGCGGCTTCCAGCGAATTACAGGCCATGGCAGAAGGCGGTGACATTATGCCGCTGGTTACCGCCCTGGACTCAGCGGGTGCCACCACGGTTGCCAATCCCGCTGCGGGACTGTTAGCGCCGGGAGAAACCACGACGGCAATCGTCAATACTAACAACGCCACAGCCAACACCCAGCTTTCCATCGTGGCCATGCTGCTGCCCACCAACGATGGCTTTCTGGCCCTCAACAGCCTGACAGTGCCCACTCAACCTGGCACTTACACCTACAACCTGAACGCCTACGACGCCGGCACCGAAGCCAATGATGAGTTGCGTGGAAGCGGCGCTCCCGGACAGGCTGGAATGCCCGTTCCACCGCCGCTTGATCCTGTTCTTGGAACTAACGGCACAGGGGCCGCCAGTAATGCGGAAGGCTACGTTCACATTCATCGCGGAAACCTGGGCGATACCGACACTACCGGCGGCAAAAGTGACATTGTCAGCACGCTGCATCGGTGGTTAAACCCCGTGACCCGCGTCACCGTAACGGTGAAATAGCCCGGAGGTGCCCCATGGTTGTTCATAAACACATGCTTGTACTGGTGCCACTGGCGGTGTTGTTGGCAGGCTGCCATTCCGACAGCGACGACGACACACTGACCAGTTCCCGGGAGTTCCGCTTCCAGGTAACCATCACCAATCTAACTGCCGGGCAGCCGCTGTCACCGGCCGCCGTTGTCATTCACACCACTGGCTGGCAAGCCTTTACTCTCGGGGAAAGCGCCTCAGTGGGGCTGGAAACCCTGGCAGAGGCCGGCGACAACAGTGATTTCATCGTAGCCGCTGATACCGACAGCAACGTGCTTGCTGCCGTATCCGGTCAGGGCGCCATCGTTCCAGGAGCCACTGCGCAAGTCACGGCCACGGCCGCCGCCGATTCGCAAAGCGGACTTCTGCTGACCTGGGCGTCAATGCCCGTCAATACCAATGATGCCTTTGCAATTGTTAATGCCATTGACATAAGCGGGCTGGCCGTTGGCCAGAGTGAGACGCATCTTGCGATCAGCTACGACGCCGGCACTGAAGCCAATACCGAATCCGCTGACACAGTTCCCGGTCCTGCTGCCAGTGGACTGGCCGAGGGTTTCAACGCCGATAGGGACGATGTTAGAAATGCCGTTTACGTTCACCCCGGAGTCGTTACCCAGGACGATGGGCTAACGACTTCCACGCTGAGCGGCAGCCAACGCTGGGACAATCCGATGGCGAGAGTGGATATCGAGCGACTGCAGTAGGGTTCAGCAAGTCTAGAACCTTGACCGCCCGCGCAATAGCACCTGCATCTGGTCAACGCTGTCGTCTCCTGCCAGCGGGAAGGCAAAGTCCAGGTGCAGCATTCTCTGCACTTCGATCCGGCTTGAGGCCAGCCTCAGGCCGAATCCCACATCCGTCAGTACGCCGTCGTCGGGTCCGTTGTTGCGACCATCATCAAACCAGGCCCTGCCTACATCGGTGAACAGCACACCTCCCACACGAAACAACTCGAAGGGATACCAGTCCGGAAAATAACGGCGCTCCAGTGTCCACAACGCTCTCCGGTTGCCCTGCTGGTAGCTGCTCGGATAACCACGAAGGCCGTTATCGCCGCCGATAAGAAGGTGCTGATCCACGGTCAAGTTGTGCGCCACAGTGAATGACAGATTGGTGTACCAACTGTTCCAGTCCACCGACCCGCCGTGAAAGTACTCCAGATTAAGAGTTTCGATCAGGTTCTCGAAACGGGCCTGATCGAATCGCCAGGTACCGCTATGACTGAGCCCGTAACTGGCATAGTTGGAGTCGCTGACCAGAAGCGCATCCCGGAAGTCGATATTCAGTACGGCACGGTCTTCCGTCGCCCCTATTCCCGGTGAGGAGTACCCCAGCTCGGTACGCCACTCGAACCCGTCCCTTACGTCCTCGACGCGCTGCAAGCGGGTCAGATTGGTCATCTCCCGAAAGCGGTTCTCACGGTAGTCAAATCCGATCCATGGGTAGCTCAGGGTACGATCTTCGGGCAGCAGGTCCAGATTGGGTTCGTCCGGTAAGCGCTCGAACTCGCGGGCATCGTATCGAAAGCCGGCGAGCAGTCTTAACTGGCGTCCATTACGTTCCGCCAGTCGCCAGCCGACATCAACACTGGCAAACTCGCGGTCTTGCCGATAGTCCGCAATTGCCTCCGCCCCCACATAGCGGGATTGTTCGCGAACGTCGTCCTCGCCACTCAGGCCAAATCGCCACTCCGCCAGCTCACTGTAGAATGGTCGCTCAAGGTATGCACTGCGACCGCGTCCATCGCTGCGTTTATCGTAGGAAAGCCCTGCCTGCCAATGGGAGCCAAGCACGTTAGGATCATCAAAATCGACACTGGTCTCACTGCGGTCGGCATCTTTTTTGTGGGAAATCCCCACGCTCTTGCCGGAACCCAGGAAATTTGGATCAGAAAGGCCGGTGTTGGTTTTGTTCTCACCCCCCGTCCTGGAAGCACCAACGCTCGGCAGTAGCGTCCAGGTGTCTCGCGCAAGGACAGTGACCTCCAGCTCATTCCCGCAAACGCGGGTAACACCGATCCACGCGGCCGTCAGGTACTCACTCTGCCGCAGTATACGTTCGGATTCGTCCAACGTACCCGGTTGGTAAACGTCACCTTCGTCGAACACCAGTTGGGCACGCAGGGCGGATTCCCAGGTCGGCGTGTTAAGTGCATTCAGGGACCGGTACAAAAAGTTGTCCTGTTCAGGATCGCTGGTGTCAAAGATCGGGCGCCGAACGATACGTATCCATCCAATATGTGCGCCCTGTGGAATCATTAGATCTGACTGGCGGGCTACTTGGTCACGAGGCTGATCAAGGTCAATCGACTCCGGTTGGACGGCACTGACAATACAACCGCCGATATACTGCTGGGCCCTCACAGGCTGACAGAAGAGCGTTACACTCAATACGAGAAGAATACATCCAAGGCCCGTTGCTCTTGGGGGAATGTCTCGCTGTGGTGCTACGGTGGACCAAGTCCTATCGATAATCACAATACGGGTCATGGTCAGGCTCTAGGATGCGGACAGTTCTCACTAATCTACCCAGGTAACCAACTGCTGCGAACGTTCAGGTGCTCTCGGTAACGCAGGCGGACGTGTAAAGGAGTTTTTTCCGATAACTGTGATGCCACTGTTCCAGATCCGCAACACTCAGGGGCCTAGCGTAGTAATAGCCCTGCCCGACATCACACCCCAAAGACTTCAGATAAATCTCATCCTGTTCCGTTTCAATGCCTTCTGCAACCACCTTCATTCCCAACTCATGAGCCATCTTGATGGTCGACCGAACGATCGCCTGATTATCCCGATTCGTCTCGATATCGGTGACAAAGGAACGGTCAATCTTCAGTACGGAGGCATTCAGGTCCTTCAGATAGGCGAATGGCGCGATCACGGGAATTCATCAGGGCCGTTTTCATGATTTCGAATTCAAACTCAAAAATCAGTGCGTGTATGGCCGGCACCAGCTTCAGTCGCTGGCCCGCCGCCAGACGGTCAGCTCCCGCTACAAGGACGACGAAGCGCGAATGAATGGTCGTTTGACAATCTATTTCTGAGCGGGTGACATGGCTTCGTATGGACCTTGCTCTGCAACAGGTGAGGTCTGAACATGCTCAACGCCTCTTTCCGGAGAAGTTCATCTCCTGATGCGCCAGTTTTTCCTCTGCCCCCGTCCAGGCATAAGCCAGTAACGTAGGCTCAAAGTCCCCCGTCGTCATTCGATGGGCTTTCTCCGGAGGGTTAAAGAACAGGGCCCCGGGTGTAAATACACTGTAGTTGCTGTCTGAAACCGATCCACTCAGACAGATATAGGATTCGCTGATGCCATCATGGCTGTGCTCAGGATAGGTGCAGCGAGGCCCAAACAATACCAGCCCCAAAATGACATTTCTGCTGATTGCCGGACCATTGGGGCCCATCAGTTCCGCGTACGCGTACTTGCGGGCCAGGCTTTTATGCATTCGCTCATAACCATAGCGCCAGGTCAGTTGATCGGAAACCCGCATCAACGCCCTCACCACGGGCGCGGTGCGCTCACTTAGCCCCTGATCCAGCGCACGCCCCAGCCAGGCGCAAACAGGTAGCTCGACCGGCTGATCGAATTCCATGGACGGGTTGGTTTCAAGTTCCGCGTTCAGCCTGTTGCGAACGTCTTTGAGGTGTGAGCGGATGATCGGATTTCCGCCTGCGGAGCCAAAACGGTAGAGATGCCAGTACTCACGAAACAGATATTGCCAGTCAACGTGATCAGAAAGTCTGTGCATCCGTCGTCTCCTGTCGGGCTCAGTCAAAATAATCGCGCATCCCGATACCGAGGATGGACTGTTTGACAACTGCAGCCAATGTTAGCCCAACCCGGAGCAGGTTTAAAAAAACCGATTCCCTAATCTACGAGTCCGGATCGGGGAGCCAGACAGCTCATCGCGGTGATGAACAGGTCCCGGAACACCTCTTCCGAGGCTATCACACTGGGAAACCGATCATAGATCCCACGGCGGCAGGTTGATGTACGAGCCTCGCTTTTGCTGACGCAGGTTGAGTGGGCCTCTGAACGCCGGCTTTGGCCGATAGTATCGTCACATAAC
>PBRG01000097.1 GCA_002726615.1 Marinobacter sp.
GCAGGTCACCAAGACCCCAATTGTCGATCAGTTGTATCCGGAAAGTGGAGCCGGTTGAGCTGAGGTCCATGTCCATCAGCGGCAGGCCTACGCGCAAGTACTGTACAATCATGCTGATCAGTCGGCGGGGGGTTTCCTGGCCGAGTACGGCGAAGCCAAGTAGTCCATGGGCCGGAAGGTCCAGTTGCTGGCCGAACTGGAAGGCGGCCCGCTCATCGCCCATCAGCCACTCCGCCTTGCCCAACAGTTGCCGGACCTGCCCCATGGACAGGCTCGCATCGGGATCGTCCAGCATGTCGCTGGAGATGTTGGTATCTCCAAGGATGGCGTGGCGCCGAACGCCCTTGCGCTCCATAAACCGAATAAACTGTCGGGCGTAGCGCGCCGAGATCAGCGGCACTTCGAGCGCCATCGGGCTGGACGTTTCCACCGTTCGTTCCATGAGAGGTAGCCTTGTTTAAGGGGAACTGCCGCGTTCAGCGCACAGTTGTTTACTCTGTTTTGGCCCAGTATAGGCAGGGTTGCCCGGGTTGATTTTGCTCACCGGTCACGGTTCTGGTGTGATGGCCGGAAATGACAATGAAACATTCGTTAGATTCTGCAGGAGATCTCCCATTGAAAGCGCCCTGTCCGGTGTGTGAAGCACGCTCATTGGTGCCCTTCCAGACAATCAAAGACATACATTATTATCGGTGTGAAATCTGTGAGGCCACGGTCATGGACTCGTCTTGCTGGCCGGATGAGTGCCGGGAACGGGAGATTTACAACCTCCACGACAATCATCCGGAAGATGAGGGCTATCGACGCTTTCTTTCGAAGCTGACCAGCCCGTTGCTCGAGCGACTGGAGGCGGGTGTGCGCGGCCTGGATTTTGGCTGTGGCCCCGGCCCGGCGCTGGCCGGGATGCTGCGGGAAGCGGGGATGGACATGGCGCTCTATGATCCCTTCTTTCATTCGGACACGTCTGTTCTGGAACACCAGTATGATTTCGTAACCTGCACAGAGGTGGTGGAACACCTTCATCGCCCGGCGGATACGTTTCGTCAGTTGAGCAGGCTGATGAAACCGGGTGGCTGGTTGGGCGTGATGACCTGCTTCCAGACAGACGACCGACGATTTGCCAACTGGCATTACCGGCGGGACCCAACCCACGTTGTATTTTACCGCGAGTATACGATGGCCTGGTTGGCCCGGAGGCATGGGTGGCACCTGGAAATTCCGGCCAAGGACGTCGCGCTGTTCCAGAAGAGTTAGCGAATCGGGGTAGGGCAGTCCAGTACAGGACACTTGATGGGACGGGGTCCATCGCTGTCGCTCTGGATTTTACCGCCGAAACGCTTCGGATCAATGGCACTGGCACAGCTGGCTGCGTTCCTGGATGCCGTGGCGCAGCCTTGCGTGGCCAGTGCGTGGGCCAGGTTGTTCCAGCCTGCGGCCAGGTTCGGGAATTTGGTGGTCAGTCTCAGGAAATGTTGCGCGGCCAGGTCCACCTGGCCCTGTTGCCAGGCAATATTTCCCTGTCCCATGATGGCAGCTGGTTGGTCCGGCCATGCCTGTTCGGCCGTTCGATAGGCTATAGTGGCGGCGATGGTCCTGCCGGTGGTTTCCAGGTCGTTGGCGGATGTCAGATAGCGAAGAGGCTGCGCTGTCGCCGGTAGTTGGTCGGGTGGCAGGATGACCGTGGCCCAGTTGTCTGCGCGGTTCCATGTCGCCATGAACACGTCCAGTGCCTGCTCGTGCCGCTCCTGGGTACCGGTATGAAGGATGATGGTGCGGTCGTTGGCGTCGTAACCGATCACCACGGCGAAATGCCATTGTGGCCACCAGTCGAATCGCAGGTTCTGCATTACCAACACCGGGTGGCCAGACGCTATCTCCTCCAGCAGGCTCTTGAGTGATCCGTCCAGCGGGTAAACCAGCAAGCCATGGGACCGGGCGGCAGACACCATTTCAACTTTCAGGCTGCCCTGGCGTGCCGGCAGGTATACCAGCTCCTTCAGTACGGTGGGGTTGGTGTTCAGGCCCTGGCTATTGAGCATCATGGCGAGGGACGCGGGGCCGCACTGGTACAGCTCCTGAGCATGGAACGGAACATGATCCAGCACTTTCCGCTGATCAACATCAGCCGTTGTCAGGGCGGTGTTATCGGGCCATTGGGCCCGGCTGGCGCAGCCCGCCAGAATCGCTGCCAGTAAAAGACTGACAACGACTCGCAGCAGGTGCAACTGGATAGAACTGATCACGGAGCTATTGCGCTACCGGATACAGTTGATGAACGGGAAGATGTTGGTGGCGCACAGCATGTCTGTGATGATGAACACCAGAAGGAACAGAACAATGATCCCGACAACGCCCTCACCAACGGGAGCCTCCGCCAGTTGTTGCTCAAAGGATGACAATTCCTCCGGCGTCAGGTTCTGGATGCGCTGTTCAACCTGTTCCTGACTGACGCCCATTTCTGCCAGCTTTTCCTTTACTTCATCCCGCTCAAGCATATTGAGCAGTGACTGGCGGTCTAGGTCGGTGCGTTGCTCGGTCAGCAGCTCATCGGTTCCAACCATCCCCGCTGAGGCGGAGGATGCCCAAACGGAGCCGAAAGCCATCATGATGGCCATGACAAACGATACGTACCGCAGATGGTTTCTCAGGGTTTGCATTACACTCTCCTGTTATTTTTCATTCAAGAAGCGGTCTTTCCGGCTGCTGCCTGCGACGTAGCCGACGGCTACATCCGACATTCAAGCTGACCTAATACTAGCACGCGTTTTCGGGGGGCCAGGTTCCTTATGACCAAGTACGCTTAGAATGTGGACAGCCCCGTGGCCTCCATCAATCTGTATTGCCAATACCGTATTCGGGATTCATCAGCCCAGGCATTGTAGGGCAGACTCATTACCGGAGTCTCACCCGGGCCGTGGACCCATTGCTCGTTGAAGAAGCCACTCGCTTTGCGCACGACCTCAGAGTGTACGTCGGAGCGCACGAGCACGCTGGTTTCAAGATTCAGATCGTCGAGGTTGCGGCGGGTGAAATTGGCCGAGCCGAGCAGCAGTTGGGCGTTGCCCTGGGTGTCTCGCCTGATCAGTAGTTTGCTATGGCACTGTTCACCTTCGGTGTTACACCAACGTACCGTGATGCCGGCGCCACTAAGCTCCATGGCCGCCTGTCGGTTCGGTATGCCGCTTTTTTCCATGCCGAAGGCATCGTTGTTGGCGTCCAACAGTACCCGAACTTCGACACCGCGCTCGTGGGCTTTTTTCAATTCCTTCAGCAACGTTCGGTGTGACAGGTAGAACATGGCGAGGTCCAGTCTGTCGCCCGTTTTTGCGGTGCCAATGAGGTCGCTGGCGGCTGTCCGTATGGCCGACTCTGTGACGACCTGGATGGTACCGACCGAGTCGATGCCGGCCGCGGCTTGAGGCAAGCTGCTGATCATTTCGTCCACCACCCCGGTGTCTGCACCGGACATCGCCAGAACGGCACGCTCACTGAGCAGCAAATCGGCCACGGCTGGCCCTCCGAATCGCAGGCCGATGTTGCTGTGCCGGCTACTGCCATCGTGTGGATTGGCGGAGGTCACTAGGGCGTGAAAGCCCTCAGCGTTGTCGGTGATCAGGACTTTGCGGTGGTTGGCCTTGAAATTGGGGAGTGCCAGGTAGCTGCGCAGGGTGACCGGCTGTTCACCGAGTGCATTCGGTAGCCAGCCACCGGTCGCCGAGTTGCCCATCCACTGACAACAGAAGCGCCACAGGCTGGACCAGGTCGGGTTACTGTCACGAAGGCGCTCCAACCTGGTTTCTATTACCGGAATGCCTGCCTGCCTGAGTTGCTGGAAATAGGGCGAGACTGTGCCGCCGTATACGGTGTTGATGGGGTCGGAAATAACAACAATACGCACATCCGGATTCGCCTTACGTTGCTTGAGCAGGGCGTCAGTCAGTTCCTGTGCCAATGGCCGCTGACGGCTGCCTTCCGCACGGGTGCCGTTGAAGAGGAACATGTCCACCAGTACGAAGCGGCGGGCGTTCGAAACCATATCGAGGGCCTCGTCGAAAATCTCGTGGTCCAGTCGAGGCTCTTCGTTGCCGAAGTGCAGTGTTCTGTCGGTGAGCAGCCTGGCATTTGTCAGAGGATGGGCAGTGCCCTCGTAACCGAACCCGGGTGGCAGGGGCTTCAATGTGTGGTAAAAGCCGGTTGTTGTAACGGCCAGAATAACCAAGCCGATCAGTAACTTCACTGTCATCGTCGTACTTCCTGACGGAAAGAGTCCAAAGACGAAACTATACTGCACCGGAACCTGTGTCGTCCTTACACCCTTGTCATCCTGGATTAATAATGATCGCGACGTGATCCTGGTCCCAGCTAAACAAACACTTACAAAAAAGGTCCGTCTTGAGCTATCGCTGCCGGCATTCACTTTCTAAACTTGTCGTATCAATCATTTACGACAACGATTCTTGTGAATTCACTGGCTCTAATTGGTTCCCATCTGTTCAGTTTGCGCCTGCTTATTGTTGTGCTGGCGTTGGCCTGTGTGTTTGTGGGCGACGCCTTGCCACTGCTGGGTTGGTTGGATCGGGTATTGTTCAGCACTCTTGGCAACCCTGCGGGCATTGAGGACGCCGTTAAGGTTGTGGATATGTCACCGGACGCATTCGCAACGGCGCTGCAGGCACGGGGGCTTGTCGAACCCGAGTGGTCGGCGCTGGCGATTCGCGCCGGTTTGATGGCGTCGGCACTGATCCTGGTGCTTGCGGTTCCCCAAATGGGAGGCGCGGTTGCTCTACCGGTGCTATTGCTCGTTGCCGGGGCTCTGGTGGTTCTACAAGCGGCGCTCATGTTCTATCAGAGCGCCTGGTTGCCATTGGGTGAAGTGGTCACCCTGCTGATGGTCGGTTACGTCATCATGTTGTTCTGGCTGCAGCCGAGGCGTGATATTGTCGCGTTGTCTGAGAACGTTCGTGCAGCCCGCACCCGCCTTGGCCGCCTGTTGCTACAACAGGGGCAGTCCGATGAGGCGCTCGAGGTGCTGGCCGAATGCCCTCCCACCGAAGACACCTTGGCACTGCAATATGACATTGCCATTCAGCAGGAGCGCAAACGGCAGTACGACCGGGCGTCCGCTACCTACCAGCAGATTCTTCAGCAGAAGCGGAAGTACCGGGACGTGGAAAAACGCCTGGCGGCTCTTGAGAACCTGACTGCCGAGGCAACCGTTGTTTCCCCGAGTGGTTTTGACAATACGCGAACCCTGGTCATGCCCGAGCAAAGCGTCAGCCGGCCCACCCTGGGCCGCTACGAAATCGAACGCGAGATAGGGCGAGGCGCCATGGGCGTGGTCTATCTCGGCAAGGACCCCAAAATAGCCCGTACCGTGGCCATCAAGACGCTCAGTTACCAGGCCTTTGAGAACAACGAGCTGCGGGACCTGAAATCACGTTTCTTTCGGGAAGCCGAGGCGGCGGGCCGTCTCAGCCATCCGGCAATTGTCACCGTGTATGACGTCGGGGAAGAGGCCGACCTTGCGTTTATCGCCATGGATTACGCAAAGGGCAGGCCGCTTAGTGAGTTTGGCAAGCCGGGGCGGTTACTGCCGCTGGCGAAGGTGCTGGATATCGTCGCTCGGGTGGCGGATGCCCTCGATTACGCGCATCGTCAGAAGATCATCCATCGCGATATCAAACCGGGTAACATCATCTTCAACCCGGACAACGGTGAGATCAAGATTACCGATTTCGGCATTGCCAAGATCTCGGACGACTCGCGGACTCGCACCGGGAGTGTCATGGGCAGCCCACTTTATATGTCTCCGGAACAGCTCAAGGGGCAGAAAGTAACTGGCGCCACCGATACCTACAGTCTGGGAATCACGCTGTACAAACTGGTGTGCGGGGAGACACCCTATCAGGGTGACACCCTGGCCAACCTGACCTACCAGATTCTGAATAAGCGCCCGCGGAGCGTCCGCGAGTTCAACCCGGAACTCCCCAACGGTGTTGTCCGTCTGATTAATAAAGCCATCCAACGGGAGCCTGACAAACGCTTCCTGAGTGCCGCCACCATGGCAGAAGCGTTGCGAAGACAGGCGAGCCGTGAGGCAAGGGAGGAAGCATCGTGATGAATCCCCAGGTGGCTGGAATAACGGATGTAGGGGCGTTGCGCAAGGCCAACCAGGACGCTATTGACTGGCGGGTCAGCGAGAATAACCGGCAGGTGTTGCTGGTGGTTGCCGATGGTATGGGTGGCTATCACGGCGGGGAAGTGGCCAGCCGTATAGCAGTGGACACGGTGATGGAAGTGCTGGTGCCCTGGTTGTCGCCGGATGAAGGTGTGCCGGAGGAGCCGGACGACGCCATACAGTTTGCGATCAATCTGGCCAGTGAGCGAATTGCCGATCAAAGGGCTGCCGACGTGGATCTGGCCAAAATGGGGACCACGCTGGTTATGGCCTGGGTGATTGACGGTGAAGCTCACATTGCACATCTGGGGGATTCCCGCTGCTATCTCGTTCAAGGGCGAGAGTTGGCATGCCAGACCCGCGACGACACCGTGGTACAGAACATGCTGGATGACGGCAGCATCCGCCCTGATGACGTGCCCCATGTGCCTTTCCGTAATGTGCTGACGCGCGCGCTTGGTGCCTCATCGGCCATTGCCAGCTTCCGCCGCGTGCGGATGGCGGCTGGAGATTCCCTATTGCTATGTTCCGATGGCCTTACGGGTGCGTTGCCAGAGGACCAATGGCTTTCGCTTATATCCGTGTGCGAGACAGCCGACGAGAAGGTCCGGGCGCTGGTGGATGCGAGCCTGGATAATGAGGCGGCCGACAACGTGTCCGTTGTACTGTTGATTCTTAATTAATAGAGGAGGCCTGTATGGCGTCATTTTCCCAATTGGTGGACAACGTTGTAGTGACCACCTTTGAGCTGGATCAGCCGGAGATTCATGTCGGCAGGCGTGGCGATAACGATATCCGCATCGACGAAATTTCGGTCAGCGGCCATCATGCGTTGATCGAGGCGGTACCCAATGCCTATCTGGAAGGCACAGTGGATTACTACATCACCGACCAGAACAGCACCAACGGGACATTTGTGAACGAACTCCGGATTGACCGACGCCAGCGCCTGAACAGTAACGACCTGGTTCGCATTGGCTGGAACGAGTTCCGCTTCATTGACGAAGAGGAAAATGCGCTGGAGAAAACCGCCTACATACTGGATTAGTGGTGCATTGGCTGGGCGTCGAGCACCAGTCGGGAGAATCGATCGAGCAGGGACGTGGCGTTGGGCGCGTCGATCACGTTCTCAATCAGTGCCTTGGCATCGAGCCCTTCCTTTTCCAGATCGGGTGCCTGCACCTTGAGATAGGCGCGCATCACCTCTGCTGAGAATTCCGGGTGGAACTGTATACCCCAGGCACAGCGGCCCACACGAAAGGCCTGGTGCGGTTCGAAATCGTTGCGGCCAAGAAGGACGGCATTCTCCGGCAACCGGAGTACGGACTGCCGATGCGTCAATTGCGCCGGGAATGTCTGGGGCAACCCCTTAAACAAAAGGTCATCCATTGCAGCGTCCAGCAACTCTACCCGATGGGTGCCGGTTTCCCGGCCACGTGGATGGTAGCCGGCTTCACCACCCAGAGCGTGGGCCAGTAGCTGATGGCCATAGCAGACACCCAGAACTGGCACCTCTTCCGTCACAGCCTCAGCCAGCCACGCGCCAGTGTTCTCACTCCAGGGCGCCCGGTCACTGACCATGGCTGGTGATCCCGTCACCACGATCCCGTCCCAATCCCCGGGTTTGCCCGGCAGATCGTCAACCGTGACATCGACTACGTGAAGGTCGAGCTCCGGAGCCAGCCTGGCCAAAAACCAGCTATCGAAATCCCCAAATGACTCCAGAAGGGACGGGTAGGTATTACCTGTTTTGAGTATGACGACCCTGGCCAAGGTGTTGCTCCCGTCAGTCCGCGATGACTGCGTTGTGGTATACATTCTGGACGTCATCGAG
This sequence comes from Marinobacter sp., assembly GCA_002726615.1. Classification (GTDB taxonomy): domain Bacteria; phylum Pseudomonadota; class Gammaproteobacteria; order Pseudomonadales; family Oleiphilaceae; genus Marinobacter. The sequence goes on from PBRG01000097.1 coordinate 8,013, forward strand.
GTCGTTCAGCATGTCCATGAACTTTTCGAACAGCTCAATGTCGTCGCCTTCGACAGTGGTGGTGGTCTGGGGCAGGAACTGGATCTCGTCCACTTCAAACTCCAGGCCTTCAAACGCTTCCTGCAGTGCCTGTCGCGCCTTGGCGTATTCGGTGTGGGGCGCGAATACAGTAATCATACCCTCTTCGTGCTCAATGTCAGTGACATCCACATCCGCCATCATCAGTGCTTCCAGGGCCGCTTCCTCGTCGTCGCCCTTGAAACCGAGAATGGCGCAATGATCAAACATATGGCTGACGCTGCCCTGGGTGCCGATCTTGCATTTGGTCTTGGTGAACGCCAGGCGCACGTCACCGAAGGTGCGGTTGGGGTTATCGGTCAGGCAATCCACGATGGCCATGCAGTTGCCGGGGCCGAATCCTTCATAGCGAGCAGGGGAAAAATCCTCGCCAGCGCCACCCCGGGCTTTCTCGATGGCCTTCTCAATGACGTGCGCGGGCACCTGATCTTTCTTGGC